>JAWXCG010000305.1:0-13099 GCA_034440555.1 Pseudomonadota bacterium
CGCGGCAAGCAGCCATCCCTGGAGCACTGCTCCGGCCCGGCCATCCATGGCCGGGCGTTCTCGTTCGCTGACGATGCCTGGGGGCATCGTCAAAGCGCTTACTCGAACCCATCGTTAAGCAGCGGCGGCTCGGTGTAGACATAGAGCGCGCCCTCAAAGGGGAACAGCGGTGATTCTTCTGGTGCACCGACGATCAGCGTTGCATTGGGCGCCCACACCAGGGTGCTGCCAAAGTAGGACTGCTGCCGTGGATTGCTGGCGACCAGGCGCTGCGTCTGTTGCCACACGCCCAGACGTTTTTCAAACAGGAACGCGGCGCCTTGCTGGTTGACGCTGACGGTGTGCAGCGGCGCGCCGATCGCGATGCGTACGCCCTGCACGGCGACCGCCTGTGTTGCATCGCTCACAGTCAGGCCGCTCGGCACCAGACTCGCTTCTGGCAGAAAATTGTTGCCGCTACGACGACGCACGATCACTGGTGTATTCGGTCGATAGCTGGCGATCGCGAGGGTGCCCTGGTCGACGCTTAGGCCATAGCCATAGCCCTGCGGGGTGGGCGTATTGCTGCCGTTATCCGAGGGTCCGTTACCCACCCAGTTGCTGCCATCAAAAAGTGACATGCGCACAAATCCGGCCTCGATGTCATCGAGCGGGCCGCGCGTGTTCGGGTTGCCGATGATGGCAAGGCCATTGTCCCAGGCGCCGGCATTCATGCGTGATGAATAGGTGTCGAGGCCAAACGTCCAGGTGCCATTTTGTTGAAGGGTTGCTATCTGAACACCCACGTCATTGGAGGGCCCACCGCCGGTTGCTGGTGGGCAAACACCACCGATCATCGCGTGGGTGCCGTCAAACGCAATTCGGCGGCCAAAAGCGCGGCGGCTGGTGCTAGCGCACTGCGAGAAAAGTTGCGCTTCAATGTTCCAGACCCCCGCGGTACGTCGGTAGACGTAAACGATGCCCGCGTCGGTGCCGCCCAGATCGACATAGGGCGCGCCGACCAGGGCCACATCACCCTTGATCGCCACCGCATCGCCAAAGAAATCCGCAACGCCACCTTGCGGCGACTGCCAACGGGTTTCGAGTAGGTAAATCCCATCAGGCCCACGGCGAAACAAATATGCTGCGCCGATACTTGCCGCATTGCCGACGGATTCACCGGGCGCGCCGACCAGCAGCATTTCGCCATCGGCAGAGACAGCACTACCGAAGCGCGCATTGCTCAGGCCTTGCCCCAGATCGAACACGCGCTGCAGCAGTGGGAACGGTGTGCCAGCGCTGCCCTGACTCATCAGCACCACGCCTTGATTGGCGTTGCCATACGCATCGGCCAGAGGCGCGCCGATCAGCGCGGTGGGGCCATTGCGATCGATCGCTACCGCGAAGCCGGTGATTGCCCCGACTTCCTGCAACGGATCGGTTCGCTGCAGTAAGGTGGCCGAGGTGAACCCGTTGTTGAAGTCGGCGCCATAGACCACGCCCGTGTCGCTGCCGCCAATATCGAAACTGTAAGCACCGATCAATGCGGTGTCGCCATCCATGCTCAAGCTGAAACCAAATTCCTGACCAGCTTGCGCGGTCGGTGGGTTCAGCACAAACGACGACACCCAGTTGCTGGTGCCGCGACGATACGCGTACACGCGCCCGCTGGTGTTGCTTTCGCTAGAGCCGATCAGCAGCCGGTCGGGTGTGCCCTCGTCGAGGCCGCTGATCGCGACCGAACGGCCAAAGCGCGCGCCCGCCAGCGGCGTAGGCGCGACCAGGCGATTGATCTGAATCCAGCTGGGCGTGGTCAACTCGAACACATAAGCGGCGCCCGCGCTTTGCAGCAAGCCGCCAGAGTTCACATCCTCACTGATAGCACCCGCCACCACGGCGCCGGAAACGATGGCGACGGTGTAGCCAAACTCCGCGCCGGCCTGCGGCGTACTCGGCACCAGTGTGGCCGTATTGGTCCAGTTGTTTCCGCCACCGCTGACGCGCTCGAAAACGTAGACCGCGCCCGCGTTGCTCTGTATGCCCGGATGGCCAATCACCGCACGCGTGCCGGCAATCGCGACCGCTTGACCAAATTCAATCTGACTGGAGTTCAAAGCGTAATCCTGCACCCAGCCGGTTGCGGTCGCACGCATCACCCGCACGGTTCGGCTACTCGTTGGGAGATGCGTGACCGAGTAGATCAAGTTGCCGTCACTGAGCGCTATATCGATTACCGTTTCACCGTTGTTCCGGATGGATAGCTCCGGCGCAGGCAACCAGTTGCCGCCATTGCGCCGATAGCCACGCAGCTGCGTGGTTGCCCCCAGATTTACCTCCGATACCACCGCCAAGTCACCATCAATGGCAACCGCGCCACCGAACATCATGCCCACAAATCCCTCGCCCTGCGCGGTCGCGTGCAGTACCTGGCGCTCGGCATAGTTCTGTGCGATTGCACCGACCGGCGTTAGTGCGAGCATCGCTAAAAGCATCGGCATCCAGCGACGTCTGTCTAAACTCGGCGCGGGCGCACCAGGATCGGCAATTGAAACGTGCATGTTCGCCTCCGCAGGGGTGTCCAATTCTTCATAACGTAAAAGGCGCCAAACGCGGGCCACCTGTCCTGGCCGATGACGAAAGCGGCCCGCTAACCGCTCGGTGCATCTCGCATTTTCGATAGACGGAGTCGGCCAACGCGCGCCCCATGTCCCGGGTTCCATCGCCTTTTCGTAGTGCCTGGATCGCCCAATGCCACTGGCGCGCCAACCCGTGTTCAAGCCCATTCATCTTTTCGCAGTCGTTGCCAGCGTGCTGATGTCGGCGCTCGTCATCGCCGGGCCCACCGCCATGCGCTCGGTAGCAAGTACCGAGCCTGGCTTTTTCGCGACACGAGTTCTTGCCGCGCGAATACATCTTTGTTGGAGCCTTGGTGGCCTCACTTTCTCGGTTTTGTCGTTTTCATCAATACACGCGGCGCTCAGCGTGTGGATCGAGCCTTGGGACGGTTGCGCGTCTTGCAGTGATCCACCCGGCTGTTGTAGCAAATGGAAACTCCCACACTCATTCACGAAGGGCCTTATATGCAACGCACCTCGATTTTTATTGCGCTCATGCTTGTAACGTCGGTGGTCGATGCCACGCCATGGACCTATCGTGGCACGCTCAACGACGGCGGCAAGCCAGCCGACGGTAGCTACGATCTGCGCCTCACGCTGATGAACGACGCCGCCACTCGCGCCGTGGTGCAGCCTATAACGCTTTACGGCGTTAGCGTTCGCAACGGCAATTTCTCGGTCGAGGTGGACTTCGGTCTTGATCTTGGCCAGGCGCCCGCGATGAAGTTGAAAACTGAAGTCGGGCAGGGTGGCGCTGGGTTCGCAACACTTGGCGAACCAACGCGATTCGATCCCAAGGCTACACTCGCAGGCATTTGCTGGGATACCACCGGCAATGTGGTGGCAGCGGGCGAATTTCTCGGCGCGACCAACAATGTGCCGCTGCTGCTGCGCGCCAACAACAAAGCAGTCATTTCTGTCTTCCCCAGCGTTGCCAGCCCCAATCTGGTTTCTGGATACGAGGGTAATACGCTGGCAACGGCATCCAGCGGACAGACCATTGCGGGCGGCGGAGAGTTAGCAAAAATCAATCGAGTGGAGAACGACTTCGCCACCGTCGGTGGCGGGCGCGGTAATCGTGCTCAAGGTCTGCTGAGCACGGTAAGTGGCGGTGAAACCAACAAAGCGATTGGTGAGCACAGCACCGTGGGTGGAGGTTTCGGTAATTGTGCGGGCGGCGACCACTCCTGGGCGGGGGGCACTGGCGCCCGTGTTCGCGATGGCAATGACCCCGGTGGCGGCACCTGCAACGCGGGTGACTCGGGTGATGCCGATGGTGACGAGGGCGTATTTAATTGGAACGACCACTCGTCGGATTCCCAGTTCGGTCAGGCCTCGACCGGGCCAAATCAATTTCTGATTCGCGCACATGGCGGTTTTGCATTGAATGGTACGCCGGCGGACAACGTTGAAGCGACGCTCTACAGTCCGCTCGACGGTACTTCCGTCGATCTGATGATGTCGACGAATCGCAGCACCGGAGAAAGTATTCAGATCAGCACCACCAGCGGTACGGTGGGCAGCACCAATGATGCACAATTCAAAATAGTCCAACGCAGCCTGACGCAAACCAACGTTCCGCTGTTGTTTCTGGAAAGCAACCGCGACTTCAACGTCTACGCCGATGCTTTCAAACCTGGTGGCGGTGCGTGGAGCGTCAGCAGTGATGCGCGTCTCAAGCAAGACGTCACGCCGCTGACGGGTAGCCTCGATCGCCTGCTGGCATTGCGCGGCGTCAACTTCCGCTATCGCGATGATGCCCCCAAAACTTTGGTCGCGAGCGGCCCACAGATCGGCTTTATCGCGCAGGAGCTGGAACAGGTATTTCCGCAATGGATCGGCGAGGCAAAGGGCTACAAGACCGTCGGGATCAAGGGCTTTGAAGCGCTCACCGTTGAAGCGCTGCGCGATCTGAGAATCGAGTCGGACGCACGCATCGAGGTTTTGCAGCAGGAGAACGCCGAGCTGCGTGCGCGCCTTGATGCAATTGAGCTGCGCTTGGCGAAATGAGTATTGCCCGGGCTTCGTTGTGCGCACGGGGCCAACTACGCCTTGAGTTCGCAACATGCGGGCGATGTGGGTTGTGCCACTCATGTCAGGCGATGTCAGGCGTTGGCAGGCGAAGCGTTTCTGATTTGAGCGTGCGTGCTCTACACGCGCTCATGCGGCGCCAGACAAATCAGCGCTCGCTACCCAATCGTCAGTTCTATGTCCCCGTTTGTTCGAGTTTTACGTTTAGTGCGATGACGCCCACACCATTCGGGGCTATTGGAGGTACCAATGCGGCAATCATGGTTCTTGCTCACCCTTGTCCTGATAACGCCTTCGCAGGCAGCTGAGCCGCGTTTTAGCGGCAGCGCAGATTTGAGCGCGGCCACCACGCAAGCGAGCGCCGATCAGCGCTTTTCGCTGACCGCAGCACTGAATGGTGCGCCGCGTATGGCCAGCATGTCGCTCGATGGCCGCTTTGCGCTCGTGGCGGATCTGGCAGCACCGAAAGCAACCACGGGCACCTGCGGCGGTTTAGACCCGCTGTTTGGCAATGGCTTTGAAGGCCCTTGACGACGCACTCGGTTTGCCCTGGCACAACATTCCACGCTGCGTCCTCCGGAAAAAAGGATGAAACGCGCGCTATTGGTATTCGCGCTGGTGACCGTACAGGGTTTCGCGCACGCTTCCCCGTGGACCTATCGCGGCACTTTGAATGATGGCGGCAAGCTGGCCAACGGCAGCTACGATTTGCGTTTGACCTTGATCGGCGAAGCCGACCCGCGGCCGATCACGCAACCTATCAGCTTGTTTCGTGTGCCGGTGCAGGACGGAATTTTTTCGGTCGATGTCGACTTCGGCATCGACTTGAGCAACGCGCCCGCTATGCGGCTGAAAACCGAGGTTGGAAATGAGGGTTTGGCGTTTACGGCACTGGGCGAACCGACACGGTTCGATCCGAAGGCCACGCTCGCGGGAGTGTGCAGGGACACCGGGGGCAATGCGGGCAATTGCGCAGCGGAGCAACTTCATCGGAACCACGGACAATGAACTACTGGTGCCGGGCCAACGGTGATGCAAGTGGCGTGGGCGGTGGGTTTGATAGTTGCGCCGAAGTGACTTTAGCTGGGTCGGGGGCCTTCATGCCATAACCCGCCCGGGTAACGCGGTTGGCGACGGAACTTGCGCTGCCAACTCCGGCGATGCGAATGGCGATGAGGGCACGTTTGTCTGGGCCGATACGCAGGGTATCGATTTCGTCTCATCGGGAGCAGACCAGTTTTTGATTCGTGCCGAGGGCGGCGTTGCGATCAATAGTGCAATCCCCGCGGGCAATGCGCTACGTGTGAATGGCATGTTGCGGATGGATGATCTGGGTGGCGCAGGTGGCACTGGCATTTGCTGTAGCGCGTCGCTTCAGCTTGCGACTTGCTCATCCAGTATTCGCTACAAGGACCATATTTCCGATTTGGATCTGGGCCTGGCGCTGATCGAGCAGATGCGACCGGTGGGCTACGAATGGAAGGGCTCGCACCAGCCAGATATCGGCTTCGTGGCAGAAGAAATCGCCGAGCTCGACGAGCGCTTGATCACGCGCAACGCCAAGGGCGAGGTCGAGGGCGTCAAATACGAACGCCTGACGGCAGTGCTCGCGGGGGTAGTGCAGGAGCTCGCTGCACACGATGAATTCCAGGCGCAAAACATGGTTAAGTTGCGCGAGACCAATGCCGAATTGCATGTGCGTCTGGATGCCATCGAGCAACGATTATCGACGATTGGTCGGTGAGTTTGAAGCGCGCGGCGTTTCGTCAGGATCGCCTGCCTGCGTCGTTGCGCGCACAGCTGCATGGTGTTTGATTGCGGCTTTGTGCGCCGCACGGAGTGCGGATGCTGACGGAAAAGCCATCCACGACATGCGCCACCGTGCACCATGAAAGTGCGTTGCTGTGGCCCCTTTCGAAGGCTTTTCCCGTTATCTGCTGCAACGTCCATCAGGACACTTCGGAGCACCATCGTGATCGGAACCCGCCCTCTCGCCGTGTTGAGCTTACTCACACTTTCCTCGTTGTGCGCTGCTGCAGACATTCGTGTTACGCGCACCGACGATCCATTGCCCAATGGCTGCACCGCACTGGATTGCTCGCTGCGTGAAGCGGTGTTGGCCGCCAATATCAAACCGGATGTCGATCGCATTCTGTTGGATCGAAAAACCTACAACCTCACCCGAACCGATTCCACACCAGCAACATACGAAGCAGATTCGGGGCCGCTTTGGTTCACCCACTCAGCGAATATCGTTGGGGCCGGACGAGACTTGACACGAGTACGCTGGAATGTGCTGTACAAGTTCTACAACCCTGTGATCAAGGTCAACTGGGATGCCCCGGTCGCGGTCGCGTTGAAGCTCAGTCAGCTGACGCTGTCGAATGGTCGCGGTGATTGGGGTGGTTGTGTCGATATGCAGCGCGGCGGATCGCCGATGCACAGCCTTGATCTTAACCAAGTAGTGGTTGAGGCGTGCAGCGCAGTGGCCGGTGGAGCGATGAAATTGGACAGAACCGATCTGGTTTTGACCGACAGTATCCTGCGCAATAACAGCGCTTCTGCATCAGGTGGGGCGCTGGCGTTTTATGGAGCCGTTTTTACCACGAGTGTCGTGCAATCGAGTGGTAGCGAAATTGCGTCAAATCACGCCGCGCTGGATGGTGGCGCCATATCGATCTGGTCAAACCCGGTCGATCTTCGCTACACCGGCGTTGCTTGGAGCGACGATGGAACCTCGACCATCAGTGGCAACGTCGCCGATCGCAATGGCGGTGCGATTGCAGTGAGTAGCGCGTCCAAGCTCGTCTTGACGCTGAGTTCGAGCGCGGCCGCCGAGGCGCTGTTCGAGCTGGCCGACAATCAGGCGGGCATCAGTGGCGGTGCAATCTGGATGGGTTCGGGTACATCGAGCGTAAGCGGTTGGATCAGTGTGATTGAGGGCGTGCGCATGTTACGCAATCGAGCTGCCGAGGGTGGCGCCGTTACAACGCAAAGTGGCCCGCTGCAACTGCGTGATTCGGTGCTTGCCGACAACGTCGCCAGTTCTGGAAATGGCGGCGCGATTGCGATCTATGGCAGTGCCAGTTTTGCTGTCGAATTGGAACGTCTGGGCCTCAACGGCAACAGTGCGCTCGCCGGGGCCGGTGGCGCGATACATGCAGACTGCCGACCGTTCGTTGCATCGAATCTTTCGTTCGCAAACAATCAGGCCCTTGGCAGCCGCGGCCAGGCGATCGATGTATTGGGCTCGGTTACGCTTCGGCATGTTTCAATGTCGGCAAACGCCGGGGTTGGTTTCAGCACTGCGGCGCTGCGCAAGGGCTATAGCACCCTCTGCGCTGGCGCAACGCTGCGCTACGCCAATAGCCTGATCAACGATCGCTGCTCTAGCACGGTGGGCGGACAATTGATCAGCGAGGGCGGTAACCAACTGGGTGTCAATGCCGCACTCTGTCCGTCGTTGCCGACGATGGATCAGCGGCAGTCGAACTTGGGCGCGTTCGCGTTGAACCTGGCAGCTTTCGGCGGTGCCTTCGACGTGCTTGGTTGGCCGTCGGACCAAATCGCCAGGCCGCAGCGCAACTTCGGCTTGAATGCCTATTGCACCGCCGCCGACGTTCGCGGCTTCGCGCGCACCGATGGGCGCTGCGACTCCGGAGCGTTCGAGCAACTGGAAAACTAGTTGAAGTGAGATGGGGTATGTAGCCCTCATCGTTTTAGACGCGCGCGTGTCGTTGTTGAGCGGGGCTTGCTCGGCTGATTTGCCTTTGCTCAGGCATCACCGATCGGGCGCTCAGCCGCTGGCGCACTCTACTTTCGCCCAACGCGCTTGCCAGCAACGTCTACGATGTTGCTTTCCTCGCTCCCATCATCAGTGCGCCAGCGCTGGTGATGGGAATCGGCGTGATGTTCACCGAGCGAGACGTCGCCGGAACGACACCGTTGCGGTCCTTCGACCACAAAGACGTCAGCCTGATTGCCACAGCCGCTTTGGCCACGTCCAGCGCGTTTTCGTTTTTGGACGGCTTCGTAACCCACGGCCGCGCGCGGATCGCCGAGGCGGCGTTCAAGAATGAATTCGGGCTAGTGTGCCGGCGAAACCGGAAAAGCTCAAAGGTGCAACGCCCCGAGATCATTGACGTAGCGATGCGCGCTGTTGGATTGAGCATTCCTGCCGCACAGGGGCGCAACGTTTTTACTCGGAGGCGGCAATTCGCGTCTGCATCTGGATGGTCAAATACCGTTCACGGTGCAAGCCGGCGCGACATTGAACACGAACGGCAATGTTTACATTGGCGAAAGCATCGTCAGCCCCGGCACACCTCGCATCGAGAGCTTCGGCACCATTGCCCACGTCGGGCCGGGCACCTTGACGGTGCGGAGTAATGGGAGCGGCAGTGACGCCGCCATTTTACAGGCGGACGGACTGCTTTCGATCAGTAACGGCATGCTGTTGTGCGATGGCGTGCTCGACAACTGCCGGCATCAGAACGGCAGTGGCGGCAACGCCAATCTCACCATCGTTCTCGACAATGGCACCTATTCACGCGGCGTCCCAACCGGCCTCTTCTTTGGCCTCCCGCTGGGTAGCAAGCTGATCGGTAGCGGTGTCATCGATGGCGAGCTGGTCAACTTCTCCGGGCTACTGGCGCCGGGCGCCGAGATGGGGCCACCGTATGGCAACTTGGCGATCACCGGTGCTGCTCCGGTAGGCAGCGCTGAGCTGCGTTTCGACATCGGCGGCACCGCTCCCGGTAGTTTTGACACCATTTCATTCGCCGGCAATACACGGTTTCCCAGCAGCGTCTCCTCGACACTGCCGCTGCAGCTCGCGCCTGGATACGCGCCGGCGATGGGCACAGTGTTCCCGTTGGTGACTTACGCCAGCGTGCTCGTTGAACCCGGAGAGCCAATGATCAGCCTGGTTGAGAGCAACTACGTCCTGGACTGGGCCACGCGCTTTACACCGACTGCGTTGGAGGTATTTCCGGCGCCGCGCATCACCATCGATGATGCCCAGCTCATTGAAGGCAACGCTGGCAGTGCGACCCTGTTCTTCGCTGTGCGGCTGTCGCAGCCGAGTGCGCAGACGGTGACGGCCAAGGTAGTCAAAGGTCCGTTTGGCACTGCAACCGATGGGCCGCCGCCCAGCGGCGACTATTTGGCGACGGGTGCCGGACAGATCGTTACGTTTGCTCCGGGCGAAGTCATGCGTACGGTAACCGCTCAGATCAGCGGCGACGTCGTTGTCGAAGCGAACGAGGCGTTCGCTTTTGATCTGTTCCCGCACAACGTGCAGAACGCTGCGATGGGCAATGGTGTGCGTGGAAAGCTAAGCGCAGCCGGCACCATCGTCAGCGACGATCTGCCCGTAGGTACCCGATTCGTCCTGGTTGGCAAAGACACTGCGACCACCAACATTCGCCGCTACACCAATAGCGGAACCTACATCGACACCTGGAACACACAGCAGCCGAACGCTTTTGGCTTCCCCAATACCGGCCAGTGCTTTGCCCCGAATGGTGATGTGCTGGCGACGCGCTTCGCGCATACTGCACCGAGCCTGTTCAGCCGGCACGGTGCGGTACGCAATGTTTCCTTTGGTACCACCCCGGGGCTCTATTTCAATCGCCACGAGTCCTGTGTGTTTGATCAGATCGGCAATGTCTATATCGGCCAAGCTGGATTCGACGCTACGCCAGCCGACGCGCAAGTGCCGGTACTGAAATTCAATCCGTCCGGTGTGTTGCTCGACAGCTTCGTCTTGCCTACCGGACCACGCGGCACCGATTGGATCGATCTTGCCAGTGATCAATGCACGCTCTATTACACATCCGAAGACACCACCGTTCGGCGTTACAACGTGTGCACGCGTAGCGTTTTGGCGGACCTGATCACGCTGCCGCCGACAATGCCCAACGAACCCTGTTACGCGCTACGGCTGCGCCCAAATCGCGAGCTGATGCTGGCCTGTCAGGAAGAGGTGTACCGCATCAGTGCGCAGGGTGCGCTGCTGCAAACCTACACGCGGCAAAGCCTGGGCGAAACCAATGTGCAAGGCTTGTTCGCCATCAACCTTGATCCAGACGGCACATCGTTCTGGACCGCCGGCGGTCTGAGCGGCAATGTCTATCGCGTTGACATCGCCAGTGGCGTGGTGTTGACCACATTCAACAGTGGCCCCGGTGGTGTGAGCGGACTGAGTGTCTACGACGAATTGTTCGACACTTCCAGCAACGTTTTGTTCGGCAACGGCTTCGAGTCCAACACGGGCACGAGCCCGACAGCGACGCTGGTTGATCTGCAGCAGAGTGATTGTGCTGAGGTCATTCGTGATGATCGCAATGCGTTGCCCCACTATCAGCCGTTGTTGTGGATGGCGACTCTGTCTAGTCCAACCTGTACCGATTGATTGCGATGGCCGCCGAAGCCGCGTTTTCGCGTTTATCGAGTAAGCCGGAGCGGTGAACGATCCACCATATTGGAGCGCGCAAGTGAAATTGAGGCCGTTAGGCGTCGCGCAGAAATAATGCGCCTCTTTTGCACGTGACACTCTTGCTGGTCTTTCAACCCGCTGCGTTGTTGCCCAAAGGATTGCGTAGTCCCACTACGCGCCCCTTTGGGCGACGAGCAGGCGGGATAAAATCCGGCGCAATCCGATCACATTGTTTGTGCGCGACGCCGTACTGCTGTCGTTTCGGCTCACCCCCACTGGATCGGGCACCTCAACCACTTGATCACACTCCCGATCCGAGCCGCGATCTGTGTGGTTGCCATTCACGCCCACGCCGACTACGCTCGCTCTGCCACCGCTGTTAGTGCCCGATTTCATTCACCCACCCCAAGTTCGGAAACGCTGCAAGATTAGGCTGCGGAGATAGGCTGCACCATCGAAACAACACCGTGTTTTAGTCAGGATTTTCCGTATCATCTAGCCTTGCTGCGCCGAAATAGGCGGCAGGGATACATGGCATTTTTTACTGACAAGAAAGGCAACTCAAAGAAGTACTTCATGCAGTTGTTGCGCTATTTCGCCAATCTTCGCCCAGGCAAGATCGTCCTCTGGTGCTACCTCATCTGGTATCTGGTAACGGTCATAACGCTGTTCGAGCCTTCTCCATCTTTGTGGTTGAACTCTGCTGGAATCAGTGCAGCCATTGGTGTCGCCCTGATCCTCAGCGTTTCCGGATCGAGCACAGCTCGCCCTGATGGTTGGCAAGTCTTTCGCCTGTTTGCTATGCCGTTTTGTGTGTCTAGTTTTTCGGCTCTTATCAAAGGAAAGGGTTACCTCCTAATCCTGCCAGCTGACCGGGGAGTGCTCATATGCTCCGTCTTGACTTGCGTGTCATTCGTCGCGGTTTGTCTTTTGCTCCGCAAACTAACGGGAGCGAAACAACCATTCACGGGCGTTGCATGAGGCGCCTAACGAATGAGATTAGAACGAATGAGGTTTGAACGAACAAGGTTGGATCGCGCGCAGCGGCGATCTGAGCCATCTGTTGGACCAGCCCGGTCCTGCGCGGGCGTCGCGCGCGCTCAAGGATAACCATTTTTTGGCTGCTGCTCCGGTGTGCGCGGGTGCGGGTGCGGGCGCGTGAGCGTTTTTAGGCGCGTTGATGCAGAGTGCTTGTGTGAAGCGAAGTGTGATCGCGCTGCTTTTTGGCATGGTTCGCGTGGATTTGAATCAAGTGCTTGCCTCAGCTTGCGGACGCTGATGTCCTCATGTTGACTGGGGCTGTTGAGGTAGCGCGTCAGTGCGACTCGCTGGTGATCGCAGCGATCGGGATCGGGGCTGGCATTGCGCTTGTGCTGGGTGCTGTCAGCCAAGATCGAATCTGCGGTTGCAGGATGATCATCGGCGCACCACAGCAGGGGCACAGCAGGGCCGTCGGGTACCGCTGCACGGGACCCGACCTACGCGCTGACCAACACGGCGCTGGGATCGAACTTCAAAAGAAGATGCAGCAAGGCGATCATGCGCTTGCGGTTGGGGTGCAGAAAGCCGAAGACGCGCGCGCGTCGGAAACCTTTTGCCAACACATGTTGCAGCACCAGAAGTAGGTCGGGTCCCGCGCAGCGGTACCCGACGTTGTGGTCACGATGATGGCGGTATCCTCATGGCGGTATCCTCAAGCGGTGATGATGTACCGCCGTCGGGTACTACGCACTACTACCGGTACATCGCCTTCCAAGATCGACGTCATCCACAAACTCTGGACACCCTACTCATGGCAACCTACGAGACCCTCACCGTAGACCGGCGCGAAAAGACTGTCGTCATCACCCTGAACCGGCCCGACGAGGCGAACGGAATAAATGGTCTTATGGCTAGAGAATTGGCAGTCGCCGCGCAGACGTGCGACGAAGATCCGTCGATCAAAGTAGTCGTTCTCACCGCGACCGGTCGCTTCTTCTGTGCCGGAGGTGATGTAAAGGCAATGGCCACGTTTGGCGACCACACCGCTTTGGAG
>JAWXCG010000306.1:0-31710 GCA_034440555.1 Pseudomonadota bacterium
AGGAATCTTCAAAGCCTCGCCTGCATTACGCGTGGAGCCGATCATGCTGCTGAAGGCGCGAACGATATCCGGCAGCGTGCTGAGTTGGCCGCGCGCGGCATCGACCAAACCGCTGATCACCTGCGCTGCAGTCGGTGCCGGCGCTTCACGCCGCATCCGCGCCGGGAAGCCGACGGCAAAGAATGGCGGCAGGCGCCGACTTGACTCCGCATCGTGCGACATCGAACGCACCAGCAATTTCATGCCGCTGATGCCGTCGATCAGCGAATGGTGCATTTTGATATAGAGCGCGAAGCGATGACCTTCGAGGCCCTCGATGAATTCGCACTCCCAAGGCGGGCGCGACAAATCCAATGGCTGACTGTGCAGACGGGCGATCAGCTGTCCGAGCTCGCGCTCGCCGCCAGGCTGCGGCAATGCGGACAGGCGCACGTGGTGTTCCAGGTCGATGTGCTGTTCTTCTTCCCAGACCGGGCGCAGCCCTTTCAAACCCGGCTTGCGCAGGCGATGGTTCCATGGCGGTGCGACGTCAGTACAGGCGCGGAAATCGGCCAGCAACTGGCGCAAAAAATCAGCCGGTGCATCGTCGGGAAGCGTGAAGGGGATCAACCCACCGACATGCATCGGCGTCTCCCGCGACTCGACCATCAGCCATGAGATATCCAGGGGATTGAGTGGCTTCACGCTCATTACGGGCTCCGGCGCACGGGACAGGCCGACACTGTAACGCAGGCTGGTGGCCTGTCGGTCGAGCAACGCGCGTCGCGATCAACGCCAATGCCAGGGGGATTGACCAGTCAGGCAGATGTGGCCAGGTGTGCAGCTCGCGAATCCGCTTGCATCGTTGCGGATTTGGCGCTTAGCTTGAGCCATGAGCCCGCGCAGATTGCTCCAGGGATCGCTGTTCTGCCTGACGATCGCCATGAGCCAGATGCTGCTCGCGGCGACCGGGCCTGATGCCGCCGGCAACGGCGCGGTGAACCGTGACCAGATCCGGTTCCGCACGGTGGGTATTCGTGAAGGATTGTCCAGCACGACAGCGCGCGCCGTTGCACAGGACGAGAAAGGCTTCGTCTGGTTAGGCACCCAGGAAGGTCTGAACCGCTACGACGGGTACGCGTTTCGTGTTTTTCGCGCCGACTCGGAACGGGCCGATTCGCTGAGCGACAGTCATGTCACCGCGCTGGCAGCGGACCGCAAGGGCGGTTTATGGATTGGCACTGTGGGCGGCGGCATCAATTATATGGACCTGGCCAGTGCCAGCGTGCAACGTTTTCTGGAGGGCGGTCCGTCTGGCCTGATTGGCACCGAGGTAAACACACTGATGATCGCGCGCAATGGCGATCTGTGGTCGGCGACTCAGGATGGAGCGGTGCAGGTATTGCGCACTGGCAGCAAGCGATTCGAGTCGCTGTTGCCCAAAGACGCGCGACTGCGTCGCGTGCGCGCATTGCTGCAAATGCCAAGGGGTGAGCTGTTGATCGGCGGCGCCGGCGGTCTGCTTTTGTATTCGCCGCAGTCGAAAACATTGAGCGAGTGGGTGGTCGATGCCGAGTTCGTTGCAAAAAAGGCAGAAATTACTGCGTTGACGTCTGCGCCCGACGGACGCGTATTCGCCGGCAGCAACATGCTCGGCCTGTTCGAGTTCAGCGCTGGCGGTCAACTGCTTGCCCATCACCGGGCCGATAGGAACCAGCCCGGTCGCATTATTGACGATCGCATCGTGTCCGTGATGATGACTCGACAGGGCGAACTCTGGGCCGGCACTTACAATGGCTTGAGCCGCTACCAGGGGCACGGACAATTCCTCAATTTTTTGCAGGATGCCAGCGACGTTGGAAGTATCGGCGCCAACCGCATCCCGTCGATGATGGAAGACCGCGATGGCCTGCTCTGGTTCGGCACTTGGACCGCTGGCGTTTCACTGCACAAGCCGGCCACACGTGCACTGCGCATCATTCGGCATCGTGCTTCCGATCCCAACAGCATACCCACCAATCCAACGCGCGCTATGGCGCGCGATCCCGATGGTACGTTCTGGTTCGGATTGTTCGAGGGCGGAGGTCTGGTTCACTACGATCATGAGCGCGGCGTTGTCCGGCGCTATCGACATGACCCGGACGATCCTGAGTCGCTGCCCAGCGATGGCGTGCAAGCCATTCTGCGACGGGGAAATGGCGAGCTGTGGGTAGCAACTACCGCAGGCGTGGCGATGCTCAAACCATCACAGGAAGGGTTTGTCCGTTCCGGTGATGGCACCCTGCAGCTGCCGACACGGTCGGCGCGCGCTCTTTATGAATCGCGCGATGGCACGTTGTGGATTGGCAGCGAAGACGCCGGCTTGCTGGCGCTGTGCGCGGGCTGCACATCCAGCGTCCAGTATGCATTCGATCCCGCGCACGGCGAGCACTCGTTGCCCGGCAGCAGCGTCAATGCGATCTTTGAAGACCGTGCCGGCATGCTGTGGATCGGCATGAACGGTACGGGTCTGGTGCGGCTGGACCGGACAAAAGATCGCTTGACCGTGGTGCGCGCGCGTCGTGGTGAAAAGAACGCGTTGCAGAGTGACGTGATCACCAGTTTTCTCGAGACGACAGATGGGCAATTATGGCTGGGTACGCAAGGCGCCGGCATCAGTCGCATCGATCGCGGCGAGGCACTGACCTTCTACCACATATCCCAGCGTGACGGTCTCAGCGCCAATGCCATCGGTAGCGTGATGGAAGACGCAGATGGCATGTTATGGATCAGCTCGATCGGTGGCATCGATGAGTACGACCGCAACAGCGGGCGCGTGCGCGGCCTGACTGCCAGTGATGGTTTTGATCGCTCTGGCTACTTCATCAATTCGCGTGCGTCCGATGAGGCTGGCAATCTCTACTTTGGCGGTCTGCTCGGCGTGGTGCAATTTCATCCGCGCGATTTTCAGATCGATCTGCGGCGTCCCAATGTGGTGTTGACCGGTGTTGACGTTTATCGCGCAGAGGACCTCGAACAAAACCACGAAGTCTCCGTCGCCTATGTCGACGTGTTGCGTCTGCAGCATACCGAGCCGGTGTGGGCGTTGAGCTTTTCAACCATGAATTACGCCAACGCCGATATGTCACGTTTCAGCTATCAGCTGGAAGGTCTCTATGACAGTTGGGTCAATTTGCCCAAGGGGCAGCGCATGGCAAGTTTCACCCGTGTACCGCCCGGAAATTATGTCTTCCGGGTGCGCGCGGCCAATGCCGATGGCATGGAATTTGGTCCAGAAACCCGATTGCCGATCGAGATCCTTCCGCCGCCGTGGTGGTCGGCTGGAGCCAAGCTGTTTTATGCGCTGGTGGTGATGCTGAGCATGGCGTTGCTGGCTCAGGCCATGCGTCGACGCACGCGCGAGCGGCGGGCGGCGCGGCGCGCGATCACCGAGCGCGAAAACCGTCTCAAGCTGGCGCTCTGGGGAAGCCGCGACGAACTCTGGGACCTGGATCTGGTCAGTGGCCAGGTGCGCCGCGAGAATCCGCTGCCAGGTTTTGCCAATGACCAGTCGGAGAACTTGCTCGGCGCCGAGTATTACGAGCGACTGGTGCACCCCGATGACCGTGCGGCCAACGATGCGATCATGCGTGCGCATCTGCGCGGCGAAACCGAGTTTTGCGAGATGGCGTACCGCGCGCGGAGCCAGCGCGGCGGATGGTTCTGGGTACTGACACGCGGCCAGGTAGTGGATCGCGGCGCGAATGGTCGCGCCCTGCGCATGATCGGTACGCATCGCGATATCACTTCGCTCAAGACTGCCGAAGAAGCCCTGCGTGCCAGCAACGAGGCACTCGAGTCGCGCGTCGCCGAACGCACACGTGCGCTCACCGCGGCCAACAGTGATCTGCAGCAGACGCTTGAAGTGCTGCGTTTGGCACAGGATCAGCTGATCGAGTCGGAGAAGATGGCATCGCTCGGCAATCTTGTCGCCGGCGTCGCCCACGAGATCAATACGCCGCTGGGTATCGGCATCACCGCTGCCTCGCACCTGGAGAGCATCACCCACCAGTTCGGCCACCAGATCGAAGGCAATCAGCTGACGCGCAGTGATCTGGCCAAGTACCTCGCGGGCGCCAAAGAGTCCAGCCGTCTGATTCTGAAAAACCTCGAACGTGCCGGACAACTGGTGCGCAGTTTCAAGCAGGTTGCCGTTGACCAGGGCAGCGAAGAGCGTCGCACGATCCATCTGGGCGAATATCTCAATGAGATCGCGTTCGCGATGCAACCGGTGTTGAAGCGAACCTCACACGAACTGCGCATCGTCTGCCCGAATGACATTCTGATTGATACCTATCCGGGTGCCATTTATCAAGTAGTCGTCAACCTGATCAGCAATGCCTTGGCGCACGCTTTTCCCGGAGATCAGCATGGCCTGATTGAACTACAGGCGTACACGCGCGGCAACACCGAGGTGGTTCTGGAATATCAGGACAATGGTGTCGGCGTCGAACCGTCAATGCTCAAGCGCATCTTCGATCCGTTCTTCACCACCAGCCGCGGCAAGGGTGGCTCAGGGCTGGGTCTGCATATCGTCTACAACCGCGTCACCCAGCTCCTCGGTGGCAGCATCACCGCCGAGAATCGCAACGGACTGCATTTTGTCATTCGCTGGCCACTAAAAGCCGACACCCAAGGACAATAGCTGCGGGCGTGAAGGTATCATCGGCTTTACCCCATCAGTGCCCCCAATCCTTTGTCCACGCCCATCGATCAAGCTGAAATCGCGGTGCTGCTCGCACTCTGGCGCGACGGCGACAAGCAGGCCGAACAGCGCCTGATCACGTCCTTTATCCGGCGCTGCGCGCCATTGCCCTTCGCCTGATCAAACCAGCCGCACACCGGCTTTCGCTGCGCGCCACTGAGCTTGCGCACGAGGCGTTTTTGAGACTCGCCGATCAGCGCACCGATTGGGCAAGTCGCTCGCATTTCCTTGGTGAGGTCGCCAGCGTACTTAGCATCGGCGTCGCCACCGTGGTCAGGCATTGGAAGTTTGCGCGCGCGTGGTTGCATCGTCGGCTATAACCCGACAAACCGATCAAACCGCAGAACGTGGGAGTGCAGGCAGGCGCGACAAACCCACCGCAAACCTCAATCGGCGCAGCAATCCTTACCACCACGGTCGGCCCGGCCGGGCCTCCCACATTCCACCGTCGACGTTGTGGGAGCGCATGCAGGCGCGACCAACCCACCGCAGGCCTCAATCAGTGCAGCAATCCCTGGGGTAAGGGCCAGGTCGTGCTTATTGCCTTTCCGCTTTACGGCTTGTGGAGAGGGGGCGCCAATCAACACCTAGGGCGCAGCGGGTTCCGCCGATGGGAATACAGGGCGCGTTGGCCAGTCCACCTCGTGCGATTCGACGGCTATTGTTGGCCCTGCGATACCGATGTCGGGTACCGCTTCGCGGGACCCGACTTGCGGTGCTTTGCTCCGGAGTGCTCAACCAGCGTCCGCCTGCAACGCGGACCCACCGGGGGCAAAATACTGCCGGAATCAGCTGAGACGTTGCAGCAATTGTTCGCGGCTCAGGGCTTCGGCTTCAGTGGCGCGGCGCTGGCGGTATTCGAAGGTGCCGGCGGCGAGGCCGCGTTCGGATACCACCACTCGATGCGGGATGCCGATGAGTTCGATGTCGGCAAACATCTGGCCGGCGCGCAGGCCGCGATCGTCGAGCGCGGCGTCGATGCCGGCAGCGTTGAGGTCGTTGTACAGGGCCTCACCCGCAGCATCGATGGCGGGATCCTTTTTCGGATTGATCACGCAGACTGCCACTTTCCACGGGGCTATCGCATCGGGCCAGATAATTCCGGCGGCGTCGAAGTTCTGTTCAATTGCCGCTGCGACGATACGCGATACGCCGATGCCATAGCAGCCCATGAACATCACGCGCTTCTGGCCGGCTTCATCGAGCACCGTGGCCTGCATGGCTTCGGCGTACTTCTGGCCGAGCTGGAATACGTGACCGACTTCGATGCCCCGCGCGATGCGGATTTCACCCTTGCCATCGGGCGCGGCATCGCCGACCATCACTTTGCGCAGATCTTCGACGCGGGTGACGCGTGCGTCGCGGTCCCAGTTGGCTCCGGTGTAATGCGTGCCGTTCTGATTGCCACCGCAAACGAAATCGGCAAGCACCGCAGCGGCGCGATCAACGATGACGGGTATTGAAGCGGGTAAGCCGGCTGGGCCGATGAAGCCGGGCTTGCAACCGATCGCCGCTTCGATCTCGGCTTCAGTGGCGAGCTCGGATTCGTCGGGTAGTTCGCACAGTTTTTGTGCCTTGACTTCGTTGATCTCGTGATCGCCGCGCACGCAGAGCGCTACCAGTCCTTCGCGACCGCGCACAATGATCGTTTTGACGCACTGTTGCGCAGTCACCTTCAGGAAGGCGCTGACTTCGTCGATGGTCTTCTGTTTGGGCGTATCCACGCGCGTCATCGCAGCAGCCGCTGCCGGGCGGGCGTGACCAGGTGCCACAGCTTCGGCGAGTTCTACATTGGCCGCATACTCCGATTCAGTGGAAAACGCGATCGCGTCTTCGCCGGAATCGGCCAACACATGGAACTCATGCGAGGCATTGCCGCCGATCGCGCCGGTATCGGCCTGAACCGCGCGAAACTTCAACCCAAGGCGGGTGAAGATGCGTGCGTACGTGGCGTACATGTTGTCGTACTCGCTGGCTAGGCAGTCGGCCGTGAGATGGAACGAATACGCGTCTTTCATCAGAAACTCGCGAGCACGCATGGCACCGAAGCGCGGGCGGATCTCATCGCGGAATTTGGTCTGAATCTGATAAAAATTCAGTGGCAGTTGCTTGTAGCTCTTCAGCTCGTTGCGTGCGAAATCGGTGATGACTTCCTCGTGGGTCGGGCCATAACAGAATTCTTGTTCCTTGCGGTCCTTGATCTTCAGCAGCTGTCCACCGAAACGCGCCCAGCGTTCGGTCTCGTCCCAGAGTTCGCGCGGCTGGATCGACGGCATCAGCAATTCGAGCGCGCCAGCGCGGTTCATTTCCTCGCGCACAATCGCCTCGACCTTGCGCAGCACGCGCAGTCCGAGCGGCGACCAGGTGTAGATTCCGGCGGCAAGCTTGCGCAACATTCCGGTACGCAGCATCAGCTGATGGCTGATGATCTCCGCGTCGGCGGGAACTTCCTTGATCGTGCAAAGGTGAAACCGGGAAAGGCGCATGGGTGCGTCGCTGCTGGGCAATGGACCGGCGATGATAGCCGCGTGCTGCAGAGCGAGCCAGCCGAGTTGGTGGCGGCGCCAGCATTGCGCAATCAGAATCGGTTCGATGCAGTCTTGCTCAATCCGAAGGCGGTGGAATCGTCTCGGCTTCGTCGGACATGGGCGCCTCAGGCACGATGGTGGGCATCGACGTCACGTTGGGCGTGCCACGTACTTCCTGGAACTTGCGATCCGTCGGCGGTTGGTCGGTAAAGTTCCAAACTCCGTTGTCGTCCTGCCATTTATACAGCCGCGGCGGTGTAGCGGGTTCGGCAAGGCTATTGGATGCAGAACGCGCCGCACGAGTGTCCCGCGCGCTGTCCGCGGCGGGTCGCGACCACCATGCAGCCGCGGCGCCAAGTCCAATGGCGACCATGGTGCCGGCAATCAGTGCGCTGCGATTGAGTTCCATTTTGCGCAGGTGGACCGACTCACTCGGTCACATCTTCTTCTGCTTCTTCTGCAACCGGCTTATCTGGCTTGCAGAATGCAATTTTCTGTTGTTCTGCCTGAGCAATTTCTTCCTGGTGCTGTTCCAGCGTCAGGTTCTCAGCCTCACCATCGCCATCCAAGTCCTTGGATACCAGCTGGTTATTATTAAGTACCTCGAGGTTGGCGCGTGCGGCTTTGCAATTGGGCGATTCCTCTGCAACGGCTTTGGCCTTGTCAGTTTCGCCATCTTCGTCGCTATCTTCCGTACTTTGCGTTGCGACGGATCGGACCTTGAGCTTTTCCGCTGGCTGGTCCTTTGGCTTCTGGGCGCTGAAGTGCCAGACGCCTTTCTCGTCCTGCCACTTGTAGAACTGCTCGGACAGGACAGCAGGCGAAATCATCAGTAGGCCGATCAGAACAGGTAGTGCACGGCGCATGGTGGGTTCCTCATCCGTTGGTTGCCCGATCTTAGCGCCACAGCGCGGCAAGGGAAGTGGTGCGGCGCAGGCTGTTCAGCTGGGGGGCTAGAAGTAGCGGTTGGATGCGGCCTTGCGGACGCAGCTCAGGCCGTCAAGCGTGCGATTGGGCCGAAGCTCCCGGGCCAGAGAATTCGGGTCGAATCGGCCTCAAGAAGGGCGCGCTGGTGTGACTGGGCACAAAACCAGCTGCGCTACACTTGTCCACATTCCAGCTTGGCAGACCCATGAGCGAAGTGCCCAAAACCCCGCATCCGCGTCATCCCGGCATTTACCTGTTGCCCAATCTGTTTACCACTGCCGCCATGCTGGCCGGCTACTTTGCGATCATTTCCGCATTTTCCGGGCGCTACACGCAGGGTGCGGTAGCGGTGTTCATCGCCGCCTTGCTGGATGGTATTGATGGTCGGGTGGCGCGCATGACCAATACCCAGAGCGATTTTGGTGTGCAGTACGACAGCCTCTCGGATCTGGTGAGCTTTGGCCTGGCGCCCTCCCTGGTGATGTACTCGTGGGCGCTGGCGGACCTGAAAATCTATGGTCCGCTGGTCGCCAAGATCGGTTGGGCAGCGTCATTTGTGTATGCGGCCTGCGCAGCCATGCGTCTGGCGCGGTTCAACACCCAGGCCGGCAGCGCCGACAAGCGCTACTTCCAGGGACTGGCGAGCCCTGCCGCAGCGGGATTGATGATGAGCTTTGTCTGGACCATGGAACACTTCGACATCGCTGGTGCGGATGTGGCTTTTGTTGCGCTGGGTGTGACCTTGGTCGCTGCGGTGTTGATGGTCAGCCGTATCCGCTACTGGAGTTTCAAGTCGATGCCGGCATCCGAGCGCGTGCCGTTCGTGTTCGCGCCGCTTGCGATGGGCATCATTGTTTTGGTGGTGATCCATCCGCAGTTTTTGCTGTTGACGATTGCCGGGCTCTATGTGCTCTCCGGCCCGCTGATGACCTTGCTTGGTCTGCGCCGTCGCCGTGAGCAGCGCCAGGCACCCCGCGGCCCAGGGTCTAGCTGAGCACTGCATGTACTCGGTAACTGAATCCGCAACGGTGATCAACGCTCCGCCCGCATCGCAGGCGCTGGCCTTGGTTGCCGAATTGTCGCAGGCGTTGGCTTCCAGTCTCGACCTGGAAGCGACGTTACACAAGACTGTGCAGAGCATTGTTGCTGCGATGCACGCCGAGGCGGCCTCAATTTTCCTGCTCAACGAAAGCGAAGACGCATTGGTCTGCCGTGCTTCCGCAGGGCCGGTGGATATCCGCGGTGTGCAATTGCCCCTGGGTAACGGCGTGGTCGGCCGCGCCTTCAGCAGCGGGCGCTGTCACATGGTGCGTGATACCGCGCATGATCCGGATTTCGAAGTCGCAGTCGATCGGCAGACTGGATTCTGCACACGGTCACTGCTGTGTACGCCACTTCTCTCCGGCCACGGCGTGCTGGGCGTACTGCAAGTCGTCAACAAGCTCGGCGGCAAGCTGTTTGACGAGTCCGATCATCTGCTACTGCGCGCGCTCGCGGCACCGGCGGCATTGGCGATCGGCAATGCCCGGCTCGCTGCGGAGTTGATCAAGCGTGACCGCTTGCGACGTGAGCTGACCTTGGCGCGGCGCATGCAGCGAAGTCTGCTGCCCAGGCGGCGACGTGGCGCGTTCCCGGTGCTCGCGCTGAATCGGCCAGCTCAGGAAATCTCCGGCGACTTCTACGATTATTTTGATCTGCCCGACGGCCGCATCGGCTTCACCATTGGTGATGTGGCCGGCAAGGGATTGGATGCTGCGTTTCTGATGGTGCGCTGTGCCAGCTTGATGCGCTGGGCTGGCAAGGAGGGGCTGCCTCCGTCTGCGTGGATGGCGCGCGTCAACGAAGAATTGTGCGAGTCGCTCGGCAATGGCAGTTTTGTTTGCGCCGCGGCTGGTTATCTGGATCCGTCCAGTCGTCAGCTGACATGGGCCAATGCCGGGTTTCCGCCCCTGATCCACTTGAGTGAAACCGGCCAAGTTTCCACGTTTCGCGCCGAGGGCCCGCCGCTGGGCATTCTTGCCGGCATGACGTTTCCGCAGCAAATCGTCGATGTTGGCCCCGGCGCGGTATACCTTTTTTCCGACGGAGCGACTGACGCACGCCCGCCATCCGGAGTACTGCTGGGCGTGTCAGGCATGACGGATCTGATCACCAAACACGCAGGTTGGCGGCCAGAAACGCGGTTGCGGCGAATTGTCGGTGAGCTGCGCCGCATGCGGCTGCATGACGACACCACGTTGATGCTGATTGGCGGAGCGTGGGTATGAGTGGGCGACCGCTACTGCGAATGACCCTGCCAGCACGGGCAGAAGCGATGGCCGAAATGCGGCGTGCGCTGGCGCAGGCGTTGGAGCGGTTGCACATTCCGGCGCGCGAGCAAGAGCGCCTGATTCTGGCCGTGCATGAGGCCTGCACCAATGTCATCCGGCATGCCTACCGTGAGTGCGTCGGTGGCAGTATCGGGTTATGCGTTGAACATGTGCGCGGGCAGTTGCGCATCCGACTGCGCGATCGCGCGCCGCCAGTGGACCCGCGCTGCGTGCGGCCGCGCGATCTTAGCGAATGCCGGCCGGGGGGGCTGGGGGTAAATATCATCGACGAGACTATGGACCGTTGGCGGCTGCGGCCGCTCAAACATCGGGCCGGAAATGTTTTGTGCATGCGACGACGACTGCGAAAGGAATCTGGTCCATGAGTGCAGCAACGATCAACAACGGTTGTGATCAACATATCCACGACGGATGGACGGTGCTGGACGTTCGCGGTGAAGTCGATTTGAGTTGGTCGCAGGAGATCCGGCGCAGTGTTCTGGATGCGCTGGCGACGACACCGGGCTTAGCGGTAGTACTGACCCGCGTCAGTTACATTGACTCTTCAGGGATTGCAGCGCTGGTCGAAGGCTTTCAACAGGCGCGCGCGAAGAGCCTGCGGTTCGCACTGATTGCGCCCAGCCCCTCAGTTACGTCGGTGCTGGAACTGGCGCGACTCGATCGGGTGTTCCCGATTTTCGCTGATCTGGAAACCGCACAGGCTGGAACATAAGTGGCCGACGTTCTTTTTTTCGTCAGCCGGATTGGCAAGCGCAGCGTAGGTGTCGTGCGCGGGGTGGGCTACGCAGCTGCGTTGCTGGTCGAAAGTCTGTGGTTTTGTATTGCCGGATTTCGCAGCGGGCAACCAGTCCGCGCCAGTGCAATCGCGGAGCAAATGCGGCAGGTCGGCGTCGATGCGATTCCAATCGTGTCCATACTCAGTTTCACCGTGGGACTGATGTTGGGCATCCAGTTTGTCGCGGCGTTGGGCGATTTCGGCGCCGAGTCACAAGTGGTAGCCGCGGTGGCCAAATCGGTGACACGCGAGTTCGGAGTGCTGATCACCGGCATTCTGGTCGCCGGCCGCTCGGGATCTTCGTTTGCGGCGCGCATCGGATCGATGAACGTTTCGCAGGAAATCGATGCACTGGGGGTGATGGGCATCGACCCGGTACGCTACCTCGCGGCTCCGGCGCTGTTGGCGATGCTGCTGATGCTGCCGGTGCTGACGATCATCGCCAATTTGATGGCGATCCTGGGCGCCGCTCTGTACTGCTCGCCTATGCTGGACATCAGCCCAACGGTGTACATCGTGCAGACCATGCAATTGTTGGAGCCTGGAGATCTGGGTCAGGGATTATCCAAGAGCCTGGTATTTGCGGTGTTGATTACCCTGGTTGGGGTGACTACTGGATTCGCCGTGAGCGGCGGCGCTGAAGGCGTTGGGCGAGCCACCACGCGTGCGGTTGTGTTGTCGATTTCCGCCATCGTCATCGCTGACATGATCTTCAGCTTTTTTCTTAATCGTTGACATGAATAGTCCGGGGCCGGTCATCGATGTGCGTGGACTTGAGGCACATTACGGCCGCCTTCGCGTCTTGCACGGTGTCGATTTTCAGGTCATGCAGGGCGAGATCCGCGTGATCATGGGCGGCTCCGGCTCCGGCAAGAGCACACTGCTGCGCCACATCATCGGTCTGCAACGCCCCCAGGCCGGTACCGTTGAAATTTTGGGAACCGACGTCGGTCGCGCCTCGGCCCCGGAATTGCTGAAGCTGCGTCGCAAGATCGGCGTCTCATTTCAGGGTGGGGCGCTGGTGACCTCGATGAGCGTGGGCGACAACGTCGCACTGCCACTGCGCGAACACACGCAGCTTGATGAAAACACGATTCGAATCATGAGTCGCCTGAAGCTTGAAGTAGTGAATCTCGGCGGCTTTCAGGACTTGATGCCATCGCAATTGTCCGGAGGCATGGTCAAACGTGCAGCGCTTGCACGCGCGATCGTGATGGATCCCAAGCTGTTGTTCTTCGACGAACCCTCTGCTGGACTTGACCCTGTGGTGTCGGCAGAGCTGGATGATCTGATCCTGAAATTGCGCGATGCCCTGCGTATGACCATCGTGGTGGTGACGCATGAGCTGGAGAGTGCGTTCAAGATTGCCGATACCATCACTGTGCTCGATCAGGGTCGGATTCTTGAATCTGGTCCCGCGCATGCCGTTCGCAACAGTAGCAATGAACGCATCCAGGACTTGTTTCATCGACGCCCGCGCAACGTCGAAGTCGATGTTGATGAGTACTTGCGTCGGTTGACCCAGGAAGAGCTGTAAGAGCGATGGTTGCCGCGACGCCAAATCGCACGGGCTTCCAAGAAAAAACCCGCCGGGTCGCCCGCGGCGGGTTTTGTTGTCGGCTCAGCAATGGTCGCTTAGAAGCGCCACACGCCTGAGACCGAGTAGGTGTCAACCAGGTCGGAGAAATCTGCCGCAGCATCGAGCTGGAATTTCTCGAACGCCCAGCCGAAGCCGCCGGCATAGTGTATTTCGTCATCGCCGATGGAGAACAACACCGCATTGGCCAATGCGTCGACGGTGGTGCCCGGGGCGCCCTGGAAGCGGATCGAGTGTTCCGGATCCTGCCAGACACCGGCGCGGATGCTGAATGGATTCTGGAAGTTGGTGAAGGTGTATTCGCCACCCAGTCGAACTTCAATGCCATCGTCGACCTTCAACGGATCGAGGCTGGGTCGGCTTGCGGAGTCGTCGAGTATGAAGTTTGAGTCGACCCCGCCGTCGGTCAGATCGGAATAGAAAATCTGGTTGATATCCAATGAAATCGTTACGGCCTCCATCGGACGCCAGGTGGCACCGATTCCGAACACGTCCGGCGCGTCAAAGGTTGAATCCTTGACGAAGGAGACATTGCCATTCGAGCTGATCAATGACGCCTTGTAACCAAACTCGGGAGCGCGCCGGTAGACCATGCCGAACTGCCACTGATCATTGAACTGATAGCGCGCGCCGAGATTGAATCCGAACGCGCCATCGTCGCCGAATTGGCGTGTGGTGAACTGGCCAAGGATATTGCCGCCCGAGGTGATCGCGACGCGCAGGGTGGCGGAGTTGATGTCGAATTCGTAGTGATTCAGGCTCACGCCAAGTGACAATTTGTCGCCAACCTTCAGTGCTCCGGAAAGGCCGTTGACCATGGTGTCTACTTCGATGGCAGCCGCGAAGGGACGGATGAAAAGCGTCGAGTCAGACGCTGTCGGCCCGAGGCTGACGAAGTCGGTTTCGAAGTTCAGAAACTCGTGGCGGTAAATCGCCAGCGCCCAGTTGTCCATCGGGATTACCCAGGACAGGAAGGAAATATTGCGGACATCGGTTGCGGTGCTGCCGTACGCCAGCCCCCCGGCGTTGAACGGGGCAGTGGCGAAGTCGCCGGCTTCGACAAACTGTGTGTCGTAATTGGTCTGGCGTACTTCCAGCGAAATCTCTGGCGCCGCCAATTGCACCAGGCCCGCAGGATTGGTGAACGCGGCAGTCGCGTCGTCGGCCAGAGCCAAGAAGGCGCCGCCCATGCCCAGGCTGCGTGCACCTGGTGGCGAGAAATTGAACTGGATCGAGGCATTGCCTTCTTCATCGGTGATCGCGAAGGCAGTCGAGGCGGAGCCAAGCAGAGCGGCACCAACGGCAAGCACTAGCAGCTTCTTCATTTTAATTTCTCCTGACAAGGGGCGACTAAACACTGGGTACTTAGCATCCCGCCCGTAGGCAGGGGTACGTCCGATCATAGCATTGGGTGTTTGCGGCGCGCTCCAGGCGGTGTTGCTTTGCGATGGAAGGTGCGGCTCGGTCGGCACCGCTCCAGGAGCCAGCCGCGCACTATTGTCAGCGCACTGGTTTATGATGACTGCCCCGTACCACAGGAGCAGGAAATGGGTACCGCCTACATAGTTTTAGCCGTGATTGTGGTGTTCGCCTGGCAGGGCGTGGTGCGGGTGCCTCAGGGCTACGAACATACGCTGGAGTGGTTTGGGCGCTATGTGCGCACGTTGACCCCAGGGTTGAGTTTCATCATTCCGTTTGCGCACAATGTGGGCAAGCGCATCAATATGATGGAGCAGGTACTGGATGTGCCGCGCCAGGAAGTGATCACCAAGGACAACGCGGTGGTGGCCGTGGACGGCGTTGTGTTTTACCAGGTGTTGGATGCGCCCAAGGCGGCGTACGAAGTATCCACGCTGGAAATCGCCATTCTCAATCTGGTGATGACCAATATCCGTACCGTGCTCGGTTCGATGGATCTTGATGAATCACTTTCCAAGCGCGACGTAATCAATGCGCAGTTGCTCCGAGTGGTTGACGAAGCTACCCATCCCTGGGGCCTGAAGTGCAATCGCATCGAAATAAAAGACATCACGCCGCCGCGCGATCTGGTCGAGTCGATGGCACGCCAGATGAAAGCAGAGCGCGACAAGCGCGCTTCTATTCTCGTGGCGGAAGGCTCGCGTCAATCCGCGATCCTGTGCGCCGAGGGCGAGAAGCAGGCCGCTGTGCTTGAGGCCGAGGGACGCCGGGAAGCTGCTTTCCGGGACGCCGAAGCGCGTGAGCGTTCGGCGGAAGCCGAGGCCAAGGCGACGATGATGGTGTCGCAGGCCATCGCACAGGGCGACCTGCAGGCGATCAACTACTTTGTTGCCGATAAATATGTGACGGCGTTGCAGGCGATGGCCTCAGCGCCTAACCAAAAGGTGTTGATCATGCCGATGGAACTGACTGGAATTCTGGGTAGCCTTGCCGGTATCGCTGAGTTGGCGCGGGCC
The DNA here is from genome assembly GCA_034440555.1 of Pseudomonadota bacterium. Taxonomy (GTDB): domain Bacteria; phylum Pseudomonadota; class Gammaproteobacteria; order Xanthomonadales; family Ahniellaceae; genus 0-14-3-00-62-12. The sequence goes on from JAWXCG010000306.1 coordinate 15,316, forward strand.
AGTTTCGAGGATCGCTCAGCAAAACCGCGTCCGCCCAAGATGCCCGACGACAAGCCCCATGGATAAGATCGTGTATGTTTGGTGGAGCATCGGCGGGCTATTGTTGCTTGCCGAGATGCTGATTCCTGGCGCGAGCCTGCTCTGGCTGGGGCTGTCGGCGCTGGCGATGGGCGGTCTGATGATCCTGTTTCCAGATCTATCGGCCTTGCCTCAGGCATTGATCTTTGGCGTATTTGCGGCCGTTGGCGTCGGGGTCTATTTGCGCTTTTTCCGGTCACGCGAGCCGATCACCGACCGTCCGCTGCTGAACAAGCGTGCCGCGCAATTGGTAGGTCGTGAGTTCGAGCTCACCGAGGCGATCCGCATGGGACGCGGCAAAGTGAAGCTGGGCGATGCACTGTGGACGGTCGAGGGTCCGGACATGGCCGCTGGTTCGCGCGTTACGGTGATTTCCACAGACGGCATCGTGCTGAAGGTGCTGTCCGCATAGGCACGGCATTGCGTTAACGAACTGTTGGTCGCGGCGACCTTCGCCCGCGAAGCGCTCAGTCGCTCAGGATTAGAGCGACCGAGCTTCGTGCTGAGAGGCGGTACTCACAAAAGCGGAGGCTATAGCCTAGGGAAGGTCTGAATAAGTCACGAGGTCGTCTTCGCCACACTGCTTATTGCTTGCCAAACCCGCGCTCTCAACAGCGGAGCTGGGCAACCTGCGATTTTTCGCCCCCTGACTCAGGGGGCTATCGCGGCTCCGGACTTGTTCAGAGGATCCCGAGGTCGCATGGGTACCTGAGTGGTCAGGCCATCTGGCGGGCAACGAAATCCCAGTTGACCAGATTCCAGAACGCCTCGACATACTTGGCGCGGGCGTTGCGATAGTCGATGTAGTAGGCGTGTTCCCAGACATCGCAGGTCAGCAGCGTGCGGTCGGCACCGGTCAGCGGTGTAGCGGCATTGGAAGTGCTGGCCAGAGCCAACGAACCATCTGCACGCAGCAACAACCAGCCCCAACCAGAACCGAACGTCGTGATGCAGGTCTGGGTGAATTGTTCCTTGAACTGAGCAAATGAACCGAAGCTCGCATTGATCGCATCGGCGAGCTTGCCGACGGGTTCGCCGCCGCCGTTGGGCTTCAGACAGTTCCAATAGAACGTGTGATTCCACACTTGCGCGGCGTTGTTGAACATGCCGCCGCTGGACTTGCGGATGATGTCTTCAAGCGACATCGATTCGAACTCGGTGCCTTTGATCTGATTGTTCAGATTGGTGACATAGGTCTGATGATGTTTGCCATAGTGAAAATCCAGCGTCTCTGCTGAAATATGCGGTGCTAGCGCATCGCGGGCATAGGGCAAGGCGGGCAGCTCAATGGCCATAAGAGTTGTTTCCGATTGATGCGCGATGGGCGCGGGCCGGCCATTGTAGAGCGAGGCTTGATCCGCTGCACTATCGGCATCGGTAAGTGATCTGGTACCGGCGACATGCAACCAGTCGGGCCATCATGTCCCAAGTTCGGGCCGTTGGGTGATGCTGGATGGCATCGTCAAAGCGACTCGCCCCGGCCTACGCGCTAGAATGCACGCTCAGGTCTGCCGCCGCAGCCATCCTTGGAAATATCTGGTCATGGACATCATCGAAGAAATCCGCAATACCGTTGACACCCACCCCATTGTCCTGTTCATGAAGGGAACACCGCAATTTCCGATGTGCGGATTCTCCAGCCGTACCTCGGCTGCATTGCGCGAGGTGGGTGCGCAATTCCACTCTGTGAACGTGCTGGAAAACCCCGAGATCCGCGCCAATTTACCGCGGCTCTCCAACTGGCCAACGTTTCCTCAGTTGTTCATCAATGGCGAACTCATTGGCGGATGCGACATCACCATGGAGTTGTACGAGAAAGGCGATTTGGCGCAAATGGTCAGCGAAGCCCAGAAAACTTGAGGCGGGACATGATCGCCGCAAAGACCGCCGCGCCTGCGACCGGCACACTGGCAGGGCGGGTGATTCTGGTGACCGGTGCCAGTGGTGGATTGGGCAGTGCCTTGTGCAGACAGGCAGCAGCGCAGGGGGCAACATTGATTCTCTGCGGCCGCCGGGTGCGGCCGCTGGAAAAACTCTATGACGAGTTGCTAGCCGCGGGCGCAGCCGAAGCAGGGATTTATCCGATCGACCTTGAAGGAGCAAGCCCGGCCGATTTTCAGCAATTGGCTGAAACGGTCGAGCGCGAGTTCGGCCGGCTCGATGGCTTGGTCCACGCGGCTGCGCACTTTACCGGGCTGGTCGCGCATTCGGTGACACCACCGGACGAGTGGCTGAAGAGCATTCAGGTCAATTTGAATGCACCCGTAGCGTTGACGCAGGCCTGTTTGCCGGTAATGCGCAAAAGTCGTGACGCGGCTTTGCTGGTGGTGCTCGATCAATCAGAGCGTGTCGGCAAGGCACATTGGGGCGCGTATGGAGTCGCCAAAATTGCGTTACGTGGTGTGCTGTCGCAATGGTCGCAGGAATTGGATCACACGCCCATCCGTGTTCATGGTCTGGTACCTACGCCAATGCGCACGCGCCTGCGTTCGCTCGCTTACTTCGCCGAAAATCCCGGGTTGATCAGCCTTCCCGATGATGTCGCGTCGGCTTGTGTGGAGTTGCTGTCGCCCACCGGGAATGTCTGGCGTGGGCGAATCCGCGATCTCAACCATTCGATGTGATGTGAAACACGGGGGCAACGGTATATGTGGCAGGCGCGCGCAGCCGCGAATAGCGTTTGTCAAAGCTTGTGGGTTCGCGTCCAGACGCCCGTTCCCACTTCAAAGGTTGGGAAATCACTATGACCACATTGTCTGCTGCATTGTTGCTGTTCTTGGTGATGGATCCACTGGGCAATGTACCGGTGTTCCTGAGCCTGCTGAAGGATCTCTCGCCACGACGTCGGCGCTTCGTGCTGGCACGCGAGCTGCTGATCGCGCTGGCCACGTTGCTGGCATTTCTTTATGGCGGCAGGTTGTTATTGGAGGCGCTGCACCTGCGTCAGGAATCGGTCAGCATTGCCGGGGGCATCGTGCTGTTCCTGATCGGTGTGCGTATGATCTTCCCTCCCAAGGAAGGCATCTTTGGTCCCACGCATGGCGGCGAGCCGATGATTTTTCCGATGGCGATTCCGGGCATCGCCGGGCCCTCGGCGATGGCCATGTTGATGTTGCTGGGCCACGAGCATCCGGGTCGAACAGTGGACTGGACCATCGCATTGCTCGGGGCATGGGCGGCGACTGCGGCGGTGTTGTTCGCTGCAACGTTGTTGTTCAAGTGGTTGGGCGAGAGCGTGCTGGGCGCGTTCGAAAAGCTGATGGGCATGCTTCTGGTGGCAATCTCGGTGCAGATGCTGCTGGACGGGGTCGCGTCTTTTCTGGCGGCAGCGCCCCCCGCGCTTTAAGCGGAGGCATGAATTGCGTTCTGAACGCGTTTCAAGCAATTGAAAACATTGAGTAATGTGACGATGCCGGCACGATGATGCGGTCTGACACGAGACTGTTAGCAATCTGTCATGCCAAGAGGTTAAACTGTCGTTAATCCCGTCTTGATTCATCTAACAGTGTGTGGCTCCCCGAACGAGTGCGCGCCGACGGATGTGTTGCGAAATGCCGGGATATCCGTAATGCCATTTAATTGAGGGTGAAACCATGTTCGAGCGAAACACAGTGCAGATCATTCTGCTCGCGTTGCTTGCCCTGTTTGCCAGCGTGCCTGCCTTTGCGCAAAGCACGTCAGCCAGCTTGGCGGGCCGCATAATCGATGCGCAGGGGGCTCCGGTCGCCAGCGCTACAGTCGATATCCTGCATCAGCCCTCGGGCTCAAAACAGGCTTTGGTAACCGATGACGACGGTCGCTTCAGCACGCGCGGTTTGCGTGTCGGTGGCCCGTACACGGTGACTGCCAGCAAGGATGGCCTTGACACCAGCCGCGACGACGTTTTCCTGCTGCTCGCCGAAACTGCCTCGGTCACCTTGACGCTGGCCAGCGACGCTGCCGAACTGGAAGCGATCGAAGTTGTGGCTTCGAGCGCGTTGTCCGCTTTTACACCGGACAACATGGGCGCATCGACCAACATTACCGTTGAACAGATCGAAGAACTGCCCTCCATCGGCCGCAGTATCGGCGACTATGTGCGTTTCGATCCACGCATCGTGCAGACCGACAAAGGCCGCGGCGAACTTTCCGCTGCCGGCCAGAACAGCCGCTACAACAACATCCGTGTTGACGGTGTGCCAACCAACGATCAGTTCGGCCTGAATGCGAGCGGCCTGCCGGCGTTGAACCAGCCGATTTCGATTGACTGGATCCAGGAGTTCAACGTTGGTATTTCCAACTTCGACGTGACCCAAACCGATTTCGTCGGCGCCAACATCAATGCCGTAACCAAGAGCGGTGGCAATGAGTTCAGCGGCGGTGTCTACGCGGTTTATCGCAACAACGACATGGTCGGTGACGAACCCGCTGATTTCACTGCCTTTGACGACGAGTACACCGTCGGTGCCTACGTCGGTGGTCCGATCATCAAGGACACGCTGTTTTTCTTCCTCGGTTACGAAGAGTTCCAGCGTTCATCGCCAGCGCCGGATGTCGGTGTTGTCGGGTCGGGGGCCAGCACCATCGTGCAAGGTCTGACCCAGGCTGACCTAGATCGCATCGCTACAATCGCGCAAACGCAGTACGGGTTGAACCTCGGCGGCACGTCGTTGCCAGCCGGCCTCGATAATACCGATGAGAAACTGATCGCCAAGATCGACTGGAACATCAACGACGCACACCGTATGACCTTTCGCTACAACAAGACCGAGGGTGTTGACCAAGTGCTGTCAAACCTTGGCCGTACCGCATATTCGTTCTCGTCCAACTGGTTTCAGAGCAATATCAGTTTCGAGAATTACGCCCTTTTGCTGTATAGCAACTGGAGCGATTCGTTCTCGACCGAAGCCAATATTTCTTATTCTTCCTATGATTCGGCGCCGACCTTTGACATCCGCGCGCCCCAGGTTCGCGTCGGTGTCAACAACGATGCCACCGGTGTGTTTTTCGGCACCGAGCGCTCGCGTCAGTCCAATCTGCTCGGTGTAGACACACTGACTGGCTATTTTGCCGGAGACTGGTTCCTGGGTGATCACGTTGTGCGCATGGGCTTTGACTATGAAGCCAATGACGTCTACAACTTGTTCCTGCAAGATACCTTTGGCAACTACAACTTCAGCAGCATCGACAATTTCGCTGCGGGCACCTGGCGCACGTTTGCGTTCCAGACGCTGCGTCCGGGTGTGACATCGGCAGCGGCCGAATTTGAGTTCGCCAATCTGGGTCTGTTTGTTCAGGACACCTGGACCTATAGTCCGAACCTGAATTTCCAGTATGGCTTCCGTGTCGACCGCAATATTCTCGATGAATCGCCGCCATTCAATGCGGCTGCTCTGACCACGTTCGGCTTCGACAACACCTTGACTACCGATGGTCAGACCTCGGTGCAGCCGCGCCTGGGCTTCAACTACACCTTCGATACCGAGCGCGCGACGCAGCTGCGCGGCGGTGTTGGCCTTTTCCAGGGTTCTTCGCCGGGCGTCTGGTTGTCGAACTCGTTCTCCAATCCGGGTGTGCTGACCCAGGGCGTCTCGCTGCAGAATGGTTCGGGTTTCAATCCGAATCCGGATACGCAGGCTCCGCCGTTGGGCACGCCGCCGGCAGCGCTGGTGAACTTCCTGGCGCCCGATTTCCAGCAGCCGACGGTGTGGAAGATCAATCTCGCATTCGAGCATGAGTTGCCGTGGATGGGCCTGGTGGCTGGTGCCGAGTGGCTGCGCAATGTCACCGAACAGGGCGTTGCATTTGAGCACCTGAATCTGGGTGCTGCGCGCGGCATCCTGCCGGACGGCCGTTATTTTTACTGGACCACGGTGGCGCCGACCGGCTTTACCGCAACGGGTAATGCCTCTACAAACTCGAACCGCCACAATCGCAACCGCAGCTTTACCGACGTGGTTTTGTTGAAGAACACCAACAAAGGCATGTCCGATAACTTGACGCTGTCGCTGGACAAACCGTTCGAGGACAACTGGAGTGCGCGCGTTGCCTACACCTATGGCAAGTCCACTGAAGTCAGCCCGGGTACTTCGTCGGTGGCACTGTCCAATTGGAATAACCGCGCAATTTTTAATCCGAACGAAGAGGCCAATAGCAGCGCGAATTACGAGATTCGCGATCGCTACACCGGCCTGTTCACCTATCGCCTCGCCTTCGCTGAAGACTTCCCGACCACGTTTGGTCTGTTCTATGAAGGCCGCACCGGTCGTACCCACAGCTATGGCTTCACTGGCGATGCCAACGGCGACGGTATCCAGGGCAACGATCTGTTCTACGTTCCACTGGATGGTGAAGTAACGTTCACAGCGACTTCGTCGGCGGCCGATATCGCTGCGTTCCAGGCCTACATCGATAGCCAGGATTCACTGTCCGCCAGTCGTGGTTCCGTTGCGCATCGCAATGGCTCGCGCTCGCCATATATCAACCAGTTCGATCTGCGCATCTCCCAGGCGATCCCGGCAGGTTTCGGCAACCGCGCCGAGATTTTCCTGGACATCCAGAACATCGGCAATCTGGTGAATAAGGACTGGGGCCATATCGACGAAGTCGGCTTCCCGTATAACCTGGGTGTGGCGCGCTTTGCCGGCGTCAGCGGCGGTCGTTATGTCTATGACGTCTCGACCTACGTGAACGAAACCACCGGTGCGTTGACCTTGCCGTCAACCGGTCGCGCCGACGGCATTGGCCAATCGCGTTGGTCGGCTCAGGTTGGCGTGCGTTACGAGTTCTGATCTAAAGGTGCAGGGCTTGCCCCGCACGCTGTTGTTTTGAATAAGGGCGGCCCAAAAGGCCGCCCTTTTTTCTGTCTGGTGAGCGGCAAATGCGCTAAACGCTTGACCCAGCGTCATAGTTTCGGAATGCTTACCGACCCGCGGTTCACACGCCGCAGAATCTGGCGATGCCTCTGCTTCCGATGGTCAATCTCAGTCTGCTCAAGAACCTTGTCCCACTGGCTTCGCTGTTGCCGACGGATCGCGCTGAGTTGGCCAAACACTGTCGAGTGGGAGCGTATACGCCCGGCCAGATTGTCTTCAGCCGGGGGGATTCTGCGCAGACCGTTCCTTACCTGCTGAGCGGGGTTGTGGAGATACTTGACGGTCACAATACCCGTGTTGTGCGCGCAGAAACGCCAGACGCCCTGCAGCCTTTGGCACAGGGGGCGCGGCGGGCGACGACGGCTACCTGCGTGAAGCCGGCGCAGATTCTGCTGGTGAACCGGGAGCACCTCGATCTGGTGCTGACATGGGCACAGACCGGGGGCGTGGAAGTCGTCGATATTTCCGGCAAATCCGATGCGGACGACGACTCCAATGACTGGATGACGGCACTGTTGCAGAACCAGGCATTTCATCTGATTCCGCCGGGTAACATCGCGCAGTTGTTTTCCTGCATGCAGTCGGATTTCTTCCCTGCCGGCAAGACCATCATCCGTCAAGGCAATGCCGGTGACGCTTACTTCATCATTACTGAAGGCCGTGTGCAGGTGGTTCGCGAAGAGGCCGACGGCATCAATGAGACCGAGATCTCGCAGTTGTCGGTCGGACGCGGATTCGGGGAGGAGGCACTGCTGTCGGGCAATCCGCGCAACGCGAGCGTGCGCGCATTGACCGATGTGAAAGTCATGCGCATCGGTGGGCATGATTTCGAGCGATTGCTCAAGGCGCCGTTGTTGCGTGAAATTGCCTTGGACGAAGTGGATGCGCGTATCCAGCTCGTGGATGTGCGATTGCCGGACGAGTACAAGGCTGGGCATCTGCCGGATGCGATCAGCCTGCCGCTGTCGCGTCTGCGTGAATTGGCAGTGCAGCTTGATCCCGCACGCGTGTGTGCGGTGTATTGCGATTCCGGTCGGCGCAGTGCCTCGGCGACTTACTTGCTTTGTGAGCGGGGGTTTGATGCCCGACTGGTGGTCGGTGGTGTCGACGCTGGCCTGCTGACTGCCATTTTTTGACCATCATTCTTGACCATCATTCTTGATCGTCATTGCCCAACTGTTGTCTTCTCATTGACACGATTTTATTGGAGTTTTCATGGGCGCAAGTGTTGCGACAGTAAATGCTTTGATTTCGCCAATTGGCGGGATGGATGTGCTTTCGCGCCAGGAAGTGTCGCGTTTGCGCGACGCGAGTTCTGGTGGCTTGCACTTGCTGATGCGGCGCTGTGCACTGGCAGTGCTCAACAGCGGTTCGTTGAGCGACGACCCGCGCGCAATGAGCGAGCGCTATCCGGATTTCGATATCCAAGTGCAGCAACAGGACCGCGGCATCAAGCTGGAGCTGAAAAACGCGCCAGCCGAAGCTTTTGTCGATGGCAAGATCATTCGCGGTGTCAACGAACAGTTGTTCGCCGTGGTGCGCGACATTGCCTATGTCGCGAGCGATATCCAGTCCGGCCGTTTCAATCTGAACGAGACGCATGGCATCACCAACGCGGTATTCGAAATACTGCGCAATGCCCGGGTGCTGCGCCCCAATGTCGACCCGAGCATGGTCACCTGCTGGGGCGGCCACTCGATTCCGCGCCATGAGTACGAGTACACCAAGGCGGTTGGCTATCAGTTGGGATTGCGCGGCCTGGATATCATCACCGGTTGCGGCCCTGGGGCAATGAAGGGCCCGATGAAGGGCGCTACGATTGGCCACGCCAAGCAGCGCCGCAAGGGCAACCGTTACATCGGAATCACCGAACCCGGAATCATCGCTGCGGAGTCGCCCAATCCGATCGTCAATCATTTGATCATCATGCCGGACATCGAAAAACGCCTCGAAGCGTTTGTGCGCCTGACGCATGGCATCATCGTATTTCCCGGCGGCGTTGGTACCGCCGAGGAGATTCTTTATCTGCTGGGCATCCTGTTGCACCCGGATAACGCGGGTACGCCGTTCCCGTTCGTGATGACCGGACCCAAAGAGTCAGCCGCGTATTTCGAACAGATCGACGCTTTCCTGCGCCTGGTGCTCGGCGATTCGGTTTCCCAGCACTATCAGATCATCGTCGATGATCCTGGCAAAGTAGCGCAGGTGATGGCCAAGGGCGTCAACAAGGTGCGCGAGTTCCGCATCAATCAGCGCGACGCGTTCTTTTTCAATTGGGCGCTCAGAATCGAAGAGTCACTGCAACACCCGTTTGCCCCGACGCATGAAAACATGGCGTCTCTGTTGATTTCGCGCAGCCAGGCGCGCCATGCGCTGGCCTCTCAGCTGCGCCGCGCGTTCTCGGGGATAGTCGCCGGCAACGTCAAAGAGGAGGGAATGCGCGCGATCGAACAATACGGTCCGTTCGAGATCCACGGCGAGCCGGACATCATGCAAGCATTGGATCGGCTTCTGGCGGCATTCGTCGCGCAACACCGCATGAAGTTGCCGGGTGGAGAGACCTACAAACCCTGCTATAGGTTGGTGACGTAGGCGTCGAACGGCACGCGTCGCCCGGCCTACAATGCAGGCATCATGCTGCCAACATCCAGCATCTTGTCAGCATCTGGACATCTCAAGCCCGAACCCGCACACTACAAGTTCATTCGAGACGGTGTTCGTGGCTCAAATTCTCCTGCTCAATGGCCCCAATCTGAACCTGCTGGGTACGCGAGAGCCGCGCACCTATGGCGGGCGCTCATTGACACAAATCGTTGCATTTGTAGTTGCGCAGGCCCATCTTGCCGGGCATGATTTGGTCCATCTGCAGAGCAACAGCGAATTGGCACTCATTGAGCGTCTTCACGCTGCCAAATCGGACGGAACAGCCTTTATCGTCATCAATCCAGGCGCCTTCACCCACAGCAGTGTGGCGCTTCGAGACGCAATGGCCGCGGTCGGTATACCGTTCATTGAGGTGCATCTTTCCAACGTGCATGCGCGCGAGCCGTTTCGTCATTGTTCGCTGTTTTCCGACCTTGCGGTCGGCGTGATTTGTGGTTTGGGTGCGGACGGCTACGAGTTTGCCCTCGCAGCCGCGATGCGGCGGTTGCAGAGCTAGGCGTGCAGACAGCTGATCTGCGTCGGCAACAAGAGCGTGCACTGACAACTGGAACGGGCTCTAACAAAAGGAAATCGTTTCACGGGGAGCAGTCCGCTTTTTGCGGGCGGTGTTCGACAACCAACTCAGAAAGGGCCGACGATGGACCTTCGTAAAATCAAGAAACTGATCGACTTGCTGGAAGAATCCAACCTCACCGAATTGGAGATCAAGGAAGGCGAGGAAACCATCCGTCTGTCGCGCGCGCCGAAAGCGTCAGCCCAGGCAGCACCAGCGCCGGTGACGCACGTGCATGTGGAGCAAAGGCCCAGTGCTGCAGCGCATTCTGCGCATAACGCTTTGCCGTCCGAGACCACCCACGGTGGCAACGTGCGCGAGTTGCCTGATGGTCATGTCATGCGTGCACCAATGGTGGGTACTTTCTATGCATCTGCAAATCCAGAGTCGCCGCCGTTCGTCAAGATTGGGCAGCAGGTCAAGACTGGCGATGTTCTGGGTGTCATCGAAGCAATGAAAATGTTCAATCAAATCGAAGCCGACGTTTCCGGCACGATCACCGCGATTCTGGCGTCGAGCGGACATCCGGTCGAATTCGACGAACCCTTGTTCGTGATTTCCTGAGTCGACAATGCCCGCTTCGAAACATTTTGCACCGCGTGATGTGACGCCGCTGATCGCGTTTTTTGGCTGGTGCAGATCGCACGATTGCGCCCGACATCAGCAGCACTCGCCGGTAGCGTAGGGGACATACATGCTCGACAAAGTCGTCATTGCCAACCGTGGCGAAATCGCGCTCCGTGTTCTTCGTGCCTGCCATGCGTTGGGCATCAAGACCGTAGCCGTGCATTCCACGGTGGACCGTAACCTCAAGCACGTGGGCATGGCCGATGAGTCGGTGTGCATTGGGCCGGCTTCTGCCGCCGAAAGCTATCTCAACGTTCCGCGGATCATCTCTGCGGCCGAAGTGACCGATGCACAGGCGATCCACCCGGGCTACGGGTTTCTCAGTGAGAACGCGGACTTCGCCGAGCGCGTGGAGAAGTCAGGATTCGTCTTCATCGGGCCCACCGCCGACGTCATTCGTCTGATGGGCGACAAAGTCGAAGCGATCAAGGCGATGAAAGCTGCGGGCGTGCCCTGTGTGCCCGGTTCTGGCGGTCCGCTTGGCGACGAGCACGAAGAGAATGCGCGCATCGCGCGTGGCATTGGCTATCCCGTGATTGTAAAGGCAGCGGGCGGGGGCGGCGGCCGCGGCATGCGGGTCGTGCACACCGAGATGGCGCTGTCCAACGCGATTCAAATGACCAAGGCCGAGGCCAAGGCCGCATTCGGAAACGCCATGGTGTACATGGAAAAGTTTCTGGAGAACCCGCGCCATATCGAAATCCAGGTGCTGGCCGATGGTCAGGGTGGCGCCATCCATCTGGGTGAGCGCGACTGCTCCATGCAGCGCCGTCACCAAAAAGTTGTCGAAGAAGCGCCGGCGCCCGGCATCACTGCCGAAATGCGCGAGCGGATCGGCCGCGTATGTGTTGAAGCCTGCCTGCGCATCGGCTACCGCGGCGCCGGCACGTTCGAGTTCCTGTTTCAGGATGGCGAGTTCTATTTCATCGAGATGAATACGCGCATTCAAGTGGAGCATCCAGTCACCGAAATGGTCACTGGCGTCGATCTGGTTCGTGAGCAATTGCTGATTGCATCTGGACTCAAGCTCTCGATTCGTCAAGAGGATGTTCAGATCACCGGGCATTCAATCGAATGTCGCATCAATGCCGAGGATCCAGATACCTTCATGCCGAGTCCAGGGTTGGTGAAGCGATTTCATGCGCCCGGGGGGCCGGGTGTTCGGGTCGATACACACATCTACGATGGCTATCGGATTCCGCCAAACTATGATTCGATGATTGGCAAACTGATCGTGCACGGTCGTGATCGTGCCCAGGCAATCGCCCGTATGCGGGTTGCCTTGGCGGAACTCGTGGTCGACGGCATCAAGACCAATGTTCCGCTGCAGGCGCGCATAATGGCTGACCCGGGCTTTCAGGCGGGTGGCGCCAACATTCACTATCTAGAGAAGCGAATTTCCGAGCGCAAGGAAAAGGCGATTGGTTTGTAGAGCGGGCTTTGTTGCGCTGCATTGAAGCTGCGTGATGGGTAGGGTGGGTGGAGGCGCACGCGTCGCAACCCAGGGTTTTGCACTGCTGGACAATGGTGGGTAGTACCCACCCGATGTGACCGACCATGCCCTGGCTTGAATTCTCTCTGATTGCTCAGCGTGACAGCATCGAACGCGTCGAACGCGCGCTCGAAGATGTTGGCGCGATTTCGGTGACATTGCTCGATGCAGAGGATCATCCGATCCTGGAACCTGCAGCGGGTGAAACTCCGATGTGGCCGCAGGCGGTAGTGACCGCGCTGTTTGAAGCGGACGCCGATCAGCACGGACTGTTTGACGCGCTGCAACTGCTGATTCCTTGGATCACGCCGGAAAAAGTCAGCGTGCGCGAAGTGGCGGACGCCGACTGGACGCGGGCCTGGATGGATCAATTCAAGCCGATGCAGTTTGGCCGCCGCACCTTTATTTATCCATGGAATATCGAGCCGGCAGAGGCCGAAGACGCGGTCATCGTGCGTTTGGATCCCGGGCTCGCGTTCGGCACCGGCACACACGCCACAACGGCATTGTGCCTGGAATGGCTTGATGGACTGGATCTGATCGGAAAAACCGTGCTCGATTTTGGCTGCGGATCAGGAATCCTGGCCATCGCCGCTTTGAAGCTGGGGGCAGCGCAGGCGATCGGTGTCGACAATGACCCGCAGGCGCTGATTGCCAGTCGTGACAATGCGGAGCGCAACGAGGTATTCGGTCGCCTGACGTTGTTCACGCCCGAGCAATTGCCTCAGTTGCGCGCGCAGGTTGTGGTCGCAAATATTCTCGCCAGCGCGTTGGTCGCGCTGCAGCCGCGTCTCGCAGATCTGTCTGCGCCAGCGGCAACGATTGCACTCTCGGGCATCCTCTGCGGTCAGGAAGACGAAGTACTTGCTGCCTATCGCGATAATTTCGACGCGCTTGAGGTGGCAACACAGGAAGGCTGGGTACGCATATCCGGCGTTCGGAAATCGACGTGAGCGAAAAGCTTCACCCGCGAATCGTGATGATTGCAGCGCACGACCGACAGCGCGCGATTGGGCGCAGGGGCCAGCTGCCGTGGCATCTTCCGGATGATCTCAAGCGCTTCAAAGCGCTGACGTTGGGAAAAACCATCCTGATGGGGCGCAAGACGGCGCAATCGTTGGGGCGTGCCCTGCCCAATCGTCGAAATCTTGTGCTGACCCGTTCCGGCGGCGTTCCATTCGCAGGCATGGAGCCCGTTGCGTCGTTCGACGCCGCGCTGGATCTGGATGGCGAAGAACTGTGCGTGATTGGTGGGGGCCAGATATATGCGCTGGCGTTGCCATTGGCCGATGTGTTGCATCTCACCTTGGTCAATTGCGACGTCGTTGATGCGGATGCCTTTTTTCCCGAGTTCGACAACAAACACTGGGCCGAGATCAGACGCGAAGCGCATTCGCTGGATAGGCGACATGCGCATTCGTTCGAGTTCGTGGATTTGGCGCGGCGTTGAATCTGAAGGCCGGTGTTTGTGCGTCAATCCGCGCCCTTGCGCAAGATCTGCGCGCGCGCCTCGCAGTCAACCTGGATGATGCGTGGCTCCGGGCCGATCTGCAGCGCTGTCAGTTTGCCGCCCCAGACTGCGCCGGTATCGATTGAATAAATTCCCAGCCCCTGAAACAGACCCAGCGTAGACCAGTGTCCGCAGACCACCGGAAACTCACGTGGGCTGTGTCCAGGTACTTCGAACCAAGGATAGAACCCCGGCTTTTGCGTGCCTGGAGCGCCTTTGGAGTCGAAGTCGATGCGGCCGCGCACATCGCAGAAACGCATACGTGTCAACACGTTGATGATGGCGCGACTGCGGTCCTCGCCATTGAGTTTCTTCGACCAGGTATTGGGGCGGTCGCCGAACATGCTCTTCAGCAGGCGCCGATAGTCTTCGCTGCGCAGGCGGCGCTCCACCTCGGCGGCGCGCGTCGCTGCCAGGTTCAGTGTCCAGCGCGGCGAGATTCCCGCATGCACCATCGCGAAGCCCGCCTCACGGTCAAGGTGGAATAGCGGACGCTGCCGCAGCCAGTCAAGCAGATCGTCGCGGTCGGCAGCGAACAGAACGCGACGCAGATCTGGATTGGCCTTGTTCTGTTCGTCTTCGCGCCGGACCGAAACGGCAAGCAGGCTCAGATCGTGGTTGCCCAGCACCACTACCGCTTGCGGCTCGATGGATTTCACGAGGCGCAGGACCTCAAGAGACTGTCCGCCACGATTGACCAGATCGCCACAAAACCAAAGATGGTCCCGAGACGGATCGAAGCGCAGCTTCTCGATCAGCTGTGCCAGCGCTTCGTAACATCCTTGTATGTCGCCCACTGCATAGATCGCCATGACGGCAGCCTTGATTGGTTAAGGTGAAACATACCGCGCGTTCGTAGCTTTTACTCCCTCAAGACCCCACGAATCGAATCTGCAACCTGAGTGCCTCGCTGTAACTCCCTCCCCGATGTTCGAGGAAGGAGGAGCAGGGGTTAGGCATCACACCACGGCTTACATGCAGCGGGGCGCCGTATCCCCGTACATGAAACGCAACACGCCACGGCTTTCATGTAGCCGGATGCCGTATTCCGGAGAATGAAAATCAATGCAGGGTGCGCGGCACGGACAAAGTGAAACGTGGAATCATCGCATCGAATGCGGTGCCGTCATCAGCCAGCATTTGGTAACTGCCCTGCATGGTACCGACCGGAGTTTCGATGATGGCGCCCGAGGTGTATTCAAAGGCTTGGCCGGGATCCAGATGGGGTTGTTCCCCGACCACACCAGGGCCGCGCACCTCCTCGACCTTGCCGTTGCCGTGAGTGATCACCCAGTGGCGACTGACCAGTTGCGCGGGTACCGAGCCCTCGTTGCGGATGGTGATGGTGTAAGCGAATGCAAATCGCTGGTCCTGCGGCGCCGAGTGCTCGTCGAGGAATCGGGCAGCTACGCTGACCTGAATGTCATGGGGGTTGCTCATGTGTGCATTGTGGGCAAGCGCGGCGCCGGGTTCAATAAGCAGTTTCGCCTATTCATCTCCGGCGGGCATCAGCCGCCACCGTCAGCAGCGATAATGTCGCCCGTAGCAAACGCTGGAATCGACACCGGACGCCGATGCAAACGCTAAATGAATGGCTTCAGTACTGGCTTGCACAGCACCCCAGCGAGATCGTCATGGGCCTTGACCGCGTGCGCCAAGTTTGGAAAGCACTCGGCGCTCCAACGGTTGCGTCGCGAATATTCACCGTCGCAGGTACCAATGGCAAGGGGTCCTGCGTCACCTTTCTCGATGCCATGCTGCGCGCCGGGGGGTACCGCGTCGGACGTTACACCTCGCCGCATTTGCTGCGCTACAACGAGCGCGTTGCAATCAATGACGTCCAAGCCAGCGATGCACAGCTGATTGGAGCTTTCGAGAGAATTGACGCAGCCCGCGCCGGGGTGCCGCTGACTTACTTCGAAGCTGGCACCCTGGCGGCACTGCTGATCTTCGCCGACGCCGGCCTCGACGCAGTTGTGCTGGAGGTCGGTCTTGGTGGCCGACTGGACGCGGTTAACCTGATTGATGCAGACGTGGCATTGATTTCAAGCATCGGATTTGATCACCAGGACGTTCTCGGCGAATCGCTCGCGGATATTGCTGTCGAGAAGGCGGGTATTTGCCGCGCTGGCCGACGCGTGGTGATTGCCATGCCACAGCCGGTGCCGGAACTACTGCGCGTTGTTGTTGCGCGCGGCGCGGTGCCGGTGCGTGCCATGGTTGACTATAGCTGGCGCCACGAGTCCGCCGCCGATACCTGGTCGCTGACGTTTGATCAGTCAAGCTTCGTGTTACCGATGCCGGCGCTCGCTGCGCCCATTCAGCTGCGCAATGCGGCGGCGGCAATCGCAGCGCTGATGCAATGTGCCGACCGGTTGCCGTTGAGTGCCGATGCGCTCCGCTCTGGCATCGAGTTGGCGCACTTGCCGGGGCGGCTGCAGGTGATCGCTGGACAGCCGCAGATGGTGCTTGACGTGGCCCACAATCCGGAAGCGGCGCAGTCGGTCGCTGACTGGCTGGACGCGTATCCGCGTCCTACACGCGCCGTGTTCAGTGCACTGGCCGACAAGGATGCGGTCGGCATCGTGCGCGTCCTTTGCCAGCGCATCAGTCATTG
>JAWXCG010000307.1:0-2756 GCA_034440555.1 Pseudomonadota bacterium
ACGTGGCCCACGTGGGCCACGTCGCCTGCGCATCTTGCCCAGACCCCAATGAGTGAAAGTCTCTGCTTCCAGGCGCTGACCGGCGAGGGCCGCGTCACTTCCGGGCACGCGCTCGCGCTGCGCGTGGATTTCCACGTCGCCGATGCACTGCTGTTCGATCCGGATGTGAGTATCGACATCAGCACGCTGGCCGGCGGCGTTTCGGTCTACGCCGGCAATATGCGGCAGATGCTCGGTGCCAGCTGGCTGCCACGTGGCGACTACCGTGTGCACTGGTTGTGCGGCGCGTTGCGCCTGCCCTGCGGCCGCTATCGAGTGGTGGCGGATCTTTGGTGCAGCCGCCGTGGCACGGCACAGAAACAGGCAACGCAGGTGTTCGAGTTTGAAGTCACCGGAATTGATCGCCTTGTCGGCGAGCCGACTGCGCTGCAGGGCAGCTGGCAGATTGAATCGCAGCCGGGGACAGCATCGGTCGAGCAGTTGAGCTGGCGGCGCGGGTCCGGTGACTGGTTCCAGCGTCATTTCGACCAAGCCGCCTGCACCGTGATCAGTTACATGCTGGGCGATTCGCCGCTGTTGCAGGGCCGCATCCTGGATGTCGGCTGCGGCGATGGCATCACTGATCTGGGCATCGCATTGCGCTGCGAACCTGAGCTGCTGGTGGGCGCCGATCCGTTCCGTGGCTTCGATCGCATGGCCGAGATTCTGCGCGCAAACCATTTGTCCGAGTCGCTGATTCCCTCCTGCCTGCGCTTCGACGCAGTCGATGCCAACGCCCTGCCCTATGCCGACAACAGCTTCGACGTCGTACTGAGCTGGGGCTCGTTGGAGCACATCGCTGGCGGCTACGCCCAGGCGCTCAGCGAGATCAGGCGCGTGCTGCGCGACGGCGGCTTGTTTTTTGTTCATCCCGGCTTGTTCTATTCGGACGCCGGCAGTCACCTCAGCGAATTTTCCGACGAGCCGCTGTTTCATCTGAAGATGCCGCGTGAAGCGCTGCGCGAATTCATTCTCAATAATGAACCACGGCGCATGGACCGCAGCGGCCAAGATGCAACGCCCGCCGAGTACTGGCAGTGGTTCACCGAACTCAATCCGATCACCGTTGCCGGATTCGAGAACGAGCTGCGTGCGCTCGGATTCGAACCCTGGCGTGTTGCCATCCGCACCGTGGACCGCATCGAATACACACGCGAAATCCTGCACCACCCGATGCAGGATCTGGCCACAGCCGAGCTCTATGTCAGCGCCTACCTGCGCAAGCCAGTTTCGATCTAGGCGCGAACCAGCCTAGGGATTTGGCGGGCCCGGTGACGCCCCAGCGTCCAACACAGCGCTGACCGAATGTTCGAATTCCTTCATTTGCGGCCACAGGTGCCACGCTGCCGGATCGGCAGCCACCAGCGGCGCAAACCACTGCTCCAACGCTGCGCATGTTGCGGCCGGGGTGTCCAAACTGAGTGTCGGACCGATGTGAAGTTCGCGCACACCCCCGTCGCCGATCACTGATAGATAGGGCACCACAGGCAGGTCCGCGGCCATAGCCAGTTCAAGAATTCCGGTATGCAGTGCGACGCGGCGACCGAACAGTTGAATCGGCACGATGCCACGCGTCAGCCCCTGCGGATTGTCGAGTACAGCGACGATACTGTCGCCAGCGGCGATGGCATCGAGGCTGCGCTTGCGCGCCCCTCCGGAATAGATCACAGCGGCCTGCATCAATCGTTCCACGCACCAAAAACGCAGGCGAGTCATCGCCAGTGTCACCGGGCGGCCACGAAACCATTCCGGCTGAATGCTCTGCGCGATCAGATGCGCGCGATGTCCGCCAAGGCGCAGATGACGCAGTGCGAACAGGCCATTGCCGTGGTGCAAGGACACCGCCAGGCACGGCCGCGTAGGCCAACTGCCGTGCACCCGCCAATGCCGTAGCAGATGTCGATCAGCGCCGAGCAACGACACCGGTGCATCGATCACATCGAGAATGCGCACCCACAGCGCACGTCGAGCGAAGGCGGCGTCGGCGACAGCACCCAGAACCCGCACTGCGCCTTCGCGGCTGCGCGCGCCATGCGCACCCAGGCGTGACGCACGGCCGCTCAGCCAATGCGCGTAGCGCAGCGTCCACGACCAGGGCAGCAGGCTTGCGATCAAAGGATGCAGCACGTGATCGCGCAACAGCACAAATTCTGAACGCCACTTCACGATGAATCGACCCATGCACACCCATGAACGGCGCAGTCTAGCCGGTCTCCCGCGCCCATCCATGATGACTGCAAATGCCGCTTCGGCCTGGATCGCTTTACCGCGAGCCCAAGGCTTGCTATGGTGCCGTCCAGTTCGTCGGATGCAGCGCATCCTGGATGTGGGCGGTACGCGCTGCAACAATCCCGACGCTTGATCGAAAGTCAGACCCTGTCTGCGCGGCGATCAGATCGCGGAACGAAAGGTTCGGCGACCGCGCCATCTCCCCTTCATCTCTTGAGACCCAGCGCACCATGCGCGATTCCGACGTGCTTGATCCCCAGCCGGTTCCCGGCCCAGAACCTCGTACCACCAAAGCGGCAGCAGCGAAATTAGCCGCAGCCACGGCTGAGGCCGCAAAATCATCGGCGGCAGCGGCGCCAGCAGCAGCTCCGGCTCCAGCTCGAGAAGTCGCAGCGGCTCCAGCTCCAGCTCGAGAAGTCGCAGCGGCTCCGGCTCCAGCTCGAGAAGTCGCAGCGGCTCCGGCTCCAGCTCGAGAAGTCGCAGCGGCT
>JAWXCG010000308.1:0-7246 GCA_034440555.1 Pseudomonadota bacterium
GCCCCCTGAGTCAGGGGGCGAAAAACCGCAGGTTTTTGACCAGCTCCGCTGTTGAGAGCGGGGTTTGGCAAGCAATAAGCAGTGTGGCGAAGACGAAGTGGTGACTTATTCAGACCTTCCTTAAGGGAGCACGCGCTCCTCTTGACTTTCATGCTGCAGGGTGCCGCTCCTCGCAGCATGAAAGTCAGACGCGGAGTTTAGCCGCTCTCGGTGGCGACGCCCAAAACGCGATGCACATGCGCTGCGTCAGGCCCGGGCGCGCTTGCTGACCGTTCTGCTGCCGTTTGATGGCTGGAACTCGCGCGCGAGAACGCCGCCGATCCGGTGGCGATCGGCCGCGTCAGGCAGCAATGGCAACTGCTGCATCAATTCGGCAGACTTTGCACTGCGCCCCGGACGCAACCACACCAGGTCCGCGAACAAAGCCGGCGTCGGGGCAGACTGCAGCGCTTCTCCCAAGCGGGAAGCACAGGCGTCCTCGTCGGGCTCGGGCGATAACAATGCGGCGATCCAAAGTCGAGCGTCCTCGCGGCACAGTCGCGCTTCGGGCATGCATTCACCGACATGGTTTATCAGCGCGCGCCAGGAGTCTTCATCCAGGGAATGGGTGCCAGCGAGACTGAGGGCGCCCAACATCAGGGCGCGGCCGCCACGCGCGACCGAGCGCAGGTCCGCGGCAAGCTGGCGAACGAATGCAGTCATGGTCAGTACGCCGGCGTGGGTTTCACGCAGCACGCGTCGGTCCAGCTTTACCACCGCGCGGCGCAGGTGTTCACGTGTGTTGCGCAATTCCTCGCCGCGGCGCTCTGCCTGCAGCTGACTCTGCAGCAAGCGCCGGTTGGTCGCGAACAGGTGGATGGCACCCGCGACCTGGTCGGCAATGGTGGTGAAAATCAGGCGCTCATGTTCGGCGAACACGACAGCATCGGCGGCTTCCAGGTTAAGCACGCCGAAGACCCGGCCGCGAATGCGTATGGGCACCGCCATTTCGGCAACGACGTCGGTGTTGACCAAGGAGTAATCGTTACGCAGGCGGACATCCGGCACAAACACCACTTCGCCGCTGCGATAGCACAAACCTACCAAGCCCTCGTCCACCGGCCACTGCTTGCCGCAGTAGCTGATGTGTGGCGATGCGCCACGATGCGCCATCACTTCCAGATGGTCGCGCAGATCGCTCTCCAAAAGCACGGTGGCTTCCAATGCCTGGAAGCGCTGGCCAAGGAACTCAAGTACGTGATTGAGCAGCGCATCCAGGCTCTGCGCCTCAAGGGCCTTCAACGAAAAATCCGCAACCAGTCTGAGCAACAGGCTTTGGCGGCGTAGTTCCTCGACCCGTCTGGCCGCGGCTATGGCGCCAGCGATATGCCCCGCGATCACTTCCAGCAAGGGAACTTGGCCATCAAACGCGCGTCGCCTTCGGCTCTCCAGATTCAGAACCGCAAGTAGCTCGCCACGGTGCAGCACCGGAACGCAGAGTTCAGACTGCCCGTCTTTGAGCGTATGCACGAAATTGGGGTGACCAGCGGCGTCGCTGACCAATACCGGCTTCGCCGTGTTCGCTACCTGACCGACGACACCGCTACCCAGTGCACGTGTGCAACCCACATGAATTTCGGTCGGCAGATCGGTGTGCAGAGCTTCACAGATGAATCGCTCCGCGGCCTGATCGACTGAAACCAGCGCAACAAACTCCCAGCCGAAATGTCGCGCCAAAGCCTCGGCAATGCGCCCCATCATCGGGCGTACGTCCAGGTCCTCGGTACTGATCTGCATCAGTTCCGACAGGATTGGGTGAGGCAGCTGCATGATCGGCGTTGACTTGGTGGCGGCAGGCATGGTTGCGAGTGTAGTGACAGCGCGGCCGCCGGCATATCGCCCGGACACTTTCCGCCGTCTCGCTCGCCCCAAATGAATTCATTGCACCTCAACCCGTCGCGGGCGAACATCCTGTGGGCGGATCACTATAATCTTCGTCTTTCCCGAGAACACGAGAGCGCTCCATGGCAACGACCATCGAAGTGAAAGTGCCCGACATCGGCAATTACCAGAACATTCCGGTGATCGAGCTGCTGGTCAAGCCGGGTGATGTGGTGAAGAAGGATCAGGGATTGGTCTCACTGGAGTCGGACAAGGCGACGATGGAGGTGCCGGCGCCGGTGGCCGGGGTAGTGAAGTCGCTGCTGGTCAAGCTCGGCGATACCCTGTCCGAGGGCGGTCTGGTGGCGCTGTTGGAGACGGAATCGGCGGCCGCGCCGGTAGCCGCAGCGACATCAGTACCCGTCGCCGCGCCCGCGCCTGTCCCAACTGCGTCAGTTGCCACGAAGGCTTCGGCGCCCGCGCCTCAAGCACAAACCCAGATGCCTGTCGCTGCGCCGCAGGTGCCGCCGACGCAGACAGCAGGCGCGGTCGTGCCCCACGCCAGTCCGGCAGTGCGTTTATTCGCGCGCGAGCTCGGAGTCGATCTGACGCGCATTGCTCAGGGCAGCGGCCGCAAGAACCGGTTGACCAAGGAAGACGTACAGAACTTCGTCAAGCGTGCGCTTTCAGCTGCAGGCGGTTCGGCCGGCCCAGGCGTGACCAATGGCGAGGGTGGGCTGAAACTGTTGCCGTGGCCGCAGGTGGACTTCAGTAAGTTTGGTGCGACCGAGAACAAACCGTTATCGCGCATCAAGAAGATTTCCGGCGCCAATCTGGCGCGCAATTGGGCGATGATTCCGCATGTCACGCAGAACGACGATGCGGATATCACCGAAATGGAGGCGTTCCGCAAAAAGCTCGGTGAGGAAAACAAGGATCTGAAGATCACGCCCTTGGTCTTTCTGATCAAAGCCTGTGTCGCGGCGCTGCGCAAGTTTCCGAATTTCAATGCCTCGCTCGATGGCAGCGGCGAGCAGTTGGTTTTGAAAAAGTATTTCAACGTCGGCATTGCAGTGGATACGCCCGATGGGCTGGTGGTGCCGGTGATCCGCGATTGCGACCAGAAAGGCCTGGTCGACCTTGCCCGCGAGCTTGGCGAGATATCCGCCAAGGCGCGCGATAAAAAACTGGGACCGGCTGACATGTCTGGCGGCTGCTTGTCGATCAGTTCGCTTGGGGGGATCGGCGGCACCGGTTTCACGCCCATTATCAATGCACCCGAAGTGGCAATTCTTGGCGTATCCAAGTCGGCGATGAAGCCGGTGTGGAACGGCAAGGAGTTTGCGCCGCGTTTGATCCTGCCGCTGTCGCTGAGCTACGACCATCGCGTCGTTGATGGGGCTGAGGCGGCGCGCTTCACGGCATATCTCGCCCAAATGCTGGGCGACATCCGGCGCCTGTTGCTCTGAACAAGCACGGCGTGGCGCGCTCCGTGCCAGCGGTTCGGAGTTCGATCCAGCACAACTTTGATCCATCACATCTAATGGCGTGCGAACTCGAACTCGAACGCGCAGCAGCAGCAGTCGGAGAAATGCGATGAGCAATAGTCTTGAAGTGAAGGTGCCGGATCTGGGCGGGTCCAAGGACATTCCCGTGATCGAACTACTGGTCAAGGCTGGCGAGGTGGTGAAAAAAGATCAGGGTTTGCTGTCGCTGGAATCGGACAAGGCGACGATGGAGGTGCCGTCCCCGCAGGCAGGGGTCATCAAGGAGCTGCGTGTAAAGCTTGGCGACAAATTGTCTGAGGGAATGGTGGTCGCGATATTGGAAACAGGCACCGCGGTTTCGGCGCCGACTCCAGTGCCCACTGCGGCCGCTGCGCCCGCTTCGGTAGCGCCTGCCTCTGCGACCTTAATCCAGGCCAGTGCTGCTGTCACCTCGGCCCAGGCATCGGGTCGTGTGGCCGACTATACCTGTCAGGTCGCCGTGCTCGGTTCTGGCCCCGGCGGATATAGCGCGGCCTTCCGTGCCGCCGATCTCGATCAGAATGTAGTGTTGATCGAGCGCTATGCCGAACTCGGTGGCGTCTGTCTCAATGTCGGGTGTATTCCTTCCAAGGCACTGCTGCACGCGGCCAAAGTGATTGATGAGGCCGCGCATGCGGCCGACTACGGCGTCAGCTTCGGCGTCGCGAAGATCGATCTGGACAAGTTGCGCGCCTACAAGGACAAAGTGGTCAAACAATTGACCGGCGGCCTCGCCGGCATGTCCAAGCAACGCAAGGTGACGCGCGTCACTGGCACCGGCAAATTCATTTCGGCAAATGAAATCGAAGTCGATACCGCCGAAGGCAAAAAGCTGGTGCGTTTCGAGAAGGCGATCATTGCCGCGGGGTCGCAGCCAGTGAAGTTGTCTGGCTTGCCGTGGGGCGACCCACGACTGATGGATTCCACCGATGCGCTGATGCTTGCTGATGTGCCCAAGCGCCTGCTGGTCATTGGCGGCGGCATCATTGGGTTGGAAATGGCCTGTGTGTATCAGGCGTTGGGCACCCTGGTGACGGTGGTGGAGTTGTTCGATCAATTGATGCCTGGTGCCGATGTCGATCTGGTCAAGCCGTTGCACACGCGCCTTTCCAAACGCTACGAGGCGATCCTGCTGAAGACCAAAGTAGTCAAGCTGGAAGCCGAGAAAGCGGGGCTGCGCGCGTTTTTCGAAGGCGAGGGCAAAGTGCCGGAGCCGACACTCTATGATCGCGTGCTGTGCGCTGTCGGTCGGACACCGAACGGCAAGCAGATCAACGCCGCGGCAGCAGGCGTAACTGTCTCCGATCGAGGCTTCATCGCGGTGGACACCGAAATGCGCACCAACCAGCCGCACATCTTCGCGATCGGCGACATCGTCGGTCAGCCGATGCTTGCGCACAAGGCGACGCATGAGGCGAAAGTGGCCGCCGAAGTTGCGGCCGGTCAGCGCAGCACGTTTGTTGCCAGCGTCATTCCCAGTGTCGCTTATACCGATCCCGAAATCGCCTGGGTCGGCGTCACCGAAATCGAAGCCAGGGCCAAGGGCATTGCCTACGGCAAGGGCGTTTTTCCCTGGGCAGCCTCAGGGCGCGCGATCGGAATTGGTCGAACCGAGGGTTTTACCAAACTCATTTTCGACGAGGCCACGCATCGACTGATTGGAGCTGGCATTGTCGGCGTGCATGCCGGAGATCTGATTGCCGAAGCTGCGCTGGCCATCGAGATGGGCGCGGACGCGCAAGACATCGGTTTGACCAGTCATCCGCACCCGACGTTGAGTGAATCAATTGGCATGGCGGCTGAGGTGTTCGAGGGCACGATCACCGATCTGTATCTGCCGAAAAAGCGCTGAGTTCGCAGGCGTAGGCCGTGTGGGATCTTTGTGGAAGCGGCTTCAGCCGCGAAGTTTTTGCTCCTGTTCAATTGGCCGCAAACAGCTTCGCGGCTGAAGCCGCTCCCACAAAAACAAGAAAATTCGTCGGTTATTGGTGCAAAGTATCGCCGTGCATCGGCCTCAGCAGCGCCAACAGCCGGTTTTGCGCGCCGATGCTGATGCCCGCGCGGGTCATGCCGACTCGCGTATCTTCGATGAAAAAGTTGAAATCGGTTTCGGTCAACTGCATGCCCGAATGCGCTTCCTCCATGCTCAGGCCGGCGTAGGTACAGCCACCGCCACTGAGTTCGCAGAACTGTTCAAACAGGCGCTCTTTGAAGTAGGAGTCATCGGTGTCTTTGAACAGCTTACTGATGCGCGCGTCAGAGTGCAGTTCGCGTACCACTTCGTCGACCAGTCGACGCACGCCCGACTCGCCTCCCAGCGCCTGATACAAGTCGTTTCGTCCGTTGCTGGCGCAGGCAACGACCAGCAACAGGAGCGCAAATGCCAAAAATCGAATGGTCAGCATCAGAAGTTTCCGGTAACGGAGAGAAAGAGGCCGTCCTGGTCAGGTCGGTTCGCGATCGTGCCAAGGTCGACATAGGCGAGCAGTAAATTGACGCGCTTGTTGGGAAACCACCCGACAAATACATCTCGCCAGTCGCTTTCGTTGACGCTATCCAGGTTCTGGGGTTTTTGCCGGTATTCGAAGCCCAACGCCCACTCAGGGTTGAAAAACATCGTCGTGGAAACTTCTCCAACCATTTGATAGCCGTCGCGGCGGCCGCCGCCAAAGCCAAGCAGACCGGTTTCGTTGGCACGGGTGGCGCGCAGCGTGCCATTGAACAACCAGTTACGATGAAATGGGCCATCCAGGTGCAAGCGACTAACGCTGAAATAGGCATCGAGCCCGCTGTCATCTTCAGCGCCGAGTACTTCGGCCAGCGCGAAATCATCGTTGTGTTTCCATTGCAAGCCGGCGCTCATCAGCGGCACTTTGCCGAAAATCAGATCGCCACCGAGTTTCAGCTTGGCGCCGATAATCGTTTGACGGATGTTCTCGGCCAGTCCAGTGTCGTGACTGAAATCGGTGCTCAGCTGCTGCCGCGCCAGAGAGATTTCGAAACGATCGTTGAACGACGCTGCCACGCCCAGCGTGTCCAGTGAAAAGTCGGTTACCGTGCTGTGCGACGCGCCGGCGACCCAGTCCCATCCTGGATCGGTGCTCAGCCCAGCCAACACGGCCATTGGCACGATGCCGCCGCCAGCCGCGCCCTCGATGCTGACCAGTCCGCCGGTTGCGAGCAGTCGACCCTCGTCGGCCGCGTGCAC
The DNA here is from genome assembly GCA_034440555.1 of Pseudomonadota bacterium. Taxonomy (GTDB): domain Bacteria; phylum Pseudomonadota; class Gammaproteobacteria; order Xanthomonadales; family Ahniellaceae; genus 0-14-3-00-62-12. Next base: position 6,595 of record JAWXCG010000308.1, read on the forward strand.
GCTGCCGACGGTCGCAAGCGCCATAATGACGCCCATGGTCAGCAGTGCATGTCGCAGTTCCATCATCTTCAGGCCTGTCCGCTCAGTGGCTGCCATGATTGAGGGGAAGTTGTGATTTTTATGTATATTATTTGTTGCTACTAGTGTGAATTTCACAATGAAAGCGATGAAAACCTTCCTGGTCGGCGGCGCTGTGCGCGATCGATTGCTCGGACGCGCGGTGAAAGACCGCGACTTTGTTGTTGTTGGTGAGACGCCGGCGTCAATGCGCGAACGGGGGTTTCGCTCGGTGGGCAAGGATTTCCCGGTGTTTCTGCATCCTGATAGTCACGAGGAGTATGCGCTTGCGCGTACCGAGCGCAAGACCGGGCCGGGTTACCACGGGTTTGCTTTCGCCGCGGACGCCAACGTGACGCTGGAAGAGGACCTCGCGCGACGCGACTTGACCATCAACGCAATGGCGCAAAACGGCGATGGACAATTGGTTGACCCCTATGGCGGCGCGCGCGACCTGGCCGATCGCTGGTTGCGGCATGTGTCTGCAGCCTTTGTTGAAGATCCAGTGCGTGTTTTGCGTGTGGCACGATTTGCCGCCCGCTATGCGCCACTGGGTTTTCGCTTGGCACCGGAAACGCTGGCGTTGATGCGCAAC
>JAWXCG010000309.1:0-13036 GCA_034440555.1 Pseudomonadota bacterium
CCCGGAACGCCTGAATCCGAATCTGTTGAATCTGGTGCGCAGCCACAGTTCAGTGAGCTGGCAACACTCGATGCCACCATCGCGCAACGACTGCGCGATCGGCCTGCGGGTAGCTACACCACCAGACTGATCGAGCAGGGTGCGCTACGTGTTGCCCAGAAGGTGGGCGAAGAGGGCGTGGAGACCGCGCTTGCCGGGGCTGCCCAATCCGTCGAGCAGCTCGAACAAGAAGCTGCCGATCTGCTCTATCACCTTGGCGTGCTGCTGCAGGTGCGTGGCAGCTCGCTGGCTTCGGTGATGGACGTGCTCCGAACTCGCCGCCTGAAATCGACATGAGCGCGTGCTGATGCGGGTTTGGCACACACTCGATGAGCAGCCGCCGCGCATCATCGCGCATCGCGGGGCTTCGGGTTTGCGGCCGGAACACACGTTGCCGGGATACGCGCTGGCGATTGCTCAGGGCGCAGATCTGATTGAACCGGATCTGGTGCCAACCCGTGATGGCATCCTGATCGCACGCCACGAGCGCGAGTTGTCGCGCAGTACCGATGTGTCGTTACGAGTGCCGTGGCCCCAGGCTGCATCGTCCAGCAAAAAGGCGGGCGCCAACTGGTTCGCTGATGATTACGACGCCGAACAAATATCCGAGTTGCGCGCCATGCAGCCCTTCGTTGGTCGAAGCAAGGCGTTTGATGGTCAATTCGCCATTCCGCGATTTTCAGAGGTGCTTGAGCTCGCGGCTGCCCAGTGGCGCGTCGGCCGAAAGCTCGGCGTTTATCCCGAAATCAAGCATCCGTCGGTGCTGCTGGCCAAAGGAATCGACACAACTGCTCTACTGATTGCTGAGTTGCAAGCGCAAGCTCTGGCAGCAGCGAATAGCCCGGTGTGCGTGCAGTGCTTCGAAATTGCGCCGCTGCGACGCGTGCACGAAGCCTGTGGCAACGCGACATTTGCGTTGTTCGAGTGGCTCGACGCTGAGCAACTCGCTCGGTTGCATCGCTATGCCTTCTGGCTTGGTGGCCTGGCGCTGTCCAAGGCGAATGTGATCGGCGCCAAAGCTGAGCCCGGATTGATCGCGCTGGCCCACGATCTAGGATGGCAGGTTCATGTCTGGACCTTGCGCGACGACTCGGTCATGAACGGGTTCGACGATGTATACGGTGAGTATCAGGCCCTGTTCAAAGCAGGTGCCGATGCGTTGTTCTGTGATTTCCCGGAAGGTGGTGTCAATGCGCGGCTGCGCTGGCAACAAGCGTGCTGAAAAAGCCTACGTGCGCATCGGCGTTATTGGGGCGGTGTAAAAGCGAGCGGCGGTCCGGGTTTGAATTGGCTTCGCCATTGAGCGAGCTTTGCCTCGATCAATGCGGTACTTGCGATCTGCGGTTCGGATGGTTCGCCGTCGATCGCTGCTTCGCGCAGCGCAATGGCGACTTTGGCGATTTCAAATGCAGCAACGAAATCGACGCTTTGGTTCAGCGCCTCAGCGAAATAGGCACGTCCGAAAAAGGTAATATCGGAGTCTGCACCGCAGCCAAATGAAGTGCGATCGCTGCGCGACGCGGTCAGCACCAGCGCGGTCGACGCTGACAAGGCATCGATATAGCCGCCGCTGTAGCATGCTGAGATCGTGGTCACGCGCCAACGAATACCGGCGTTGCGAATCGAACTGGACAGAGACTCCGGCGTGATTTGCTGCAGTGGGAAGCCCGCAAGCTCGACCGAAAGCTCATGTGCTTCGGAACCATGCGTGGTGACGAACAGGAATACGAGGTCTTCGTCCAGGTCAATGCGCTTGGCGATGCCGGCGAGGGCTCGGTCGATATTGCCTTGGGTCGCCAGCGGGCGATTCAACAGAGCATCGAAGTGATTGAGCAGCACCATGCTTCGGCCCCGGGTTCCTAAACGCTGATCGAACAGCGCTTGCACGTAGTTCACTTCGTTGCGGAACACATCCTCGCTGGCATAGCCGCCCACGGCCAGCAAGTACAGATCTACCTGGCCCGGGCGTTGCGGTTCGAGCGCTTGTAAAGCGCGGTCAAGCTTGTCGGACTGCTCCGCGAACAGAGTTTCGGCGTGTACTTTCTCAGGCCACACGGCATTGGTGACTGGCGCCGAATAATCGGGCTCGGCGGCAAAGAAATAATCCAGGTGATACGGCACCGCTCGATAGATCAGCGCCTGGGGCACGGCAACAACAAGTGCAATCGCGAGTACCCGCATCCAGTGCCAGCTTGGTTCCAGCCAGTGCCAGATGCGGTATCCAGCGAGCAACATCCAGACTCCGAACGCGGTTGCGAAGTGATGCGCGCTGAATACAATCCAGGTGTGGTCGAACTGCGGATCTCGGGCGATGACGGCGCCAGCAACAACGCGAATCACCATGCCCACGATCAACATCCATGTCGCCAGGCCCCAAAGCAGTGCTGGCCGGCCTGTCAGTAAGGACAGCAGCCAGGCCAGCAACAACGGTTTGAGGATTTCGAAGGCGCTGTCAGTCAGTCCGGCGAGATCGAACTCTTCAGGCGCCGACACCAGCCCAAGGTTCAGCAGGAAATCGGCCAGCACGGACAGCAGCGCAGCGCACCAGAATGCCGTCGCTGTGGGCAGTGGGTAGCGTTGCCTTGGCACCAGCAACAGAGCAAAGCGCAGGCCGTTGATCAGGGCGGTGATCGGGCCCGCCATCACGATCCGATCGCGCCGATGTCGGCCATGCTGGCAACCGTGCGATGTGACCCGGTCGATGCCGGTGGCGCGTCGACGCGTAGCAACTGAATTGTCTGCATGCCCGAATCGCGTGCTGCGTCGAGTTCGGCCTCGATATCCGACAAAAATAAAATCTCGCCTGCTGGGCGTTGCACGCGTTGTGCGATGAGGCGATAGGAACCCGCTTCGCGCTTGCCGCCGATTGTGGTGTCGAAATACTCACGGAACAGCGGTGTCAAATCGCCGAACACGCTATAGCGAAAGAACAGCTTCTGTGCTGCGATTGATCCACTGCTGTAGACATAAAGTGGGTGCGCATCCTTATGCCAGCGTCGCAGTGCGTCATAGGCATCGGCGTAGACATGTGCGGTGAAATCGCCGGCGGCATAGCCCTGCGCCCAGATCATGCCCTGCAAAGACTTCAGCGGCGTGACTTTTCGGTCTTCGTCGATCCAGCGCAACAGGGCTTCGATCTGCGCGTCCAGCGTTGCTTCCGGTGCATTCAGTTCGGTGCGTACGGCTGCCAGGGCCGTCGCCACGTCGGCCTGGTCGCGATGCGCGTGCACGAAATTGGCGATCCGCGCACGCGCGTACGGGAACAAGACCTGGTGCACGAAATCGATGCGGCTCGTGGTGCCTTCGATATCGGTAAGTATGGTTGGCTTCATCCGCGTGCCAGCGCCAGCGGCTGGGCCGAGCGCGTCCTCAACACATCCTGCAATCGGAGCAATGCTGCCATCAGTTTTCCAGCCGCGGAAATTGCAGGGCGATGTCGGTGCCGGTGAAATTTGCCACCCATCCGGATGCGTTGGTGAACAGTCGGATGGCGATGAAGAAGGGGTTGGGGCCCATGTCGAACCAATGCCGGGTGTTGTCGGGCACACCGATCAGATCCCCTTGTTCGCACAGCACCTCGAACACCAGGTCGTCCAGATGCAGCGTGAACAGTCCAGCCCCGGCGACGAAGAATCGAACCTCGTCTTCGGCGTGGCAGTGCTCGTTAAGAAATTTTTCCCGGAACGTCGCCCGATCCGGATGCTCGGGGCTCAAGCTGACTACGTCTACTGCTTGATAGCCGCCCTCGGCCATCAAGCGGTCGATATCGGTTCGATATGCAGCGATCACTTCGTCCTGGCTCGCACCGGGCGCCAACTGAACCGGCGTACTCCAGCGCTCGAAGCGCACGCCGTGGCGCCCCAGAAGCTCGGTAATCAGCGCGCCGTCGCGGGTGTCCGTGGTCGCCCGCGTCGGATCGGTTTCAGTAAAGATGCGAAGGCGGGTCATGCACCAAGTCTCCTGAGATCCAATTCGCAGTCCAACAGAAATTCGAAGGCCTCCAGGTGCCGCCGCGTTTCCGCCATGTCTCTACCCCATGTATAGATGCCATGCCCGTCAATCAAGTAGCCTGACCCGATCGGCGTTCCATGCTGCAATTGCGCTGACTCTTCGGCGGCGAGCCAGCTCTCGACAAACCCGGCAAGCTCCTGCATATCCTGGCTGTTAGGCAGCACCGGCATGCGCAGCACGGTGTTGTGCGTGTCGAATCCGCGAAATGCCTTCAACAGCTCGTAGCCGGTGAACACGACCTGGCCTTCATCGGCATAAAGACGCGAGGCGACCGTTTGGGTGTGTGAATGCGTGTGCAGTACGCAGCCAATATCCGGATCGCGGGCGTACAGCTGGGTGTGCAGCATTGTCTCAGCGGAGGGGACGTGTTCGGAGCCGACGGCGCGACCCTGCAAATCCACGACCATGATGTCGCGTTCGCTGAGGCGGCCCTTGTCGCGGCCGGAGATCGTAATCGCGACGAGGGAGGGGCTGCCGTCGCGGTCACTGGTACGCATCGAAAAATTGCTGCTGGTAGCGGGTGTCCAGCCCAATGTGGCGAGTTCTCGGCCACATTCGGCCAAGGCGACGGCGCATTCACGCAGGCGTAGGGTGTCATATGGCAAGCTCACGGCGTTTCCTGTTCGAGGTGTGTCGTGACCAAGGCCTTCCTGATGAAGGTAAGTCTTGATCCTGGTGCGACTTGATCGAGGTCAAGTCGCGCTTGAGAATATAGCGCATCATTCTCCAAGCTCATTTCATTTTTCATCACCAGCATTTTTTTATCGCAAGGAAATCATCCATGAACAAGCACATTTCCCGTCGTCATTTCCTGGCGACTTCGGGTGCAGCCTTACTTGCACCGATGAGCCTGGCGTTGGTTTCCGCCCGCGTGCAGGCCGCCGAACTCCCGCACCTGGACGAGGCCGACGCTACCGCCGCCGCGCTGGGTTACCGACATGATTCCACCAAAGTAGTTGCTGCCAAATACCCCGCGCACAAACCAACGCAGCTGTGTTCCGGCTGCACCCTGGTGCAGGGTGCGGCCACCGACGTCTGGCGTGGGTGCGGTATCTTTCCCGGCAAGTCGGTAAACACCAAGGGTTGGTGTGCGGCATTCGCTGCCAAACCTTAACTCGCGATCGCTTGGCCAGGGGGTCCGATCGGTAAAAACACGGTAAATACGCTGCCGCGATTGAGTTCGCTCTGTACATCGATGGAGCCGCCATGGGTTTGCACGATGCCCCAGGAAACCGATAGGCCAAGGCCGGTGCCAACGCCGATTGGTTTTGTGGTGAAAAATGGGTCGAAAATCCGCTTCAGATTGGCTTCGCTGATGCCTTGACCGGTATCGGAAATCCTTACCCACACCTGCTCATTGTTGCATCCAGTCTGGATGGTGATCCGGCCATGCTCTTTGATCGAGTGACTGGCATTGATCAACAGGTTCAGAAACACCTGGTTGAGCTGGAACGGCAGACAGCGGATTTTCGGCAGCGTGCCGTACTCCTGGACCAGTTCCACTTTGTACTTGAGCTCATGCGCGATCACATTCAGCGTGCTGTCAAGGCTCTGATGAATATCTGCGAGTTGCCATTCTGGGGCATCAACATACGAAAAGTCCTTGAGATCCTTAACGATTTTCTGGATTCGCTCAAGCCCTTCGCGGGATTCGGTGAGCAGGTTGGCGGTGTCGTCGACCAGATAGTCGAAATCAATCGCCGCTTTGAGCGCGGCCATCTTGCGTACTTCCGGGTGCTCCGGCGGCAGTTCCTTTTCCAGCAGTTGATAGGCCTGCAGTAGCGAGAAAATGCTTTGCATGTAGCGCGAAAGACTGGAGAAATTCGAGTACACGTATCCGACCGGATTATTGATCTCGTGTGCAACACCGGCTGCCAACTGGCCTACTGACGCCATTTTTTCCGATTGCAGCAGCTGGCTCTGCGCCCCCGCCAACTTCTCGTTGAGCGTTTGCAGCTCAGCATTGCGTTGCTGCACTGCGAGCTCGGCGGCCGATCGATCTTCGATTTGGCCTTGCAAGCTGCTGTTGGCGTGCTGCAGCGCCCGATTGGCGTCGCTGAGCTCGACCGTGCGGCTGGCCACGTGCGTCTCGAGCAGCAGATTCTGTGCACGTAATGCGGCGAATCGCCATCTCACGCCGAGCAGCAATAACAGGCTTGCCAGCAAGGCAATTAACGTGCGCAGCCACCATGATTGCCACCAGGTCGGACGCACCACAAATGCAAAATTCGCGGACGGACCCCAAGCGCCGCGCGTGCCGACCTGAGCGGCCGCTTCAAAACGATAGTCGCCGGGTGGCAGCGCTGCATAGCGCGCCTCTCGGCTGTCGCTGATGGTGAATTCCGGTTCGAGGCCGTGCAGGCGCACCCGATAGCGCATGGCGCCTTCGCCAAGAAAGCTCATTCCCGCGTAGCGCGCGGCAAAACTGTGGTCGGTTCGAGTAACTTCGGTTCCAATGGCATCCGCGGGAAATCTCTGCCGTCCCAAGGAGACACTCAATAAGGCCGTCTTCGGTGCGGTAAGGGGCGGCAGGCTGTCGTACATTTCCGCGTCAAATCGCACCAGCCCCCCGACAGCGCCGATCCACACATCGCCATTTTCCTCGGCGTAAAACGCCATGCTGGCGGTATCTTCGCCCATCAGGCCATCGTTGTTTCCGAAATGTTCGGTTCCACCGGGGCCGAGCAGATCCACACCGCGACCACCACCGATCCAAATTCGCTGCCTGGAGTCCTCGCCAATGATGAAGATCTTGTTGGCAATCCCATGACTGGCGTCGTTGTAATGCTCAATCACGCGCAACTGGCCCTTTTCATAGCGGGCGCGGGCAAACCCGAGGGGTTCGAAATAGACAATCAACAGGTCGCCGTTGGCGGTGCTGCGCACGTAGGCGATGGAATCGTTGCGCAGTCCGTCCAGGGTTGTGAAGCGACGCCAAGTGCCTGCTTCGAGCAGCGCAAGGCCGCGTTGGCCTGCGAGCCAGAGCCGACCAGTTTGATCCTGATGTAGATCGCTCACGCCCTCGGTCGGCGTTCCACTGGGCAGCACGACTTTGGCGAACTTCAGTCGCGGAGTGCGGATATTTGCCTGAAGCAGGCCAGCGCCCTCGGTGCCGGCCCAAAGCATGCCCTGTGGGTCCAATAGCAGTCGGTAGATCCGCTTCGCCGGGTTGTCCGGCGCGATTTGCTGAATCGTCACTGCCTGCGTCTCGGGATCGAAGTGGAGCAGGTCATCGGCGGGAATGCCGGACATATAGAAGGTGCCGTCGGGGGCTTCGACAATCGAACGAATCGTGTGCGCTTCGGTGCCCGGCATTATTTCAAATCGTGCACCAACCTGCCGCGCCAAGCCCGCGTTTGTGCCGATCCAAAGGGTTTTCCGTCGATCGCGGAAAATGACCCACGGTACGTTTCCGGTCAGACCTTGCGCATTGCCATAGGCGTGGAAGACACCGCGGCCCAATATCCGATTCAAGCCGGCTGAGCTAAACCACAGCGACCCTTCGGCATCCTCGAGCATCGCCCGGGTTGAAGTGAGCAGTCCGCGCAGGCCCACAGTCCACTTGGTTCCATCCCAATTGAGCAAGCCCGCGTCGTCGGTCGGCACCCACAGATCCCCGTGGCGACCGAGCGTGAGGTAGCCGCGCTGCGCGATCAGCGGCCTGGGCGTTTCCATCCGATCGAACTGTGTTGCACCGGGCTGGAGTACCCACAGGTTGCGCGCGGAGCGTACAAATACTCGCCCGTTCGCTTCTTCTACGATGGCGTCGATGCGCTCCTGTTGTTGCATAGCTGGACTGGCGTAATTTAGCCAGACCCCGTCGCGCCATCGCCAGATAACCGCCTCGGCGCGCCACTGCGCGACCCAGACGCTGGATTTACCCGCGCAAAGTGCGGTCGCTTCACCTCCAGGCCACCCGACCGCGAGCTGGAAGCGCTCGTCTGCGCCCGCCACATATGGCCCCGCGGTAGTGGCTGCCCAAATACTATGGGCCTGATGAGCAATGGCCACGATCGCACCTTCGGGCAGACCGTGCAGTGCATTGCGCGGCTCAAACACCGCACCGGTCCAGCGGCTGAGTCCGGCGTGGGTGCCCACCCACAAGATACCTGCCTGGTCTTCGTGCAGAGCATCGATCGCCGTCGAAATCAGGCCCTGGTCAAGGCCGTAGGCGTCGAAACGGTAGCCGTCGTAGCGGTACAAGCCATCGTCCGTGCCGACCCAGATCAAACCGGTGCGATCCTGCAGCATGTGCAATACGGCCGTATTGGCCAACCCTTCCGCAGTGCCGTAGTTGCGCAGTAAGTACTGGCCCTGAGGATAAGTCGGTATGTCGGCCGCGTCCGCACAAAGATCGCGCGAGCTACCCAGAGCGAGCAGCAGCAAGACAATCCACGTTTTCGGCAATGGGGTCACTTGCAGCGCCCGATCCTGTGAGTAATTTCGCCTATCATGCGCCAACGCGGTTTGTGGGATCGTCAATTAGATTTACGGGCTCATCGCCATGACTGCACGCAGCGGAGCGAGCAAAACGTACGATCAGCAGCAGCGTGCCTCTGGCATCTTCGCGCTACTTCGTCGAAGATACACCCCCAACGCGTCCGTAGCTCAGTTGGATAGAGCATCAGGCTTCGAACCTGGTGGTCGGGGGTTCGAGTCCCTCCGGGCGCGCCAATTTTTTTTTGAATCATGTTCTGTTTTGAATCGTGTTCTGTTTTGTATCCTGCCTCGGCAGCGGTGCCAGTAAAAGCCAATCGCTCCGTGCGATCGCAGGAGTTTTTTGCGCCGTCCCTACATTGTCTGCATAGACGGGTTGCAGCTAAGCACTGCGGGCAGTTTCACCCGCGCCTGCGTTCGCGTGGTTCGCCCGCTCCCGTAGATCATCGGCTCATCGACGCCCGAATCAGGTGTCGCGGTGCATTCGCGCACACCTGGTTGAGTGTCGCCAGCCACAAATTCTGACGTGCCGAGGCAGGTCATCAGCGGTCAGCTTCGATTCGCGGTCACAAGTCGTCCGTATGCGCGAGAATCCTGCGCGGCACGTGCTCGACATTCTAGAATGCCCCTGGCAATGCACACTTTGCTGTCGCCCTTGTCTTGGACCAGAGATCCCCATGCAATTTTCCATTTCACATCTGGTGATGGTGTTGGTCGGCCTATTGGTGGGCAGCTTTGTCACTTGGCTCGTGTTGCGCGGTAGGCGCGAACTGGCATCGGCTGAGGGCAGGGCAGAGGGCGAGGCCGAACGCAGAGTACTGGCGGAGCAATTGCGCGCGTTGACACGTGATGGCGAGGAGCTTCGCTCACGGCTGGCGAATGTCGATGCGCGGGCGCACTCATTGCAGGCCGAACTGTCTGAGCGGGTGCGCGAGGGCGCGCAGTTGGCCGAGCGTGCGGGTCGCCTGCATCAAGTCGAAGCAGCCCTGTTGACGGCGCAGCGCGAGCATTCCCAGCTCACTGTGCGGATTGCCGAGTTGAGCACGACGCTGGACCAGGAGCGCAACCAGAGCCAGGAAAAACTCGCCTTGATCAATGAGGCGCGCGAGCAGCTCAGCCACCAGTTCAAATCGCTGGCCAACGAGATACTGGAAGAGAAGAGCAAAAAATTCGTCGAGCAGAATCAGGTCAACCTGGGCCATCTGCTCAACCCATTGCAGGAGCGCATCAAGAGCTTCCAGAGCAAAGTCGAGGAAGTGTATGTCAACGAGAGCAAGGACCGAAGCGCACTCGCCGAGCAGGTGAAGATGCTGACTCAACTCAACAATACGTTGAGTCTGGATACGCAGAATCTGACGTTGGCGTTGAAAGGCGATCGGAAGGCGCAAGGTAACTGGGGCGAAATCATTCTCGACGAAGTGCTGGAAAAGGCAGGACTGCTGCGCGGTCGCCACTACGAACGCCAGTCCAGTGTGAAAAGCGAAGATGGGCAGACTCACGTCATACCGGATGTGGTGATCCGCTTACCGGGAGACGGCGAACGGCATCTGGTTGTCGACTCGAAGATGACATTGCCCGATTACCGCGCCTTCGCCGATGCCGACACGGAAGACGAACGTCAGGCCGCATTGCGACGACATCTGGCGTCGATGCGCGCGCACATGAAAGGTCTGTCGGAGAAGAACTATCAAAGTTTGTACGGACTGAAGTCGCTGGATTTCGTGGTGATGTTCGTGCCGCTTGAACCGGCGTTCATGCTGGCTGTGACCAATGATCGCGAGCTGTTTCAGCAAGCTTGGGAGAAAAACATTCTGCTGGTCAGTCCTAGTACTTTATTGTTTGTGGTGCGCACGGTGGCTTACCTGTGGCGGCAAGAAGACTTGAGCCGCAACGCGAAGGAAATCTCCGCGCGCGGCGCTGAGCTTTACGACAAGCTGGTGGGATTCGTGCATGACCTGCAGCGCGTCGGCGAACGCATTCAACAGGCGCAGGACAGTTACGGCGAAGCGCGGCGGAAGTTCAGCGAAGGTAGCGGTAATCTGATCGGACAAGCCGAGAAGCTGCGCAAGCTCGGCGTCAAACCCAGCAAGAAGTTACCCGCCACGTGGACTGATGCCGCGCAACAGGATATCGCGGAAATCGAAGCAGATGCTGACACAAACGCAGTCGAGCGCGTCGAGCCGCCGGTTGCCGATGAAAACCTGATCTAGGTGCAATCGCATCGGTAAGAGTGTGCGCTGAACGAAACGATTGTGCTGCGGCAGTACCCGTTGGCTGCGCCTCTGCTGACGGCCGCGGCATCAAGTCGCGGTGACCAATCCGCGCTTGCCTACCGCGATGCAGCAAGACAGCGGCTGCATAAGCAGCTACAACGCTGTTCCCATGCATGTCATCTGATTTTTATACGAGGCACGCATACTGCGATCCTGGCAGTGCGGCGTAGAACCGCAGCCATGGACCATGGACGGTCGAATACCTGTTCACGCGTCGATCAGCGCAGCGAATAGGACCACAGTGCCAATCGGCACTCAACGACACCATTGTTCCGGGAGAGACCAGTATGTTGAGTTCGCGTAGTTGCGCGCGTTTGATCGCGCTTGTGCTTGCAGGATCTACTTTGACGCCGACTGCTTTCGCTGTCAGTCCGGATCATTACGAATTCGAAGCCAGTCTGTACGCTCCATTTCGCGGCGAGTCTCGCGAGGCGCGCGCATTCAAACTCAACTTCAATTATATCGATGCGGTCGACCCGTCGACGGTGGCCTGGCGCGTTGAGTTGTTGACGGCTGATGCCGAACGCGTTGTTCGCACTTGGCGTGGTGAAGAACGTCTTTTCCAGAAACAAGTGGAAGTGCTGGTTCCGTGGGATGGCGCCGGTCACAACAAGCAGGCGTTGGCTCGCGGGTTTTACAAAGTCCGCATGACGGCGATGTCCGGTGATCCGCTGGCGATGCGCACGCGCCCGGGTACCCTGGAGCAACGTGTCGATGACGCGCTCGCGCACGCCAACGATGCAATTGTGCAGGAGTGGGAAGTCCATATCGGCGAGCCAGCCAAGGTCAGCATGCCCGCGTTCCGCGCGCTGCCCAGTGGCGCTGGCGCCGAGAAATCAGTGGCCGCCATCGCATCGCTGCCGTACACGGTTTATCTGGGCAATCTGCACACGCAGAGCAACGACTCTGATGGCGGCGGGGCGATTCCCGGATGCTCGGGTTCGCAGTCTGCCCAGACTGGTGCGTTCGGACCCAACGACGGATTCATCTACGCGCGCAATCGTGGACTGGATTTCTCCGCGGCAAGCGAGCACAACCATTACTTCGATGGTTCTTCCAACACCAATGCTTCGGCCAGCCCAACCACCGCGAAGAATCGTTATGCCGCTGGCGTTGCCGCGGCAAACAACTACAACGCCGCTAACCCAGGGTTTCTGGCTTTGTACGGCATGGAGTGGGGCGTCACCACCAATGGTGGGCATTTGAATATCCTCAATGCCACTAAGTTGTTTGCCTGGGAATACAACAGCAGCAACCAATTGCTTGGCGATACCTTTGTCGCCAAGAGCGACTACGTATCGTTGTATGCGACGATGCGCAACAAGGGATTCGTCGGGCAGTTCAACCACCCGTCCTCGTCCGGGCAATTCCTGATTGGATCGACGTCGCTCGCCTACAGTGCCGATGGCGACGAGGTGATGATGCTGGCGGAGGTGCAAAATACTTCGGCGTTCTCCAACAACACCACCGAGACGGAGACCAGCCGCAGCACCTACGAGCCGGCGTTCAAGACGTTGCTGGAACGCGGTTATCACATCGCTCCGGCCACCAATCAGGACAATCACTGCGCCAACTGGGGCGCGAGTTGGACCAATCGCACTGGTGTGCTGATTCCGAATGGCACCGCGCTGTCCAAGACCGCATTTGTCGATGCACTCAGAGCGCGTCGCGTATTTGCCACCAGCGACAAGAACTCGCAAATCATCCTGACCGCCAATGGTCACCTGATGGGTGAGCGCTTCAGTCACTCGGGTGCGCTGAATCTGGTGGTGAACTACGCGAACACCAGCGGCCGCTCGGTGTCGCAGGTACAGATTCTTGAGGGCGTGCCGGGTCGCAACGGAACCGTGACTACGCTCGCAAGTACGGCGACGCACACGACAACGCCGAGCGTGGGTCAGCATTTCTATTACGCTCGAATCACTCAGGACGATGGCAAGATCCTGTGGTCGGCGCCGATCTGGGTCACTCAGACCAGCGGCACGCCAACCAACGTGCCGCCGGTGGCCAACTTCACCTTCGCCACCAGCGCGTTGACAGCGACGTTCACCAATACTTCGACCGACAGCGATGGCACGATCAGCGCACGCAGTTGGAATTTTGGCGACGGCAGTACATCGACTGCCACCAGCCCCGGCAGGACCTATGCTGCCGCAGGCACGTACAGCGTCGCCTTGACGGTCACTGACAATGGCTCAGCCAGCCACACGACAACAAAGTCAGTGACCGTTGCCTCGGCACCGATAAGCACTGTGTTGATCAATGGCGTGGCAAAA
>JAWXCG010000310.1:0-31224 GCA_034440555.1 Pseudomonadota bacterium
CGAACCGGCGACCGAGTTTCTGGTCGAACTGCACCAACGTTTTGAGCTGCGCCGGCAGCGTCTGCTCGAAGCGCGCCGAACTCGTCAGATGCGCTTCGACGCGGGTGAGCTGCCAGATTTTCTTGCGGAAACCCGCGTCATCCGCGAAGGCGACTGGAAGGTCGCGCCGGTTCCAAAAGCGCTGCAGGACCGGCGCGTCGAGATCACCGGTCCGGTTGATCGAAAGATGATCATCAACGCGCTCAACTCCGGCGCGCGCGTATACATGGCTGATTTTGAAGATTCGACCAGCCCGACCTGGGACACGCTGATCCAGGGACAGATCAATCTGCGCGACGCCATTGAGCGTCGCATCGACTTCACCACACCCGAAGGCAAGCGCTACGTCCTCAAATCAGACGGCCTGGCAGCGTTGATGGTGCGCCCGCGTGGCTGGCATCTGGACGAAAAGCATCTGCTTATCGACGACCAGCCAATCGCCGGCGCGCTCTTCGATTTCGGTCTGTTTGCTTTTCACAATGCGAAATCACTCGCTCAATCTGGAAGTGGTCCGTTTTTCTATCTGCCCAAGTTGCAGAGTCATAACGAGGCGATGCTCTGGGACGAGGTGATGGCGTTTAGCGAAGTGCGTCTCGGCTTGCCGCAAGGCACGATCAAAGTGACGGTGTTGATTGAGACGCTGCCCGCGGCTTTTGAAATGGATGAGATATTGCACGCGCTCAAGGGCCGCATTGTTGGTCTGAATTGTGGGCGCTGGGATTACATTTTTTCCTACATCAAGACCTTTCGCGCGCACCCTGAGAAAGTACTGCCGGAACGTGGACAGGTCAGCATGGCGTCACCCTTCCTCAGGGCCTATGCCGAGCTGCTGATTCGCACCTGCCATCGGCGCGGTGCATTTGCCATGGGCGGCATGGCCGCGCAGATTCCAATTGCGCGCGACCTTGCTGCCAACGATGCTGCGATGGAAAAAGTACGCGTCGATAAATTGCGCGAGGTAAAAGCCGGACACGACGGTACCTGGGTCGCGCATCCCGGCCTGATACCCATTGCGCAGGCAATCTTCGACCAGCACATGCCAACATTGAATCAGATGCATGTGTCGCGCGACGACGTTCAGGTCAGTCGCGATCAGCTGATCACACCGAGCAGCGGCAGCATCACCCGCGCGGGCTTCCTCAACAACATCGATGTCTGCGTGCGCTACGTCGCGGCATGGCTTGATGGACTTGGCTGCGTGCCGATCCACAATCTGATGGAAGACGCCGCCACCGCAGAGATCTCGCGCGCACAGCTCTGGCAGTGGCTGCATGTCGGCGGGCTGCAGCTCGATGACGGCACGCCGATCGACTTCGGCTTGTTCGATAGTGCTCTGGCAACCATCCGCACGCGCGTTGATGTGCAGGGCTTGCCCGGTGCAGCGAAGTTCGACGATGCGACCCGTATGCTCGGCGCATGGACTCATGCCAAGGAGTTGGTCGAGTTTCTAACCTTGCCGTGTTACCAGGAATTGCCGTAGCCCGAATTTTCAGGTTGGGCCAGAGCCCAGCCGTGTCCACTTCCCATCACGGCGGAGGGCCGTGATTCACCGCAGCACCAGGCAAATTACCGCTGGCACCACAATACTGGAGACAATTATGAAAACCACCCTCCCCACCGCCGAACAGATCCGGCTCGACTGGCAGAACAACCCGCGCTGGGCGGGCGTCAAGCGCAGCTACAGCGCCCAGGATGTAGTGCGACTGCGTGGCACTGTGCATGTAGAACACACGCTTGCCCGCAAGGGCGCGGAAAAACTCTGGCACTACCTGCACACGGAGCCGTTCGTCAATGCGCTTGGTGCCATGACCGGCAATCAGGCAATGCAGCAGGTCAAGGCCGGGCTCAAGGCAATTTATCTGTCGGGTTGGCAGGTGGCGGCCGACGCCAATACCGCTGGCGCGATGTACCCGGACCAGTCGCTGTATCCGGTCGACTCGGTACCCAATGTTGTTCGCAAGATCAATAACACGCTCAAGCGTGCCGATCAGATTCACCACGCCGAAGGCAACGACGACATCGACTGGCTGCAGCCGATCGTGGCCGACGCGGAGGCTGGTTTTGGTGGCGTGCTCAATGCCTATGAGCTGATGGCGCACATGATCGAAGCGGGCGCAGCGGGCGTGCATTGGGAAGATCAGCTAGCCAGCGCCAAGAAGTGCGGCCACATGGGCGGCAAGGTGCTGGTGCCGACCCAGGAAGCAGTGCAAAAGCTGATCGCGGCGCGCCTCGCGGCGGACATTGCCGGCGTTCCGACGTTGATCGTGGCGCGCACCGACGCCATGGGTGCGGCACTGGTCACCAGCGATGTCGACGCCAACGACTCGCCGTTCTGCAACGGCAAGCGAACGGTGGAAGGCTTTTACGAAACCCGCATGGGCATCGATCAGGCGATCTCGCGCGGGTTGGCCTATGCCCCCTATGCTGATCTGATCTGGTGTGAAACCTCGACGCCCGATCTGGCGCAAGCCAAGCAATTCGCCGATGCAATCCACGCCAAATATCCAGGCAAGCTGCTGGCCTACAACTGTTCGCCCAGCTTCAACTGGAAGAAGAACTTGGACGAGAGCACCATTGCCAAGTTCCAGAAGGAACTTGCCAGTTACGGGTACAAATTTCAGTTCATCACACTGGCTGGATTCCACGCGCTCAACTACTCGATGTGGAAGCTCGCCACGGGGTACAAGGATCGACAGATGGCCGCGTACGTGGAACTGCAGGAAGAAGAGTTCGCCAACGAGTGCAACGGCTACACGGCCGCCAAGCACCAGCGCGAGGTGGGCACTGGTTACTTCGACAAGATCAACGAGGTAATAGCTTCGGGCCAATCTTCGTTGTCGGCGCTCAGTGGTTCGACCGAGGAACAACAGTTTCACCACGCGGCTTGATCTACTCTTGTTCCATACTGAGATTGGACAAGGTCGGTCATCGTGGTGTTAGTGATTCGCATGATCTGGCTGGTGCGCGCGCCGCACCTGTGGCGAAGAGCGCCAAGCTAGGTGGCAGGCCGCTCACCCGCGTCAGGCGGGCACCAATCGACACCAACAAATAAGAAAAAAGGCGCCCAATGGGCGCCTTTTTTCGTTTTGGGCAGTTGCCAGATCAATTGCGGCGCGTGTAAAGCCCCAGCGTGATCAGACCCAACGCCAGTGTCGCCAACAGCAGCAGGGAGCGCGTTCCGTTGCCAAGCAACGGAACGGCCGTTGCGACGACGCCGGTGGTACCCGTCAGATTGAACGTAAAGGCCTGTTGGCCGGCGGTGCAATTGAGCACGCCAGTGAAGGAGCCGACCGCGGCGCTGCTGAACGAAACCGTGGTCGAGGCGTTGCCGCCGGCAGGTACCGGGAAACTCAACGGCGCCACCGTGAACTGCGGAGCGGTAGGCGCCACGCAGGTAACCGTTACCGGTACTACGTCCGGATTCTGGAAGTTGATCGGTGCCGTGGTCGCCGGGCCACCCAGAATTTGCGAGGGCAAAGCGACAGTACTGCCAGAAACCGGAGTCGACGTCAGCGGTAGCGCAATGCCCGCTGGGCAATCAAGGTTGAAAGTGACAGCGGTCGGCGTTCCGCCGCGATTCTCCGAGCAGGTCAGCGTTTGGGTGGTGGCGACGGGGCCTAAAGTGCACGTACCCGTCAAAGGAGCACCGGTAATTGCACCTGCGCCCACCGCAGTAACCGTTTGAGCAAAGCCGGCAAAGGGTGCTGTCGGAGCAGTGCAAGTGGTGGTGGTCGTGGCGAGCGCGCCGGTGCCAGCACCCGCGGTAGCCACGGCTACGGCTATGGATGCGTTGCCGGTCGAGTTAATCGTAGTGCCGCCGGTAAAGGTGACAGTGGACGCCGCTGCGGGCGTATAGGCGAAGGTCGGCGCCACATCGACAACGCCCTCAACAAAGCTGAAGGTGTCAATGCCAATATAGTTGGAATTGGCACCCGTGCCGCCATTGATTACAAAATAGCGAAAGCCGATTCGTCCGCTGCCGGTGAGCGGAATGTTTTGTGCAGTGGTCAGCCGATATTCACACCATGTTTCCGGATATCCGGTCGCGTTCGGAGCCGCAGCAGGAACCACGCAAGATCCCGCCACGTTGGAAAGCGTCGGGTTGATGGTGCCCAGTAGGATGGAAAAATCACCCGTGCTGGCGTTGGTGCCGCCGGTGTTGCTGCCCGTAGTGCTGAGGCGGATTTCCAGGCGGTCGGGGTACACGCTGCTGCCGGTATTCACGCGTGACCAGAAGCGCAGCTCTGAACCAGTACCGAACTGCACCGCAGGCGAGATCAGCCAGTTGCTGATGTCGTTGGCACCAGCGACACTATTGAAGTTCGCGCCGATGTAGGCGTTAGTCGCTCCGGCTTGCGCAGGGAATACTGCAGGGTTGCCTTGAAACCAGTTACTGGTGCCTAGCGGTGTGCTGTTGTTCGTGCAGATCCACCCTACCGGGCAGGGTGGCATGCCAGCGACCACGTCGAAAGCCTGAGTAATCGTGGCATTAGGGGCAAACGCGGAGCTCGCCGCGGGCGTACTGGTGTCAGGACTGAAGCCAGGGCGCGCGGAGTTTTGCGCGGTGGCCAGAGCGGGTAAACCCAGAGCCACCGCAGCGGCGAGCAAGCAAGACTTGGCAATCATTGTGGGGTGGCCTCGTGAAATGGAGTTGACGAACCGGTGACAGGCACCACAGAAAATTGTGACGAACGGCAAAGATAGCGGATAAATGATCTGTTGCAAACTGCCTGTCCATCGTTGAATCAACCGCTTCGGCTTGCGCCGTTGAACTCGGCGCGCCAAGCTGAACGGATGAAACCCGAACGCTACCGACAACGCTTCGGCGAGCAGGTTCGCGATGGCGCTTTGGCCGCTGCGGCGGCCACTCTTGATAGCTGGCTAGCGCGCGCGCCGCAGGCATTCGAGCCACGGCTGCACCGTATTCAACTTAACCTTCTTAGTGGTGCTTACCAGCGCGCCCACGATGCCGCTGGTGGTCTCATGTCCCAAAGCGATTGTCCACCGGAGCTCGCGCTTGAGACGACGGGTTGCCTCAAGGCCTTTGCCCTGCACGATACTTTGGTGGCTTGGGCGCAGCGTTATCCCTGGCGGCACAAGATACGCGCGCAGGACCTCGCCCATATCGCGGTCAATCTAAGCGCCGTCAATGCGCACCAATTGGCCCTCGAATGGGCGGACAGTGGCGTGGCCAAAGCGCCAACCGATCCCGTTTGCCTGGTCAATCGAGCGCTGATTCTCACCTATCTGGGCCAATTTGATCGCGCGCGTGCCGATCTTTGCCAGGTAATCGCAGGCTCACCACATTCAGCCATGGCGTATTGGATCCTGGCCCGCCTGGACCGACAGACTGAGGACTCGAACCACGTAGCGGCCATTCGCCAAGCATTGGCCGCGCCTGAACTCGCCGCAAGCGAGCGCGCGTTTCTCGGCTACGCGCTGTTCAAAGAACTCGATGATCTTGGCGATCACGCTGGGGCCTGGGCGTCCCTGCAGACCGGCAGCAAAGCTGCACGCGTTGGCAGGCCCTACTCTCGAGCCACGCAGGAGCTGTTGTTCGCTGCAATCAAGCGCGCATTTGATGCGGGCATCGCTAACAATGCAGTAGGGGGAGACGAGGATCCGGTGCCGATCTTCATCCTCGGCATGCATCGTTCCGGCACCAGCCTGATTGAACGCATGTTGGGCGCTGACCCTGAAGTTTGCGACCTCGGTGAAACCGAACGTTTCTCAGTCGCGCTGCAATACGCTGCTGATTTACACTGCGAACAAACACCCGACGTATCCTTGGTTGCGCGCAGCGCTCGCATCGACTACGGGCTGGTGCGCAAGGTGTTCAACGAATCGGCTCGGATGCAGACGCAGGGCAGGCGATTCGTTACCGAGAAGACGCCAGGCAACTTCCTCAACATTGGCTTCATCGCGCAAACCTTTCCGCACGCAAAAATCCTGCACCTGCGGCGCGATCCCCTTGACCTTTGCTTCGCCAACTACCGGGAGCATTTCGGTGCGCAGGTGACGCATACCTACGCTCTGGAAGATCTGATTCACTTTCACGGCTTGTACCGGGACCTGATGCGCCACTGGCACGATCGCTACCCCGGATTCATCCTTGATATCGATTACGAGCAATTGGTGCGCGAACCGGAAGCCGAGTCGAGGCGAGTATTTGATTTCTGCGGACTGCGTTGGCAAGCGAGCGTTGTCGACGTAACGCGGCGCGTTGCCGATCCGGTCTCAACATTGAGTTCAGTGCAGGTAAGGCAAGCGATCAATACCGCCAGTATTGGTCGCTGGCGGCCCTACGCGCAGTGGCTCGGAGCGCTGACGGAAGCCTTTCCCGCTGGTTGAGATTCTGCGGCGGCCGTTTGGCCTGGCCAGGGATTGCGCACATGCGTAGCTGCGAGTTTCGCGGGCGGCGACAAACCTGGGCGCCGCGGATCACCCGCGCAGAAATCGCAGAGATCCGTGGCACACTCGGGCGACTTTCCTCATATTGATGTTCGCCTCATGTCTTTGATCGATCTGCGCAACCAGCTGGACTCCCTGGATCAACAGCTACTGGATCTGATCGGCGAGCGTCAGCGCACCATCGCCCAGATCGGAGAAATCAAGCGCAGCATGGGCAAACCATTGCGCGATTTCCGTCGCGAAAAGGAAGTGTTGGATCTCGCCGAAGCCAATGCTGCCGCACGTGGCCTGGATCGTGGGCTGGCGCACGAGCTGATGAAGTTGTTGATCCAGCACTCATTGACCACACAGGAAAATGAGCAATTGCGCGCCGAGGCGCGCGGTGATGGGCGTCGTGCATTGGTCATCGGCGGCTCCGGCCAAATGGGTCGCTGGTTCACTCGCTTTCTCGATTCGCAGGGTTTCCTCGTCGACATTGTTGATCCAGCCGCGGTTGATCCAAACGCGGCGACCATTGCGCCATACGGGCCCGATGGGTTCGCACAGCGTGCCTTCCTCGGCGATGGCGCCTTCGATCATGATCTGGTGCTGGTGGCTGCGGGTATCACGGCGAGCAACACGGTGATGATTGAGCTGGCCAGTTTGCGCCCACCCGGAGTTGTCATTGACGTTGCCTCGATCAAGGCACCGCTGACCGAGGGCTACGCTGCGTTGCGGGCGGCTGGCGTCGCCACTGCATCAATGCATCCGATGTTTGGTCCTGGCGCCGTGCTGCTCGCCGACCGTCATGTGGTTGTCATCGACCTGGGTCACCCGCGCGCCACGGCGATGGCGCGGCAATTGTTCGCCGCCACTACTGCGCAAGTGGTGGAGATGTCGCTTGGCGAGCATGACCGCCTGATGGCCGAAGTGCTGGGTCTATCGCACGCCGTCAACATTGTCTTCGCGGCCGCCCTCGCTGATGGCGGACAGGACGAGGGCCGCCTCGATCGAATTTCCAGCGCAACGTTCAATGCGCAGACCCGAGTGACGCGAGCGGTGGTCAACGAAAATCCGCATCTGTACTACGAGATTCAGTCGTTGAATCCCAACAGCCCAGAAGTACTTGAGCGCTTGGCAAGCGCTCTGGATCGTCTGCGAGCGGCGCTTGCCAATGGCGATCGAGCGGCATTTGCAGAGTTGATGCGACGTGGGCGCGGACAGCTCGGCGCAGTTTGATCGCGGTGCTTGCGACCGCACTGGTGGGAACGGCGGTTGTGGTAGCGGCCCCGGGAAATCCAGCTCCGATAAAACTCGTTACCAAAAACCCTCTTTCACATTTGATCCCGCTCTTGCCACGCGGACACTTTTTGCCGACGAACGTGATATCGCTGCGACCGATCGCGACGTACACTGCCGCTCAGCGTCACCTTGCACAGGCATTGGGGTGAGCGCTATATGACAAGCAGGTTGTGCCGATGGCGGGTTGTGACGCTAGTCTCGTTGCGACATCGTTGAGCGGCGTAATGTCCGCGGCCCGAGGTAGTCAGTTGTTCTGGGGGTTATAAGATGCACACTCGATCGTTTGGTCATGTCGTATTGCTCGTTTTGCTGACAGCACTGCTGTCGATCTCGTCGTTTTCGGCTCAGGCTCAATGCAGCGGCGACTGCATCATGAGCGACCAGTTCGAGAATGAGTTTTTTCTTCCTGGCAGCAACGCTGAAGCCGCGCGATTCCTCAATCAGACCAGTTTTGGGGCCACCAGGGCCACAATCACGGCGCTCAATTCGACTGGCTTCGAGCAATGGATCGACCAGCAGTACGCGCTGCCGCAGACACTGGCACGCCCGTTCCTGGAAGCCGTTGCCAAGGTGCGCCACGATCAAACTCGCACCATCGACCAGACCGACCGTATTCATCGTTGGTACGACACCGCCGTGGTCGCGAACGATCAGTTGCGACAGAAGATGGCCTATGCACTCGGTCAAATCATCGTCACCTCGGATCAGAACGACAATCTCTCGGGACAACCGTTGCAGATGGCCGAGTGGAACGACATCCTGGTGCGCAACGCGTTTGGCAACTATCGCGACCTGCTGCGTGAGGCATCGTTCAGTCCGATGATGGGGCGCTATCTCACCCATCTGCGCAATCGTCGCTATGAGCTGGATCCCTCATTCTCAACAATCGTGGGTTCGCCGACGACTTATGTCATCAACAGTTACACCGCTGCCAACAGCGGCAACGAGCCCGACGAAAACTATGCGCGCGAGGTCATGCAGCTGTTCTCGATCGGCCTGGAATCGCGCAATCAGGATTTCTCGCTGATCGACATTGACCCCGGCATGCCCGGCGTGCAGATTCAACCGACCTACGACCAGCAGATGATTCGCACGTTGTCACGCGCCTTCACCGGCCTTGCCTATGACTGCACCGCAAGCATCTCGGTGCAGGGCGTCAACATCGTGCAGAACTGCTCCGGTCAGCGCAACTCAACGCCGCTCGTTACGCCGCCGTGCACGGGTACGCAGTGTCGATTCTCCAACCGCAGCAACCTGTTCTTCAATGATCCGACGCGTGGCGATCTGCCCGGTGGCACGGCCAATTCCCAGGACAGCAGTCTGGTGCACCCGGATTACTTCCGGCCGATGGTCTGTTATCCGCACTACAACGACAATGGCCGCGATGTCGACCGCTTCCAATTGTCGGGCCAGGGGCCGACGAATCCGGTCAACACCTCATTCGGCGGTGGCGTGGTGATTCCTGCAGGTGTCCCCGAATCGGACAAGGCACTCACGCTCAGCGGCGCAGTGCTGGACACCTTGGAAGAGTTCCAGCCCGGCATTTCCAAGGAAACGGCACTGAACTGCAGCACCACTGATCCATTGGCATTGAATAGTACTCAGCGCCAAGAGTGCATCGACTACTGTGAAAACAATGTGCGTTCAGCAATCGACCTGCTGTTTCTGCACCCGAACACACCGCCGATGGTGGCGCGCCAGCTGATCCTGCGCTTTGTCAGCAGCAATCCGAGTCCCGCGTATATCGCCCGCGTTGCCGACAAATTCGTCAACAACGGCAGCGGCGTGCGCGGCGATCTGAAAGCGACGCTGAAGGCCGTGTTGATGGATACCGAAGCGCGCCAACCTTTCGCCGGGCAGTTCGGCAAGCCGCGTGAACCGCTGCTGCGCATGGTTGCGGTGTGGCGCAATTTTGGCTATGTCTCGGGCGGCAACACCTGCCGCAATAACAACAACAGCAGCGTCGGTAACGGCAATATCGCCTGCTGGGGCACCGCTTCGCCGCAAAACAGCTTCTTCCAGCGCCCGCTCGGTGCAAGCTCGGTGTTCAATTTCTACGAGCCCGACTATCAGCCGCCGGGTAACATCGCGAACGCGGGTCTGTACGCTCCCGAGTTCCAGATCATCGACGAAAACTCGACGATGCAGACGGCGAACGAAATGTTTCGCACCATTTGCGAGAACTATGGTGGCGACAACTGCACCGCCATCCTCACCACGCTGCCCACCGATCGAGCCTACTTGCCGTTAGCCAGTCTCGACACTTTGCCGGGCATCGCCTGCGGGCTGGATCTGGTCAACGGTTGCACCGGCGCGCATGATCGCGACATGATCGAAGAGCTCAACTTGCGCATGCTGGGCGGTCAGATGAGCGGACAGATCGGAAATCCCGCGCTGTGTACTGATCCGCTCAACTTTGGCATGAAGAGCGTGCTGCACAATTTGCTGGGCTGCGGTTTGTTCGGCAATCTCGGACAGACCGGAACCAACGCAGGTCGCGATGCTCGTCGTCGCAAGGCGCTGTATCTGATCCATCTGGTCGCCATCTCGCCCGAGTACGCGCATCAGCGCTAAGGAGCATTGCCATGAATAACTCAAAATACTCGCGGCGCGATTTCGTTCGCGGCGGCGCTTGCATGATCGCAGCGGGCGGCGTCAGCTCGTTTGTTCCCAAGCTCAACCTGATGGGCGAGGCGCTGGCGCAAACTGGTGTCGGCACCGGATATAAAGCTTTGATCTGCCTCTATCTAGGTGGCGGCAACGACTCCTGGAACATGCTGATCCCGACCGGCGACATTGGCAGCCCGCCGCAATACAGCCATGCTGATTACCTGGCGGCGCGCAATGGCCTCTACACCACTACCAACAGCGCAGGCTTGGCGATCCCGCGGGTAACCACCGCCAATGCATTGCCGCCCGCGGTGCCGCTGACCAATACCAGTGGCAACCTCGGCGTCAATCCGTTCGCGCCCGAGCTTGCCACGCTTTACAACAGCAACCGTTTGGCGTTCGTCGCCAATGTCGGCACCTTGGTGGATCCGCTGACCCGGGCCACTTACAACGCGCGCAAAAAACCGCCGGAACTCTATTCGCACAACGACCAAACCAATCTCTGGCAGATCGGCTCTGGCAGCAGCGTGCTGACACCGCAAGGCTTCGGCGGGCAGATTGCCGGTATCACCGCGCAGAGCAATCTGGTCGGCTTGTCGCCGGCCATCTCGATCGCCGGCCAGAGTCGTTTTCTGGTGGGCGAGACGCTGGCCAGCGCGCCGGTGTTTCCGTTCCAGATGTCGACCAGCACCACCACGCCGGCACCAGTGTTGAACAACTACAACTCCGGCTCCACCACTCTGGGCGAGCCACAGCGCCGCGCCGCATTGACCCAGCTGTTCAACCTTGCCTATCCCGAATTGTTCTCGCTCGAATACAAGGACATCTTCAACCGTTCGTTGCAGATGGCCGCGGTGATCAATGCCGAAATGGCGACGAATGGCACTATCACCACGGTATTTCCTGCCGGCAACAGCCTCGCCGATCAGCTACGTCAGGTCGCTCGAATGATCAAGATCAGCCGACCGTCCTCGGTCGGTGGTCCCGGCGCGATCGGTGCCAACCGGCAGGTCTACTACGTCAATGCGGGCGGCTACGACACCCATGATGGGCAGATTACTTCCACCACCGTCGCCAATGGCCACCATGGATTGCTGCAGAATCTGTCGCGAGCTGTCAGCGCATTCAACGCCGCCATGATTGAAATCGGCGCTGCCAACGAAGTGACGCTGTTCACCATGAGCGATTTCTCGCGCACCATCAATTCCAATGGCAATGGCACCGATCACGCCTGGGGCAGCGTGCAGTTCGTCATGGGCGGCGCAGTCAGCGGCGGTCAGGTGGCGGGCAGATATCCGCGCATGGTGTTGAACCTGCAGGGCGACGTCAATGGCGAATGTTTCAGCCGCGGACAGTTCTTGCCGACGACGGCGGCCGATCAGTATGCGGCGACGCTGGCACGCTGGATGGGTGTCGACAACATCAATCTGCCGCTGATCTTCCCGAACATCGACAATTTCGCTACCGGCCCATTCGCCAGCGCAGCGCTCACGCCGCAGTTCGCGAATTTCAACCGGGTGATTCCGGGGCTGTTGGCTGGCGTCAGCTGATTGGAAGTTGTAGGGTGGGCCTCGGCCCACCACGAGGGGCCGATCATCATGACGGGTTGGCTCGGGCTCGCCCGGTGGACGCTGATCGAGGGGGAAAGAATGTGCGGGACTATGCATTGACCAGATCCTTCGCGTGCAGCCTGGTGTTGTTGCTCGGTGCGTCCTCGACCTGGGCCGCGACCGGTTGTGACAATTTGTCCGGAACGCCGATCAATTTCAACGTCAGCTGGCAGCTGGACATCAAGCCGATGTTCAACGAGCTGATCAGTCCGACCGGGCGCTGCACCAGTTGCCACGGGACCGACGGTGCAGCCGGGCTTGATCTCACTGACGTAAATATTGATGCGATTTACAAAATCGTTGGCGGTGTCGTTACTGCTGGCAATCCGCTCGGCAGCGTGCTGTTCGGAAAGGTCAACTGCAGTCAGCCGGACGGGGGCTCGCAAATGCCGCTCGCTGGTGACCCATTGACGATTACCGAACGCGAACTGATCTACGACTGGATCGAGCAGGGCGCCTATGGTGAAGATCCCGAAAGCATAGACGGAGCGATTTTCCGCGATTTCATGTTCCGCAATGGCAGTGAGTCGAGCCGCTTCATGCAGCCGCAGGGCGGGTAGGCCGTCAACCCGTTGCCGTTGTGGAGCGGCTTTAGCCGCGAAGTTTTTAGCTTCAAGAGCTTCGCGGCTAGAGCCGCTGCAAACACGCGGCTCTGACGACCCCGCTGGCTCCCGGTCCGTGACGTACCTGTACTTTGGTACGGTGTGCAAGCAGGGCAAAGGTTCGGGACACTCTCGGCGGAGACCTCCGAGTAAATCCGAATGACCCTGTTGATTGTTCTTGCCGCGCTCAGCTTCCTGATG
Source organism: Pseudomonadota bacterium (assembly GCA_034440555.1). Lineage (GTDB taxonomy): Bacteria > Pseudomonadota > Gammaproteobacteria > Xanthomonadales > Ahniellaceae > 0-14-3-00-62-12. The sequence continues at coordinate 12,755 of JAWXCG010000310.1, forward strand.
ATCGTGGCCTACCGTGGCTACAGCGTGATCCTGTTCGCGCCGGTAGCGGCATTGGGTGCGGTGTTGCTGACCGACCCAGCGCTGGTAGCGCCGATGTTTACCGGCTTGTTCATGGACAAGATGGCCGGTTTTCTGAAGTTGTATTTCCCGGTGTTTCTGCTTGGCGCCGTGTTCGGCAAACTGATCGAGGTCTCCGGATTTTCCAAATCGATTGTCGCGGCAACCGTTCGCATTGTCGGCGCCCAGCGTGCGATGTTGGCGATCGTGCTGGTCTGCGCTCTGCTCACGTATGGCGGCGTGTCATTGTTCGTTGTGGTGTTCGCGGTGTATCCCTTTGCCGCCGAGATGTTTCGCCAGAGTCAGATACCCAAGCGCCTGATCCCCGGCACCATCGCGCTTGGCGCCTTCACCTTCACCATGGACGCGTTGCCCGGCACGCCGCAGATCCAGAACATCATCCCAACGGCTTTTTTTGGCACCACCGCTTGGGCGGCGCCGTGGCTCGGATCGATCGGTGCGATTTTCATTCTGGCTGTCGGACTGAGCTATCTGGACTGGCGGCGACGTGCTGCGTTGCGGGCGGGCGAGGGCTATGGCGAGAACCTGGTGAATGAGCCGACGGCGTTCACCGGTGGCGCGCTGGCGCATCCCTTGCTCGCCGTGTTGCCACTGCTTCTGGTCGGCGTGTCCAACAAGATTCTGACCACACTGATTCCGCGTTTCTACGGCAGCAGCCATGAATTTGTACCGACGGTGATGAGCAATGCCGCGCCAGTGGTGCAGGAAGTAAGCAAGGTCGCAGCGATCTGGGCGGTGGAAGGCGCGCTGCTGTTAGGCATTGCATCGGTGCTGGCGTTGGCCTGGAAGCCGGTCATTGCAAGCTTTGCCGAGTCCAGCAAAAACGCCATCGGCGGCGCCATGCTGGCGGCAATGAATACGGCTTCCGAGTACGGATTCGGAGCAGTGATCGCTGCCCTGCCGGGTTTCCTGGTCGTCGCCAAGGCGTTGTCGGCCATTCCCGATCCGCTGGTGAATGAGGCGATTACGGTGACCGCGCTGGCAGGCATAACCGGTTCGGCTTCTGGCGGCATGAGCATCGCACTTGCGGCTATGTCCGAAACCTTTATCGCCAATGCGCAGGTGGCATCCATACCGATGGAAGTGCTGCATCGAGTTGCCTCCATGGCATCTGGCGGAATGGACACGTTACCGCACAATGGCGCAGTGATCACCCTGTTGGCGGTCACCGGTTTGACCCATCGCCAGGCCTACAAAGACATTTTCGCGATCACCCTGATCAAGACCGCTGCGGTGTTCGTGGTCATTGCCATGTTCTATCTCACCGGCTGGGTGTAACGCCCGATTCGGATTGGTCGGAGCAACGCTTCTCTGTGGGAGCGCCTTGCTGCCGCGAACGCAGCCGCTGGTGCTGTATCACGCCGCACCGCCGATTGGACCAAGGTACAAGTGTTGCGCCCGGACGTGAACGTTAAAGTCCCGTTGCTCGCTCAACTGTCGCCCGTTCACCATTGAGGATTCCCATCATGCGCCACGCCCGTTTGCCCTTGACGCTCGCGATCAGCACCGCCCTGTTGCTGGTCGGGGCTCTGCCTCTGCTCGCCCAAGGTCAGGATGCGGTTGAAGGGGAAAAGCAGGAATCCCAAACCGAACCGAGTCAGTTGGGAGCGATCACGGTATCGGCGCGCAAACGTGAAGAGACTTTGCAGGAGGTCCCGGTCGCGGTCACCGCGTTCAACGAGATTGCGCTGGAAAATAACAACGTGCGCGACCTCTCTGATCTCGACGCACAGGTACCGAACTTGACGATCTACGCAGCGCGTGGGTCCAGCTCGACAGTTACCGCCTACCTGCGCGGCGTGGGACAGTCCGATCCGCTGTGGGGCGTCGATCCCGGCGTCGGTGTCTACATTGACGATGTCTACATCGCGCGCCCGCAGGGTGCTCTGCTGGACGTGATCGACGTCGATCGTATCGAAGTGCTGCGCGGCCCACAGGGCACGTTGTATGGCAAGAACACCATCGGCGGCGCCATCAAATACCTGACCAAGCCGCTGTCGCCCGACTTTGGCGCCAGCACCCAGATCACCTTCGGCAGCTACGGCCAGGCTGATCTAAAGGCCAGCGTCAATGTGCCGCTGGGCAGTGAGCGACTGATTGCGCGTTTCAGCGCCGCCTCGTTGAGCCGGGATGGCTACGGTGATAACCGTTATTCGCAGCAGCAGATCAGCGACAAGGAAATTCTGGTGGCGCGCGGCCAGCTCGGTTTCTTTGTGTCGGACGACTTCAACCTGGTGATTTCTGCCGATTGGCTCGACGACCAGTCAGGAGTGCGGGGTGCGCAGCGGCTGAACGCGTTCAATCTATTCGATCCGCTGCGAACACCGCCGTTGAACAGTCGTTACGACACCCTCAGCGGCATGCCCAATGTCAACGACACGCAGATGGATGGCGCTTCGCTGACTGCAAATTGGACGATCAACGAAAGTTGGTGGTTCAAGTCGGTCACTGCCTTTCGCGAGTCCGATACCAATACTTACATCGACTTCGATGCGCTGCCCAACAAGATCGTCGACGTGCGCGCGCTCTACGCCGATGAGCAGCTGTCGCAGGAATTCCAGTTCAATTATCAGGGCGAGAATCTGTACGGTGTGTTTGGCCTGTATCTGTTCGACGGCGAAGCCGGCGGCACGGTGTTCAACAACTTCCGCAATCTCGCGTTCGGTACCACCAATGGCGTGGTCTATACCGAGTCGATCGCGGTCTATGGCGAAGGCACCTGGAGCTTCACTGACAAGCTCAGCCTGACCGCGGGCCTGCGTTTCACCGATGAAACGAAAGAGGCCGATGTTCTCAACCGGTCCTATGCCAATGCCAATTTCATTACGCCGATCTTCACTTCGACGGACTTCCGCGACGAGGTGAGTTTCAGCAACGTCTCGCCCAAGATCTCGCTCGACTACACCACCGACAACGGTACCTTGATCTACGGCCTGGTCAGCCGGGGCTTCAAGAGCGGCGGTTTCAATATCCGCGCCAATGTTGCTGCGGTGCCCGAGTCGGCAAATCCGTTCGATGACGAGTCGGTGACCAGCTTCGAAGTCGGCGTGAAAGCCGGGTTGCTCGATCAGACGCTGTTCCTCAACGCGGCGGCGTTCTACAACGACTACAAAGACATACAGCTGTCAGTGTTCAGTGCCTATGATTCCAACGGCGATGGCGAAGACGACGCGTTCTTCGGTGACTTCACCAATGCCGGCAAGGCGACAGTGAGCGGAGTTGAAACCGAGTTCCAGTGGCTGCCCTCCGAGCACTGGAGCATCCACGGCAATCTCGCATTTCTGGATGCCGAGTACGACGAGTTCATCACCCGCGGCGTTAATGTCGCAAACGCACAGAAGTTCACCAATGCGCCGGACATGTCGGGTGCGCTGTCGGCACAGTACAACTTCGATGCCTTCGACGGCACCTTGTCGGCACGCATCGGTGTGAGTTATCAAGATAAGGTGTACCCGACCACTGATCTGAGCGAGGCGATCGCGCAGAAGGACTACGCGCTCTACAACGCCGGACTCATCTGGCGCGGCCCGGCGAGTCCGTGGACGGTGTCGTTGCAAGGCAGCAACTTGTTCGACAAGGACTACAGAACCACCGGCTACAACATTCCCGTGCTCGGCATACTTACTGGCTTCTACGGCGCACCGCGCACGTTTTCACTCAGTGTCGGCTACCAGTTCGACTAAGGCGTCGCGCAGAAATAATGCGCCTCTTTTGCACGTGACACTCTTGCTGCTCTTTTAACCCGCCAAAACCTGCGGTTTTTCGCCCCCTGACTCAGGGGGCTATCGCGGCTCCGGACTTGCTCAGAGGTTACCTAACGCCTGCTGTATCGTCGCGACCGCCGCCCGGCGCGGGGTCGCGGCGAGGATACTGCTTCCGTCGATGAAACTCATGCTGATCAAATTCTCTCCGTTCGGCCAGCGCCAATACAGGTTGGCCGCTTTTTTCGCACTCGCCGCACTCGCCGCCTGCAGCGAGCGTGCGCCGCCGTTGCCCGCGCTGAAGATCGATCCGAGCCGAGTCACGGTGTCCGGAATTTCGTCAGGCGCCTATATGGCGCATCAGGTACACATCGCATGGTCGACGCGCATCGCCGGCGCGGGACTGATCGCTGGTGGGCCGTATGGCTGCGCCGCTGGTCAACTGGATCGGGCACTGAAGTTGTGCACAAGGGCGACAGAGTCCGGCCCCGACATTGCGCCACTGGTGCGAAACACCATTGCGCGCACCAGCGAAAAATCGATTGATCCGCTGCAAGGATTGGCAGAGGATCGCGTGTGGATCTTTCATGGCGATGCCGACACCACGGTTGCGGCGCAAGTCAGCGCAGCAATCGCTCCGTTCTACCAGGCATTGTCGGACAAGGCGCAGGTGCACAACGTCACCCGCGCCGGGGTTGCGCACACGTTCCCAACCGCGCAACCAGGAGGCGACTGTGGGCAATCGCAGTCGCCTTACCTGGGCAATTGCCGCTTCGACGCTGCTGGCGAGATCTTTCGCCATGTTGTTCTCATTGCAGGTGAGCCCGAGTCCAACGCCCACGGCGTGGTGGTGCCGTTCGATCAGGATGCGTTTCTGGTTGAAGGCGCAGACGCACGCATGTCCAACACAGGCTATGTCTACATTCCAGAACAGTGTCGAATGGCCGAATGCGGGGTGCACCTCGCATTCCATGGCTGCCTGCAGTCCGCCGAAAACATCGGCATGGAATTTGTCGAGCACGCCGGGTACAACCGGTGGGCCGATCTGGCCGGCGTAGTGGTGATCTACCCGCAGACACGCGCCAGCCTGATGCCGTTGAACCCCAAGGCGTGTTGGGATTGGTGGGGATACACCGGCAGCAACTACGACACACAGCACGGCGCGCAGATTGCGTGGGTGGGTCGCGTGCTCGATCAGCTCGGTGTGCATGCACCCTGAGCCTACATGCGTATTGACGTAGGCCGCGCCTAGGTCCTCGTTGCACACACACCCTACACTGGCACCATGATCTCCTCACTCACTGTCTTGCTTGCCGGCCTGCTTTGGGTTGCTATGCTGTTCGGCGTTGCGGTGTACGGCGAACGCAGGGCCGATCGACTGGCGCGGCAGTGGCCGCTGATCTACGCCTTGTCACTGGCGGTCTACTGCACTTCATGGACGTTCTACGGCACCGTCACCCAGGCAGCACGCTGGCAAACCTGGCTGCCTCCGACCTTCATCGGTACCATAGCGTTGTTCGTCTTTGGCACTCGTTTTCTGTCGCGCCTGGCCGAACTGGCGCACAGCGAAAACAGCGCCTCGTTGGCGGACCTGATTGCGGCGCGCCTGGGCAAAAGTCGCGCACTGGCTTCCACCATAACCGCAGTTGCCGTTTTCGGTATGGTGCCGTATGTCGCGCTGCAGCTCAAAGCGGTCGCGATGAGCTATGCCCTGCTTACTGGCGCAGGCGTCAATGCGCCGCCGGCGTGGCAGGACTCGGCTTTCTGGGTCGCGCTGACCATGATGGCTTTTGCGTTGTTGTTTGGCACACGACGTGCCTCGGCCACCGAGCACAACCGCGGTCTGATTCTCGCCATCGCGTTTGAATCGTTGTTCAAATTGGCGGCGTTTCTGGCGGTGGGTTGGTTTGCGATCAGCGGTATCGGCGCTGCGCAGGTAGCAATGCCCGCTTTGCCTATCACGCAACTGATCGGGCGCCCGGATGGTGGGTTTTTCGCGTTGGTCGGTCTGGGCGCATTGGCCATGTTCACGCTGCCGCACCAGTTTCATGTCGGCACCGTGGAGCTGCGCGACACCGCGCATTTGCGCACCGCGCGCTGGATGTTTCCCTTGTATCTGATTTTGATGGCAGTGCCGATTCTGCCGCTGGCATTGATCGGCCACGCCCGACTTGGCGCGACGTTTCCATCGGATCTCTACACCCTTGGCTTGCCCCTGGCGGCGCAGCAGCCAGCGCTGGCGATGTTTGCGTTTCTGGGCGGACTGAGCGCAGCCACCGGCATGGTGATCCTGGCCGCGATCACCCTGTCGATCATGATCGCCAATCATTGGATCGCACCGTATTTTTTGCGCGTGGCGACGCAGTCGGGCGATACCGACCTGCGACCGGTTGTGTTGGCGCATCGCCGCGTTGGCATTGTGCTGGTCATCGGCTTGGCCTATGGCTACAGCCGCGCGATGGGTGCCAGCGATGCCCTTGCCGATATTGGCGCCTTGTCGTTCTCGGCTCTGGCACAGTTGGCGCCAGCTCTGATCGCCGCGGTGTATTGGCCGAAGATCGGCGCGCGCGCGGTTCTGGCCGGATTGTGCGTAGGTGCGGCGACCTGGCTGTGGCTGCTGCTGGTGCCGGTGGCACAGCAGGCAGGTGTGCTGCCCGATCTGGCGCACTTGGGCATGCCGGAATGGCTGACACCGCAGCAATTTCTTGGCTTGCACGCGCTCGATCCGCTGGCGCGCGGTGTACTGCTCAGCCTGCTCGGCAATGTGTTGGCCATGCTGCTGGCGATGCGTACGTGGCGGCCGCAGGTGGTGATGCCGAGCGACGGCATCAGTGTCGGCGCCTTGCGCGATCTGGCGCGTCGCCTTTTGTCCGGCCCTCAACTCGACCAGTTGTTTGATGAGCAGGACCGCACGCAACTGGCTACCCCTTCGCTGGTGGCTGGATGCGAGCGCGAATTGGCTGCCGTAGTCGGCGCTGCGAGTGCGCGACTATTGGTCGATGCCGCACGCGGAGGCCAGAGCGCCCCGCTGGATACGGTGGCAACCTTGGTCGGCGCCGCTTCGCAGGCGCTCCGTTTCAATCAACAACTGCTGGAAGCAGCTTTACAGAACATGAGCCAGGGCATCAGCGTAGTCGACAATGATCTGCACCTGGTGGCGTGGAATGAACGCTACGCCGAGTTCTTCGACTATCCGCAGGCTTTGTTGCAAGTGGGGATGCCGGTGCAGACCTTGGTTCAATTCAACGCCGAGCGCGGCCTGCTTGGATCGGGCGAAGTTGAAGTGCTGGTGCAGCGACGACTGCTGCACATGCGTCAAGGCACCCGGTACGTGTCGGAGCGGCTTTTTCCGGACGGGAGCGCGGTCGAGATTCGTGGCAACCCGATGCCGGGCGGCGGGTTTGTCGCCACTTTTACCGATGTCACCGCATTCCGCAGCGCCGAGGTCGCGCTCAAGCGCGCCAACGAAACACTGGAGCAACGGGTCACCGAACGCACGCGCGAATCGGAGACGGCGCGTGCCGAAGCCGAGCGTGCCAATCTTGCCAAGAGCCGATTTCTGGCTGCGGTCAGTCACGATCTGCTGCAGCCAGTACATGCGGCGCACCTGTTCGCGCATGCCCTGTCTGAACAACTGCGGCACGCGCAGTACGAACAAGCCGTGCGCAACATTGAAGGCGCTCTGACTTCAGCCGAAGGGTTGCTCGCCGGCCTGCTGGATATTTCGCGACTGGGCGGCGGCGGCATGACGCCGCAGCCGCAGTCCTTTTGTCTCAGCGAAATGCTGTCGAGCCTGACCAGCGAGTTTTCCGTACTTGCCCGCGAACGTGGCATCGCGCTGCACGCGGTGCCTTGCCGGGCTTGGGTATACAGCGACCCGCAACTTCTGCGTCGAGTACTGCAAAACTTCCTTGCCAATGCCGTGCGCTACACGCAAAGCGGTCGCATCCTGATCGGCTGCCGGCGCGTTAGGGCGAACGTGCGCAGCGCGGGTGAGGAACAAAACGACGCAGCCCTGCGCATTGAAGTATGGGACACCGGCCCGGGCATCGCTGAAACACATCGCGAACTCATCTTCGAGGAATTTCGTCGCCTCGATCACGGTGGTCAGGGGCTGGGATTGGGACTGGCGATCGCCGAACGCATTGCGCGTCTGCTGGACCATCGCCTCGGACTACGCTCGCGCCTCCAACGCGGCAGCGTATTTTCGATCGAACTGCCGCGGGCGAGTCCGCTGCAGGTCGCGCCGACGCAGACGCCGATTCCGACCCGCTTGGTCAATCGAGTGCGTGTTCTGGTCGTCGACAACGACGATGCGGTGATGCGCGGCATGCTTTCCCTGCTTGAAGGCTGGCATTGCGATGTGCTGGTCGCTCGCAATGCGCGTGAGGCCGAAACGCTTGCAGATGCCACGCCGACGGATCTATTGCTGCTCGACTACCACCTCGATGCCGGTGACACCGGACTCATGCTCCTGGACAGGCTGCGGCAGCGCGTCGGCGATGTACCGGCGATCATCATCAGCGCCGATCATGGCGAAGCGCTGCGGCATGCCGTCGCTGCCGCCGGCAGTCATCTGCTGCACAAGCCGCTAAAACCGCTCGCGCTGAAATCGTTGATGGCCAGATTGCTCGGGCCGCGCCAGCGTGGCGGTTAGGGAACCCCTGAACAAGTCCGGAGCCGTGCTAGCCCCCTGAGTCAGGGGACAAAAAACCGCAGGTTGACCAGCTCCTCTGCTGAGAGCGGGGGTTTGGCAAGCAATAAGCAGTGTAGCGAAGACGAAGTGGTGACTTGTTCAGACCTTCCTTATTGCCGCAATCAATCTTCGAAACCATGCGCGAACAGTGGCAACAACACGGCGAGGTCCGCTAGCACCGCTGCGTCCATTTTCAGAATGCCATGCGCCAGCGGACGCGCGCGCAACATGTTGGCGGGCAGGTCGTTCAAGCTGTGGTACTGCGGATAGATGCCCCCCGCGCCATTCTCCCAGGTGAATGCAGCTGGTATCTGGGCGTTGATGAAGTACCAATGGTCCGAGTAAGCCTGAGTGGCGGCGATGGCGACCAGGTTCAGCTCCGGCGCATAGGTCAGGGCGGCATCGGTATACATCGCCAGAACCCCCGCCTGGGATTGCGCGCTGGTGGTTTCCACCCTTGCAGTCAGCGTGTCGTCAATGGCATGTCCAATCATGTCGAGATTCAACATGTGCTTGACGCGTGTGATCTCGCCGGAGTTCTGCAGCGATATCACGTAGCGACGGCTGCCCTCCAGTCCCTGCTCCTCGCCGGAGAAACACATGAACAGAATGCTCCGCGCGGTCGGCTGTTCGGCGAATGCGCGTGCCAGTTCGATCACGCCCGCGCAGCCAGACGCATTGTCGTTGGCGCCCGGTTGTGGATTTGTAGTATCGCAGCGTACGATGTTGCGCGAATCGTAATGCGCGCCGACAACGATCCACTCGTCCGGCAGAGTTTCGCCGCGCTTGATACCGATCGGGTTGTAAGCAGTAATCGCCGCTGGCGGCGGCGAACACGTGCTGGCCGTCACCGACATGTTGAAAGCAAAACTCTGCGGTTGCAGCCCGCTGTCGGCAAAACGCTGCAGCACCCAGTCATGCGCAGCAATCAGGCCTGGATTGAACGTATTGCGATTGAATGCAGCCAGGTCGCTCATGGTGTCGAACCAACGATTTGCATCGATGCGCGCAAGCAGATTCTGCACCTTGGCGACAGGCGGCAAAACGCCTTTGGATCTGCGCTGATTGCGCACCTCACGCGCTACCACGCCATTGCTCGGCAACGGCTCGCCGGTGATCGCCGCGCCGCGCGTCGCCTGAACCAACACCGGCGACTTGCGGACGATCTCAAAACCACCGACGGCGGCAATCGCGGGTTCATGATCGTGCAGCGTGCAGACATGATCGCGCACCACCACTTCATCGAATGCCAGCTCAGGCGGGCCAGGTTTTGCGCGCTCGTCCTTCAGCCAGCCCGCCAACGACTCGGGGGTCACGCCGAGTAGCATCTCATTGCCAAATTCGGCCGACCAGGCAACCCCGGGCGCTTGCTTCAACGCCTCGACGCGATCGGCACCCAGCGCATGGATGTTCACGATCACTGTCGGCACCGGACCGCCACTGGCGAACGCAATCGCGGGAGCGCAGATCAGCAGGGCGAGCAGGGTAGGGCGCATAGCGTGCAAAGTAGCGCCTGCTTGACCGCAGCGACAGTGCTGCCGGTCACGACACTGGGGACTATTGATCCAACTTCATCCGTTTCGCCAACTCAGGAACGGCCTGGAATGCGAAGGCCTTTCCTTCGCGGACCTTCCGCACAAAATTCATGCCGGCAAGATCCAGCAAATCGCTGCGTGCCGTTTGGTAAGACACCTGATGTATGCCTTGATGCTCTGCGATCCGATAAAATTGAGTTGGGTTCTTAAGCGCGTGGAGCAGCAGCGCTCTCTGGCGATGATTTAGCATAGCTGCAAGCTTGCTGTTCGCCTTCAACAGCCTTTTTGCCTGTTCGCGCACCTCTGTTTTTCGCTTGACGTAACCGCGAAAGCCTTCGACCGCTAGCTCCAGTACACGAAGTTGATGGTCCACAAAATAACCCAAGTCGCTCTCGTCATCCTCGGTCCAGAGATACGCCAGAGCGTATTGCTTGGGCGCCTTGCGCAACACCGAGGAGATCGAAAGGAACTGGGTGAGCCAGTATCCCGATCTGCCCATCGCCCAGTAGAAAAGCGCTCGCGCGACGCGACCATTGCCATCGACAAAGGGATGGTCATGGCCAATCTGGAAATGTAGACAGATGGCCCTCACTATTGGATGTAGAAATTTGTTTGACTCGATGCTATTCGCAAAAGTGCAGAGGCTCTTGATTCGGGCTTCGAGCTCGTGCGCGGGCGGCGGATCGTGCAGCAGAGTACCGTCATTGCGATCGTATACTTGAATAGCCTCGTCGCGTCGGCGAAATCGCCCTACGCAAGTTGGATCATCGAGCGTGTCGCCACAGATGATCTGGTGGATGTCCAAGATTTTCTCGAGCGTTAGCGGCTCGCCATACCATTGCTGAATCTGCCGCATGGCGTGGTAGTTGTTGAAGATCATCGACTCGCTGCGGTCTCGTGGCGCCCGGCCAGTGCGCAGCATTTCCTTTGCAACGACTCGCGTTGTGGAGGCGCCCTCCAATTGTGACGAGGTCATCGCCTCCTCAATCAGCGAACGGATGAGATGGCCTTTATGCAATTCCTGATCCTCTCCACGGGTAATGCCAAGAATGTTGCCCGCTGCTTCTCGATCCAGGAAATGCAGGCGCCTTAACATTGAGTCGCTCAATGCAATCGAGAACGGCTTCCCGGATTTATCCAGCAGGTCCAGAGACTGTCTGCCAGCATTGCGCGCGAACTTGATTGAAAGCCACCAACGCTCAGTACTCAATCCCTTCGGCGGGGTTGAGCGCAGCAGATCCCAGTGCAGGTATTCTCCTGACACTTCCGCATCAATCGGCGTTTGACTCGCAAAAACCGTGATCAGCGCTTCGGGGTCGCTGTTTATTAACGTTTTCAATGATGGTGCGTGACGCGGCAATCTCATCAGGCTTTCCTGGAGCAAGTGTCAACTATCTACTAATTTCACGAAAATTAGTAGATAGTTGACACTTGAAGCCAGAAGCGCAATACAACTACATGTTTCTATTATAATTTCTTCATTTCAAGGGGCCAGGAAGACGAGCCAGCAAGTGTCTGCGACGCGCTCAGGCTGCCTTGACGACTTTCACCGGCGCCCGCCACGCCGCCAACAACTGCGCCCACTTCGCGCGCGCCTTGATCAGATGCGCTTCCTTGACGTGTCCGTAGCCGCGAATGTGCTCGGGAATCTCGGCGATCTCGACGGCCAGGGCGTGGTTGCTGTGGTCCAGGGTGGCGATCAGTTCGTCGATCGATTGGCTGTAGTCGACGATCAGCTGGCGCTCCATGCGGCGCTCTTCGGTGCGGCTGAACACATCCAGAAAGCTGCCGCGAAAGCGCCGAGCCCAGGCCATCAGTCTGAACGCCTTGAAGACCCAAGGGCCGTACTCGGCTTTGCGCAGGTGGCCATCGGCATCTTTCCTGGAGAACAGCGGCGGCGCCAGATTGAATTTGATTTTGTAGTCGCCATCGAAAGTTTCGCGGATGCGTTTTTCGAAATCGCCCGTGGTGTACAGGCGCGCGACTTCGAACTCATCCTTGATCGCCATCAGCTTGAACAAATAGCGCGCGACCGCTTCGCTGAGTCCGTTCATGCCCGGCGCTTTCAGTGCTTCGGTGCTGCGCACCTTTTCCACCAGTGATCGATACTTTTCGGCGTACGCGCGGTCCTGGTATTCGGTCAGAAATTTCTCGCGCAGCGCGATGCTCTCGTCGAGCGTGGTGGCGAGATCGCCGAAGCCTTCAAACGCCGCCGCAGTGGCAAGCGCCGCTGTAGGAGCGGTGCGATCGGCGATGGTCGAGGCACCTTGCGGAATCGCGGCTGATGCCGTTCCCACAGGACCAACGGCCACGAACTCGGCAATCGCTGGCGCGGTTTTCGCGCCAGCCGCTTTCTTTACCGCTGCCATGTCGTGCGCCGCCATGCGGCCCCAGTTGAAAGCCTTTTTGTTCATCTCGATGGCGGCGCCATTCAACTCGACTGCGCGCATCAGCGCTTCCAGCGACACCGGCACCATGCCCTTCTGCCAGGCATAGCCGAGCATGAAGGTATTGGTGGCGATTGAATCGCCGATCAGGGCAACGGACAGATCGGTAGCGTCGACCAGCTCCGGCGCGCGCCCGCCCGAACCTTGCTTGACCGCCTCGACGATTGCGCCCGATGGAAACACCATATCGGTATTGCGCGTGAATGTGCCGGGCATCGCCTCATAAGTGTTGAGCACACAGGTGGTGCGATCGGAGCGGATTTTGGACAGTGCCCAGTAGTCGTTGACCACGACCATGTCGCAGCCAAGCACCAGGTCGGCTTCACCGGCAGCAATGCGCACCGCATGGATGTCTTCCGGCGTGCGCGCCACGCGCACATGCGTGGTCACCGCGCCGCCTTTTTGCGCCAGACCAGTCTGATCAAGTACCGAAGTGCCCTTGCCTTCCAGATGTGCGGCCATGCCGATCAGTGCACCGATCGTCACTACACCGGTGCCACCGATGCCTGTCACCAGAATGTTCCAGGGCTGATCGAGATTGGTATGCGCCACCGGCATCGGCAGCAGTGAGAAATCGACCTCCGCGCCGGACCCCTTTTTCTTCTTCAGCCCACCGCCATGGACGGTGACGAAGCTCGGGCAGAATCCCTTGACGCAGCTGAAGTCTTTGTTGCAATTGCTTTGATCGATTTCGCGCTTGCGGCCGAACTCGGTTTCCAGCGGCAGGATTGCGACGCAATTGGACTTCACGCCGCAGTCGCCGCAGCCCTCGCAGACGGCCGCATTGATAAACGCACGCTTGGCCGGATCGGGCATCTTGCCGCGCTTGCGGCGGCGGCGCTTTTCCGCGGCGCAGGTCTGATCGAAGATCAGCACCGACACGCCGGGCATCTCACGCATGCGTTTTTGCACAGCATCCAGCTCGTCACGATCGATGAATTCCACGCCCTCGGGAAACACTTCGGGGCGCGACCATTTCTCGATTTCATCGCTCATCACGATGATGTGCTTGACGCCCTCGCTGCGCACCTGATGCGCGATATCGGGCACCGTGAGCGTACCGTCGACCGGCTGTCCGCCAGTCATCGCGACCGCATCGTTGTACAGAATCTTGTAGGTGATATTGACCTTGGCCGCGATCGCCTGACGGATGGCAAGCGAACCCGAATGAAAATAGGTGCCGTCGCCCAGATTCTGAAAGACGTGCTTCTCGTCGGTGAACGGCGCCTGTCCGCACCAGGTCGTGCCTTCGCCGCCCATCTGCGTGAAGGTGTCGGTGCGCCGATCCATCCAGGTCACCATGTAGTGGCAGCCGATACCGCCGAGCGCGCGTGAACCTTCCGGGACCACGGTGGACGTATTATGCGGGCAGCCCGCGCAGTAGTGCGCAGCGCGCGGAAAATTGGCGCGCGGCAAGGCCAGCTCGCGCTCTTTGGCGGAGATCCATTTCAGGCGATCTTCGATGGTTTCGGAAGTAAAAAAGCGCGCCAGTCGCTTGGCGATCACGCGCGCGATGCGTGCCGGTGTGAGTTCGTTGGTGCTCGGCAAAATCCATTCATCGGATTCGTCGTACTTGCCAACTATGCTCGGGCGCGTCGCGTGATCCCAGTTGTACATCGCTTCCTTCATCTGCGACTCGATGAAGCTGCGCTTCTCTTCAACGACGATGATGTCTTCCAGTCCCTTGGCAAATTCACGGATGCCGTGCGGCTCCAGCGGCCAGGTCATGCCGACTTTGTATACGCGGATGCCGATGTCCTCGGCGGCGCGTCGATCGATGCCGAGATACTCCAACGCCTGCAGTACATCCAGATAGCTCTTGCCGGTGGTGACGATGCCCAGTCGCGCGCGTTTGGAATCAATCACCAGCTTGTCAATGCCATTGGCGCGCGCAAATGCTATGGCGGCCTGCGTTGCAAACTGGTGCAAACGCATTTCCTGATCCAGCGGTGGGTCCGGCCAGCGGATATTCAGACCGCCAGGCGGGAGCACGAAGTCCTCCGGGATCACGATATCGAGTTGATGCGGATTGACGTTGACGCTGCCTGAGGATTCCACGGTCTCGGCGATGGTTTTGAAACCGACCCAGCGACCGCTGAAGCGGCTCATCGCCCAGCCGAGCAGGCCCATATCCAGGATGTCCTGCACACCGGCCGGATTGAGCACCGGCATCAAGGCTGATACGAACTCATGCTCCGACCCATGCGGCAGTGTGGATGAGCGACAGGCATGGTCATCAGCCGCCAACGCCAGCACGCCACCAAACTTCGAGGTGCCGGCAGCGTTGCCGTGCTTGAACACGTCACCGCAGCGATCGACGCCAGGACCCTTGCCGTACCACATCGAGAACGCGCCAGCGTATTTCGCGCCGGGAAACAGGTTGGTCTGCTGCGAGCCCCACACCATCGTCGCTCCCAGGTCTTCGTTGATACCCGGTTGAAATTTAATGTTGGATGCGGCCAGGTGTTTTTTTGCCTTCCACAGTTCCAGATCGAAACCACCCAGCGGCGATCCGCGATAGCCGGAGATAAAACCGGCAGTGTTGAGGCCCGCGGCACGGTCACGCATCTGTTGCATCAGCGGCAGACGCACCAGTGCCTGCACCCCGGAAAGGAAGATGCGGCCTTCCTCGCGCGTGTACTTGTGTTCCAGGGTGTAATCCGGGTCGATGATCGGATCCGTTCGAGACATGGAGACACTCCGGTGGCACAGATTGATAAGGCGCGCAGTCTATCGTAGGCGCTACGCGAGCGGCTCCAGCGAATGAGTCATTGTGGGAGCGGCTCTAGCCGCGAAGCACTTGCCTCTGTTGCGGGAGCTGAAGCAGCCCCAAGCCTCAGCTCTGCCGCTGACCTACAACAATCAAATGGGTCAGCCTCTGCGCAAACTGCGGCGCTCACTTCCTTGCAACTCAAGCCACAGCCAACTCAACCCGGTTGCGGCCGTTCTGTTTGGCGAGGTAGAGCGCCTGATCGGCGCGGTTGATCAATGACTCCAATGAAACTTCCTCATGCGACAGCGATACCGTCACGCCCATGCTCACGGTGATCGGAATCGTCGAGTCGCCGATCGGAATGCGCAGTGCTGACACCGCTCGCTGCAGCGTCGTTGCCCGACGCAGCGCCACTTGCGCGGTCAGGGGCCCGAGCAGGATCAGGAACTCCTCCCCGCCGATTCGACCGAGCACGGCGCCACTCTCACATTTCTCGGCCAATGACGTCGTCAATCTGCGCAGAACCTCGTCGCCGACTGCATGCCCAAATCGATCATTGATCTTCTTGAAATGATCAATATCGACAAGTATCAACGCATAGCCCATGCGTTCATTGCGGCGCTTTTCCAGGTCGCGACTGCCGCGATCGAAAATGTAGCGTCGGTTGTAGGCGCCGGTCAGTGGATCGCGAATCGAAAGTTCATACAGCTCGCGATTGGCCTTCTCAAGTGCGTTGTTCTGTTCCTGCACGCGCTCGGTCTGACGCGCCACTTCGATCACCAGCTGCTCGCGTTGGTGAACCAGGGCGGCGAAGCGCCAACGCGCCACGATCCAGACCACGAGCAGCGTGGTACAGATCGTACCCAGCACAAACTTCCACGACTGCCAGAACGGATCATCCATAGCGAATTCGCCGGGCATGTTGGAACAAGCTTGGAATAACCATGGGCGGATCGTATGCCATTGGTGGATTTTATGCCGGATCGGGCTGCAACGGCAGCGCTCAGTATCCCGCCGCTTGCCCGTCCTTGCGTCCTTCCGAAGCGCCGACATAGACGCGGTTGTTGGCGTCCCATTGGATCGCCTGATAGCCGCCATATGGCCCATCGGCGAAAGTGACGCGGTGCCCTTTGCGCATCAGGGCGCGGATGGTTTCGTAGCCGAACCCGGTTTCCAGATTGATCTCGCCGCCATTTTCCATGGCAGTCACCTGCCCGGTGGGCTCGGTCGAGCCTTCGTGTTGCAGACGCGGCGCATCGCCAGCCTCCTGCAGGTTCATATCAAAATCGATCAGGTTCAAGACGATCTGTACGTGGCCCTGCGGTTGCATGCCGCCGCCCATCAGTCCGAAACTGACGAAGGGTTTGCCATCCTTGGTGATAAAGGCCGGAATGATGGTGTGAAACGGACGCTTGCCGGGCGCAAACGAATTGGGATGAGCTTTCTTCAACACAAACATTTCGCCGCGGTCCTGCAGGATGAAACCCAGTCCCGGCGGCGCCATGCCAGACCCCATGCCGCGATAATTGGACTGGATCAGCGAGACCATGTTGCCGTACCCATCGGCAGTGGTTAGATAGATCGTGTCACCCGCCTCCAACGGTGGGTGTCCGGCATCCACGGCCAGTGCGGCACGTTCCATCGAAATCAGTTTGCGGCGTTCGGCCGCGTAGCCCTTGTCGATCAATCGCGCTACCGGAAGCTCTGCAAACGCCGGATCGGCGAACCACTGCGCACGATCTGCGTAGGCCAGTTTCTTGGCTTCGGTAAGCAGATGTAGATGCTCGACGCTGCCAAAGCCGTAGGACCTGATGTCATAGCCTTCCAGGATGTTGAGCATGGCCAGCGCGGCGATGCCTTGTCCATTCGGCGGCAGTTCCCAAACATCGTAACCGCGATAGTTGGTCGACACCGGTTCGACCCATTCGCCCTGGTGCGCGGCCAGATCCCCGGCGCTCAGGAAACCGCCCTGCGCCTTGATGTAATCACCTATGGTCTGAGCAATTTCGCCCTTGTAGAACGCATCGCGACCGTCCTTGGCAATGGCCGACAAGGTGCGTGCAAGATTCGGGTTGCGCCACATCTCACCTTTGGCTGGCGCGCGCCCGTCGTGCGTGAACTGCTCACTGAAACCCGGAAACTTCGACAGCCGCGGCACCGACAGCGCCCAGTAATGTGCGATCAGTTCGGTTACCGGGAAACCGCTGTTCGCGTATTCGATCGTGGGCGCCAGCAATCGTTTCATTGGCAGTTTGCCGAACTTCGCGTGCAGCGCGAACCAACCATCAACTGCGCCCGGCACGGTCACTGGCAATGGTCCGTGTGGCGGAATGTCCTCGATGCCTTGCTCCTCAAACCAACGCAGTGTCAGTGCCTGCGGCGAACGCCCGGAGCCGTTGTAGCCATGAAGTTTTTTCGATTTCGCATCCCAGACGATCGCAAACAAATCGCCGCCTACGCCGTTGCCAGTGGGTTCCATCAGGCCCAAAGCGGCGTTTGCCGCGATTGCAGCATCGACCGCGGTTCCGCCCTGTTTGAGTACATCCAGGCCGATCTGCGTCGCCAACGGATGCGATGTCGCCACCATGCCATTGGCCGCAATGACTTCGGATCGCGTTGCAAACGATTTTCCAGTGACGCGGTCGGCCGCGTGGGCAGTGCTGGCGAGCACCAGCAGCGACGTCGACAGGGTCAGCAACGAGAAGCGCACATAGGTAATCGAAAATCCATGCATATCGGACGCACCTGAAGTTGAAGGCGAGGCGCGAGCTTGCGCGCCGAATGCGAAGCTGTCGAGGGACGACCGTAATGGCGGCAGTCCGGCCCATCAAAAACTGCAACCAGCAACAAATGCATGTGACGATCTCACAGCAAATATACCAAACGATCACAGGCACCGCCTTAGCCTGTTTTCGGGCTGAGGTCATGGCACTTTGTTCGCCGCGGCAGCCTTGGTCCGTGAATATCTGGGTACGAGAGCGGGATCGCGCAATCGCGATTCCAACGGCATCAGGCCAAGAATCGTGGGGTGGGCAATGAGTTCCGCAGAGTGCGTAGTCGACAGGGTTCCAGAGACGCAGATCAGCCACCGACGTTCTCACCACTTGGACGAGGCGCATGGCGGCGGGCGACCAGAGCGCGCTCAATTCGCTGTACGACTCCACCATCGATCGCCTCTATACGGTCGCATGTCGGGTGCTGGGCAACCGCGCCAATGCTGAGGAAGCGGTGTGCGATTGCTATCGGCAAGCCTGGGAACACGCCTGCAAATATGCTGCGCAACGTGGCACGGCGGCGGCG
>JAWXCG010000311.1:0-35234 GCA_034440555.1 Pseudomonadota bacterium
CAATGAAACGGCCCCTGGATCCACCGCTTTTCACGTCGTTCGCCGGATTGCGCTGCGTGGTTGCTGCGTTGAGCGCTAGTACGTTGATACTTGGGTTCGCGCTGCTCACTCCTGTCCACGGGCAAGCGAGTGGTGGCCTTTACTCGCTGAACGCACACGCCCTCTCTGCGGGCGGCGGGCGCGCGGCCGGTGGTGTCTACACACTTGAAGGCAGCATCGGCCAGCACGACGCCAGTAACCCGCAAACTGGCGGCATGTTCGAACTCACCGGCGGCTTTCATCGCCGCGCGCCCAGCGCGTTGGGCAGCGAAATATTCCGGAACGGCTTTGAATGAGCTGTGCCTGTTCGTAACCCATCAGTGATTGAATCTCCTACAAGCGCTCGCGCGTTTCCGCGCACTACCCGCTGATCATCAGTGCGCCGGCCATCGCGGCAATGCACACATTGGCCGCGGGCAGCAATTCAACGCATGGGGGCAGCTGCATGCGCGCGAAGCCAATTTCCGCACGCGCTTGCTCACAGCCACAGGCGCAATAGCACACCCAAGGAAGGTCTGAAAAAGTCACCACTTCGTCTTCGCCACACCGCTTGTTGCTTGCCAAACTCCCGCTCTCAACAGCGGAGCTGGTCGCTCTCAACAGCGGAGCTGGTCAACCTGCGGTTTTTCGCCCCCTGACTCACGGGGCTATCGCGGCTCCGGACTTGTTCAGATGTTTCCTAACACCGAGCTTGCTTCGGGCTGACCGATTTTCGCCCTGTTTCCTGTTTGAAGCTGCAAGTGCATCGGAACAGCGTTTGGTTCGCCGTGCCCCAGGACATTGAATCGGCAACGCAGGCTGGCAGCGGCGATTTATCCGATCGACCGCGGGCGCTCGGTGATCACCAAGCAACACCCGATGTCGTTTGACTCAATCCGTCAGAGCATCGCCAAAAATTACCAGCGAGGTCGCACGCAATGAAATCAGCTCATGCATTCTGCTTTTCAATACTGTTTGCCGCACTGGCGACAGCAAGCCCGCGCGGCGAGGCGCAGGAAGGCAACTTCGACCCGAGCTGGAATGGCAATGGCCGGCGTCTGGTCGATCTCAGCAGCGAGATGGATGTGCTCACCAGCATGCGGATGATGCCCGACAACAAGGTGATGGTTGTGGGTTTATGTGGAACACCCAGTGTCAACGAGAGTACCTGGCCCTGTATTGCGCGCTTGCAGAGTAATGGCGTCTTGGATGCCTCGTTCGGCCTTGCCGGAACCGGTATGTTGCAGCTCAACGAACTCGCTGGCACTCCACCCACTTCGGCAGCGATCTTGCCAGATAGCGATGCTGCTCTGTGGATGGTTGGAACGAGCGCAGAGCCCCTTCGCAGAGTCAGCATCAGCCGATTGGCCACTGATGGCAACGCCGTGTTCGGCTCACTGCTCTTCAACTTCAACAATGTGCCGAATTCCCCCTACAGTCTTCCCGAGGGCGCGGCAGCGGCTGGCGAAAATGCGATTCTCGTCGCAGGCCTTGCCAAACGCGATAACGCGGGCAATCGTGGTATTGCGGTCGCGCGCCTGAGGGTTGACGCAGGCGGCGTGATCGCGCTCGACCCCAGTTTCGGAACGAATGGCGTCAGGGCTATTAGCTTTGGGATAGGTGTAAACGGCGTACACGTCCTTGACGATGGCCGCATATTGCTCGCTGGCCGGCTCAACGACAACGGTGCCCCCGTCAACGGGAAAGCCACGGGCTTCGTCATGCGCCTGCTCGCCAATGGCACGATCGACGACACCTTCGGCACCGCTGCCGGGCATACGCAACTTCCGCTGTGCGCAGGCGCTTGGGGAGGCTATCCAGCCGCCATTGCGATTGATGCGCAAGGACGAATTGCGACTGCATACAGCGCAAGATATCGCACGCCGGACTTAACCGAACTCGACTCGGAGATCTGCGTGAATCGGCTATTGCCGGACGGTCAGCAAGATGGGAGTTTCGGTGGCGTCGAGGTTCCGGGCGGTACCGGCAGGCCGGTGCGGGTCAACATCGGCGGCTCGCAATTCCTCGACTCGATTGCTGTCGGTGCCGACAACAAGATCATCGTCGGCGGATCAAATGTCGGTGTCGGGAGTCGCTGTGCCACCCACTGCTTCATGGTCGCTAGGCTCAACGAATTCCCGCGCGATGGCGCTGTCCTGGACCCAAGTTTCGGCCTTGCGGGTGCTGGCGTCAGCCAGTTCGACGGTGGCGACGACTGGAGCAGCGCCTCCGCCATCGTGATCGGCAACGGTGGGCTGATGATTGCGGGCAGTAGCCAGCACGTACTTTCGGAACCCTTTACCTCGGCAACTTTCGGCATCGCCAAGGTGCAACTGGGCAGAGCCGCGTTCGATTCGATATTCGCCGACGAGTTTGAGTAACGAAAACCAAGGCAAATTCCCTTGGTCGTGTACGCAGCGAAAGAGCGGGCCACGCCGTGTGCAGCGGACGCCCGCGCAGCGCTGTCGAGCATTCGAGTGTGGCGTTATGAGTTGTGCTGCGCAGTCGGCGCGAAGTGTTGAGGAGTGCATCATGCGATACGGTTTATCAGCGACACTGTTGGCGACCCTCGTCATTGCCGCGTCCTGCGTGACCGCGCAGGAGCCACCACCCAGTATCGACTTCACGGTAAACACAACCGCCGATTTGATCGACGACAACGCTGGCAACGGCCTATGCCATACCAGCGCCAATACGTGCTCACTGCGCGCGGCGATCATGGAGGCCAATCACCTCAGCGTGCCGGAACTGATCGTCACCATCCGCGTGCCGGCTGGCACGTTTGCGCTGACCCGTCTGCCAAGTGGGGAAAATGGCGAAGACACTGGAGACTTGAATCTCACCGCACCACTGGGAGCTGAGCAGCGCGTCATCATCGTCGGCATCGGAGCATCCCGCGCCATCATCGACGCCAACCACATCGACCGTGTGCTGCGCATCACGGCCGGACGTAACGCGACGGTTCAACGCGTTGTGATTCGCAATGGAACCACCTCTGGAAACCCAAATTTTGCCGGCGGGGGTATTTACAATAGTGGCAGCCTCGCGCTCACCGAGAGCGTGGTCGAGGGCAACGCTGGCAACTACGGGGGTGGCGTCCTGAACACCAGTACTGGCACGTTGACAGTAACCAGGACGACGATTCGATCGAATCTGGCGTCGGGTATCGGCGGGGGCTTGTATCTCGAGGGCCCGACAACAATCCGTGACAGCACCGTGCATAGCAACACCGCAAATCTCAGTGGCGGCGGGATCGGCGTCGCTGCACAGTTCGTCAATCCGCTGTCCGTGGTCAACAGCACCATCAGCTACAACGTTGCAAATGGCAACGGCGGGGGGATAAGCAACCAATCAACCACGTTCCTCTACAACACCAGCGTCATCGGCAACGACGCCGATCACGACCAGGATGAGAAAGGCGGAAGTGGTGGCGGAGTGCACAATCAGCCAGCTTCGCGCTTGGTGATCGTCAACGCGTTGATTGCCGACAACACTCTGGGCAACGTTTCCGTCTACAACGACTGCGCGGGCGTACTGGAGGCCCATGGCTGGAACCTGTTTAACGACACCGCCGGATGCACCATTCCCAATGCGGCAGCATGGGGTTTTGTGGAGCCGAACACGATCGGAACTCTGCAAGACAACGGCGGGCCGACCTGGACACACGCCCTGCTCGCGGGTAGTCGAGCCATCGACACCACCGACAACACGCTCGGCTGCATTGACGAGACCGGAGCGTTCTTGCTGACCGACCAGCGGGGCGCGTCTCGAGTAATCGGGGCGCGCTGCGATGTCGGCGCGTTCGAGTTCGGCGCTGGGACTCTTTTCAGGAACAGTTTCGAATAGTGCGTCACGCCCGGCCGATGTGAATTTTTCCATAATCGCTCTTGAGGAATGCTCGTATGCCAACGCTAAAAAGAATCACCACTTTCCTGTTCGTTTGCATAAGCTCGATGCAATTCGCTCCAGCCGATGCGGCCGACGGTGTCGTAGGCCCTGGCAACTGCAATGAGGCTGGTTTTGTCGGTGTACTGAATACAGTGATAGGAAGCGGTGGTGGCGCAATCAGCTTCAACTGCGGTGCCGCACCAACAACGATCACGTTTACAACGCACCGCCAGATATCCGCTCCGGTCACCATCAACGGTGGCAGCCTGATCAGCTTTGATGGCAACAACGCGTCGGCGTTTTTCCAGGTCTTCAACGGCGCCAGTCTGGTGCTGAATGACCTGACACTGAAGCGTGGTGTTTTCAGTTCAGTGCGTGCGCTGGAGAATTTTGGCACGATGACGTTGAACCGATGCGTCGTTACCGAGAACGTATCCAGTGCCAGTGCAATCGCCAATTTTGGTGAGCTGATCATCCGCGGCAGCACGCTAAGCGCCAACTCCATCAATAGCGGCGCCGCGCGTTTTGGTGCGGCCCTGTCCAATGACGCAACTGCCCGGATCGAAACATCGACCTTCAGCAACAATACCGTCACTGGAAATTTCGGAGGTGGTGGGGCGATTTTCAACGCTGATGGAGGCATCACCATCGTCGACAGTACGTTCAGCACCAACTCCGCCCCCGATGGCGGAGCGATCAACATCGCCAGTGGTTCTTTCGCCACCATCAGCGGATCGACGTTCAATGCCAACTCGGGCGGTTACGGTGCTGCGATAGAAACACTCGGCACGTTGGTGAGAGTGAGTGATGCGAGGTTTCTCGGCAACGACAGCACAATTGGCGACGGTGGCGCAATCTGGGTGCTCGAGGGCAGGCTTGAAGTCGACCGCAGTCTTTTTCTTGGCAACACTTCAGCAACTACCGGCGGCGCAATCAGTTGTACCGGTGTGCAGTTGTTTGTCGACAACTCGGCCTTCGCCGACAATGTTTCCGGCACGACTGGCGGCGCGATTCACAGCAGCTGCGCGATGAGCGTGACCAACGCAACTTTCACCACCAATTCCACCACGGGATTCAATGGCGGCGGCGCGATCAATCAGGATGGGCCCGTATCGGCGCTGATCTACTACGCGACCATCCGCGCCAACACCGCGGCATTTGGCGCTGGTCTGTACAAGGATGGCGCCGCCACCGGCACCCTGTTCATCGGTCGGTCGATCGTCAGCGCCAACACTGGCGGCAACTGTGATGGCGTGGTCGGATCGAATGGCTACAACGTCGTAAACGATAGCGGATGCGGCGGCTTCGTTGAGACTGGCGATTTACAGAACGCCAACTTGCCGTTGCTGGCGTTCGGCGATTACGGCGGCCCAACGCCGACTCTTCCGCCGATCGCCGGCAATGCCGCCATCAATCGTATCCCGATCGCGGATTGCTTCAGCACATCCGACCAACGCGGCGCCCAGCGCCCGGCAGGTAGTGGTTGTGACAGCGGAGCGTTCGAGTTTGGCGCGACCTTTCCGACACCGGCCATTTTTGCCAACGGCTTCGAATAGTCGGCGGCTCAACCGGCACCAGCATTTTGCAAGGGAGACTCGACATGAACCATTTGACTCGTTTCAACTTGATCGCTTCGCTGCTGGCCATCTTCAGTCTGATCGGCTGCACTCAGAAAAACTCAGAGCCGGCTGGCACTTCGCCCTCGCCAGCAGCAAGTGATCCAGCAGCGGCTAGCGGCTCGGTTGCCGGCGACCCATGCAATCTGCTGACCGACGCCGAAGTGCACGATGTGTTCAATGGTGCTACTGCAGGCAAACGCGATCGCAGCGTCGACAAATACGCGATCTTCAGTTGCGTTTGGGATACTCCCAACGACCGTCTGACCGTGCAGACCTTCGCCGCGAAGCCGGGCGCGGTCGCTGATGAACTACGCAGCAGAGTTCAGGGCTCGATCGATCCGATGCTGGCGGGGGCAGCAGATCACATCCGCTACCAATCGATCGCGGGCATCGGGGATGAGGCGATGATGGTGGTGGAAAAAGCCAATCCAGAACTGGGCATTCTTGCCGACATGGCGCTGCTGGCAACGCAGCGCGGCGACCGCGTGGCGATTTTGTTCACCGGCACTTCGCTGGTCAGCGGCGATCGAGACAGCGCACTCAAGGCGCTCGAAACGCTTGGGTCAGGTATTGCAAAGCGGCTCTAGGCAAACTTGCTGCGCCGCGGCCGAGTCAATGTACTTAATCCTCAGGAACCACAATGATGCGCAGCTCCGCTCTACCGTATGCTCATGCAAAGCACGCCCGCGCCAGACACTTGACGTTCGCTGCGGCTTTTTTTGGAATCGCGCTCGCCGGCAATGCCTGCGCTGATAATAGCCAGTACGCCATCAAGGCCCGGGGCCTGGCATCGCCATCGCCCGCTTTGTCGGCTGAGAAGAGTGCTTCGCCCTCACCGTCCGATGACTCCGCGAACAGCGAGACGCGCATGACACGCGAGATCGACGGGCAGTCTGCGCCGACTGGCATCGATTCAGAAGTTCATGCCGAAGTCGACGACAACCTGCGCCGCGACGATTCCTACCCGCGCAGCAGCGAGCTCAACATCCAGATCGATCGAGGCGCCCGTGCGCAAGCATCGCCGCAGATGGAATTGGAACGAGCGGTCGACGATCGCGAACAGCAAAGCGCTCGCGACGCGCGAGGCACCTTCTATATCGAGCGCGAAGCGCGCCGCCACGACCCCTACTCGCGCAGCGGCTTGACCACCGGCCAGATCGATCGAGCAGCCAGCGCGGAGGAACTCTCGCAGCCAGAAGACACCATTCGCATCGAGGTACGGTATCCCACTGCCTATGGGTATCAGTACGCCAACGGTCAGGGTGCCTTTGGCGATCTGGGTCCGTATTCCTGCGACGCGTTCGGTGTGGCGTTTCTGGTTGCGCCGCAAGACCCTGAGCAACACGGGCTGGTCGGGCTTACCACGGGCATTCCCATGCGCAACCGGAACGACAGCTATGTCTGCGAGTATGTGATTTCCAATGTGCCGCTCGACGAACCCGTCACCGTGCGCGTTGCGATGTCCGGCCACCGCACTTCCGCCAGCGATGTGTGGCTTGACGGCAGTCAGCCGCGGCCGGGACGACAGCAGCGACGCAGCATCGTGGATGGTGAGCGACAGGTCGTGTTGACTGCCAATCAACCACGCGCAGCGCTGACGTTCGAGATGGTCTATGCCGGTGCGCACTGAGGCGTCTGCACCAACGATTGATGAATGGCTGTTGATCATCATGTCCGTGGATCGCACCGTTTCCTGTTGCTTTGAATGAACGCAGGCCGCGTGGGTGCATCCGCATCCAGATCAGCCGCAGTTACAGGAGATATTGCGTGCAATCGAAAATGACTCGCCGTTGGTTGCTATTCGTTACCAGCCTCACCTTGCTCGCCAGCGCAATTGAAGCGCACGCGGCAACGGGCGCACGCGTATTCCTGCAAGCGTGGAATCCGCTGATGATCGATCAGGCGGCGCCGATTACGCTGCTCGACCACCCGACCCTGGTCAGCGATTCGCTGCAGGAGGCTTGGGCACAGGTGCGCCCCAAGATTTGTGAGCAGCTCAGACTCAAGATGGGTATCGGCGGCGCGGCCAGAGGAGAAACCCTGTACGACATCACCTGTTTGCTTGATGAGCAGGTCGTGCTGGCGGTGGCACCCGCAGGGCTGAACAATCTGCGCGCCACGTTGACCATCAGCGGCTACGTCGAGGCTACCTCGACCACACCCGATGTGGTCAACGTGCTTGGCGTCAGCGTCGGTCTGGGCGACTACGCCGACCCGCGTTTCTCGGTTGCGCTTACCGCGAAGTTCGACCTGATGCTGGCGGTCCAACCCAACCGGAACCAGACCTTGCGCGTGTCAAAGGCGCAGTTCACGCTGAATAACGCGACGCTGGATTCGCACAACTTTACTGGCGACATGCTCAAGTACATCGTTACCGATCTGGTACCGTTTTTCGGCGGACCGGACTACAAGAGCATGGCCGAGAGCGCGATCAACGCAATCTCGTTCAATCTCGTCAACGACATCGATGCGGCGTTAGCACCGGTTAACGCACAACTTACGGGACCATCCGAGGCGGTGCGTGTCGGCGTGTCGGCTAGCGGCGGATACATCAGCGTGGCATTTGCCCCGCGCGAAATCTCGCCCCCGAGCAACGGCCGCATGTCCGGAGTGTTGCGCTGGGATGCGGCGCAATTCACACCGCGCAATGGTTGTCAGAGTTTCATCATCACGGCGACAGTGCAGACCGGTCCAGTGCCGATGTTCGTGCCCGCGCCCAAGGCGCCGACGCGCCAGGTAGGAACATTCCAGGCCAGCGCCATCGATGCCAGTAGCTGCGCATATACGCTGAGCGGGATCGCAGACGGATGGCCCAATGCCCTGTCGGCGCGGGTGCTGGACCCGCCGGTCAAGCGCAGTTCCGGCAATGCCAGCTACAACGAGGTTTACTCCCTTTCCAGCAATAGCGCGCAAGGCGGTGTAGTGGTGCCACGGCCGAGCGCCGATGGTCGCGACTACACGGTTCGCGTATTCAATGTGGATTTGCCTATCGAGGTGAGTCCCGGCAACCCTTACCTGAAAAAAGATTTCCGCCCCAATCGCGAAATCAACCGCGCGGAATTTGATACGAACGACACCTACCGCACCAAGGCTCGGATCAATCCTGCACAGATCTATACGCGCCAGGCCAATCCCGCCGGCGCCACGACCATCCAGCCGCGCGCTACGCTGGAGCTATCGCAGCAAAACGCGGAGGTCAGTCTCAATCCGCAGCCGTTGCCGCCCGCGGGCAATACTGCGTTGCAGATGCAATCGATGCGCAATGTGTCCGCGGCAAGGACAGCGCAAGTTGCCGCGGTTCCTGCGCTCGGCAATAGCAGCAGGAGCGCCGAACCGTCAGCGGCAGAGCCCGTGCCCGCCCTGGCGATCGCCGATGCGGATTCGCCAGTAGTTGTGTTCAATCCACCGCTGTTGAACGATGGCGCCCAGTTGTGGGCGTGCGTCGATGACGTGGCTGATGAAGCCAATGAGCAGGCTTGCGCTGGCGTACAATCTGCACAGGCCTTCTGCCAGAGCAACGGTCATAGCGGAGACCTTGCGCTGCGCGCCGACGGCAGCCCCGATCTGCTGCTCGCCAACGCACAAGCAGAAATTCCAGTGCGCTCAGTACATGGAGATACCTGCTTTGGAGCGTCGTGCCAGGTGATCAGCGAACTAAGCTGCATTCGCTAGCTCATAATCACAATGCGTATCGCAGCAGCCGGCTTACGACAATTTTTCGCCGGTCTGCTGCTGGTACCAAAGCTCGATCAAATGGCGCGAAATCGACAGCCTTGGCGACAGTTTGATCTGCTGGTTACGCCAATTTTCCGCCAACTGCTGTGCGCTGAACCAGCGTGCCTCACAGATTTCCGCGCCGAGGCGAATTTCGCTGGTGGTTGCCCGCGCAATGAAGCCGATCATCAGCGACGCCGGAAACGGCCAGGGCTGTGAGGCGATGTATTGGCATTCACCGATCTGCACCCCAACTTCTTCGAACACTTCACGGCGCACGCAGGCTTCGAGCGTTTCGCCCGGCTCGAGAAAACCGGCCAGTGTCGAGTAGCGATTTTCCGGCCAGCTCGCTTGACGACCGAGCAGGCAACGCTCGCCATCGTGAACGAGGGCGATCATGGCGGCATCGGTGCGCGGGAATACTTCCGCCGCGCATTGGGCATTGGTGCAGAGCGCACGATGCCCGCCTGAACTGAGCAGTGTCGCAGCGCCACAAGTGCCGCAGAATCGGCTGCGTGATTGCCAGTGTGTCAACGATCGCGCGAACGCCGCTGCGCCGGCCTGTTGAGCAGAGAGCTCACTCGCCGCCACGCGCAAATCAAGTGCATCGGCATTGAACTCGCGCGCGAACTCGACCACTTGGGCCTCGTCGAGCGTCAGCGCGAACAGTGCGTGTGCGCCCGCACCCGGGATCACATCGCCGGCCATGGCTGGAGTGCCGGAGATCGCTCCATGCCGGTCGCAAATGCCAAGGAAATTGAACTGACTGCCGCTGAAGCGATCGCGCAACAGCATCACCGGAACCTGCAACAGGTGCCGCTCGGGCAAGGCGATCAATACTCGACCATCGCGCGACAAAACCAGGACCTGGGCGTCGCGTTCGTCAAAACGGCGCTGCAGCCAGTCATTGTCCTGGCGCGATTCACCCGCGCGGTCCAGTGTCAGTGCCGCAAACGCAAATTCCATCGTGACCTTGCGCAGACCATGGCTGATTCAACGTGAAAGAAAATGGTGAATCTCGACCCCTGCCCCAGTGTTTGCGAAGCGATCCGAAAGGCGTAGGGCGAAAAAAAGAACGATGCCTGGAGTTTTGCTCCCTGCCCGATGTTCGGAGGGGGCCGGGGAGGGGTTAGGCATCCCACATCGACTTTGATGCAGTCGGGCGCCCCATCCCGCAACACAAAGTCAGGCTGAGAACGATGAACCGCAGCCGCAAGTGGTCTTGGCGTTGGGATTGCGAATCACAAATTGCGCGCCCTGCAGGTCTTCCTTGTAGTCGATCTCTGCGCCCATCAGATACTGCAGCGATGTCGAATCCACCAGCAGCGTGACCCCGTCGCGCTCGACCGCGAAATCGTCTTCGGTGACCTCATCCTCGAACGCGAATCCGTACTGAAAACCCGAGCAACCTCCGCCTTGAATATAGACGCGCAGTTTCAGATCGGGATTATGTTCTTCCTCGATCAGCTGCCGCACTTTGCCAGCAGCCGCGATTGTAAAGATCAGCGCCTGACTGGGCGTCGCAACAACGTTGGAGACTTCACTCATGGAGATTTCACTCATGGTCATTTCACTCATGGAAAGTGCCTACTCGTTGGCGCTGCAGAAGAACGTGCGGACCCTGTCCACATCGATGTCGTCGGACTCGTTCGCAGAGTACATCACCGGCGCGTAGCGCTTAACCGACAACTCTACACATGATGACGCTCAGTTGCGGCGATTCAAGTGCGCTTGGCTTCCAGTTTGGACTTTTCTTTGTGTTCAATTTTGGCATCCAGCCGGGCTTCCAGGCGGGCCTCGGTCCTGACTTCGCTTTCCGCAACCACATCTGGCTTGGGTAGCTGTCGATGCGGGTCTTCCTGACGAACGATTTGGCCGCTGACTTCGGCGCCGGCGGTCATTTCCAGAATCTTGTAGTAGATGTTGCCGGTGACGCGTGCCAAGGCACCGAGCTTGATGCGCTCGCTGGCGATGATATCGCCCTTGAATGTACCGTTGATTTCGACGTGCGGCGCACGCAATTCGCCCTCGATCGTGCCTTTGTCGGACAGAGTCAGCACCGACTCCTTGTCGTCATCGGCGATCAGTGAACCACGCACGGTTCCATCAACGCGCATGCCACCAGAAAAATGAACCTTGCCCTCAATGATGATGCGCGGCCCAATCCAGGTATCCAGATGAGTGGTCGGGCGGGTTTCCTTGTCCTTACTGCCAAACATCTTCTTTCTCTCCGTTGCTTAACGCTTGCGACCAGGCGAGGGTCTGTTCGGTATTGTCGCCCTGCTCAGACTTCACCACCATTTTGATGCGGTTAGGTGTGAAATCCGCGGGCAAAACGAAACTGCTGTCCATTTGCTGGAAATACTTGAAACTGAACTGAGGCGTCGCGACAGAATCTCCTCCAGACAGGCGGTCCCATGCCAAATTTACGATGCGCCCTTCCTGCATACCTTCGATGCTGATGGTTGCGGTACCGCGGGTGACTTCGCCTTTGCGCAGGTTTTGCGTCAGGGTGGCACGCACATTGTAACCCCGACCGCCCTCGATGGCGCGCACCGACAGGTCCTGCACAGTCAAGCCTTTGCGACCGGACTTGCCGTCCATCAAGCGTTGAAAAAAAGCGATGTCACTGCGCAACCCGGCAATCTCGTCTTCCTGGGCGCGTAGGGTGGCCTGCAGCGATTCGTTCGCGGTTCGCGACACCTGATCGGATTTTTCGCTGATGCTGAGCGCTTGTTCGCTGCGTTCCAGTTCGTTCTGCAGCTTTTCAAACTCGACTCTGCTGCTGCGCATATCGCCCTGCAGAGAAACCAGGTTCGGCGCTGACCAGTAAGTGGCCATCAGCCAGATTACAACACTGGAAAGCAGCCAACCGCCGACCAACAACACGCGCTGACGCCGCGCTCCGACCGGGTCATGCGCGCGCAGCACGAGATGAGTGGGACTGACCTTGCGAAACGTGAACCACTTCATCGTGACGGGTTCGAAGTAGCGGGCCGGCCTTTATAGGGTGCCGCCCAGCGTATGGTCAAGCTGTTGCGCAAGCGCGACCCGGTCACAGAAACTTGAATTCGAACGCCACCGCTTGTTTGCCGGGATCGAACACTTCCAGATCGATGGTCGCGGTCGCACCGGGCGGCAATCCACGCGCCAACGCGCGCGCATCGTTAAGGTAATCCTGCGGCGCCAATCGACGCATGGCGATGCGTTGCTCATCCAGATTGGACAGCGTGATCTCCAGTGTTGGATAGGGCTGCACAAATGCTGCCCGGTTGAGCATTGTCGCGGAAATCACCAAGGCGCCGGGTTCGCTCGGGTGCGGCCTGACATCACGTGCCACCAGTGCAATCTGTGCAACGTCGCGGCGCGGGGGCAAGCGGCAAGTCAGGCGCTCGCAGGCAGCATCCAACCAGGGCCGCAGACGTGCATCGTCCAGCCAGAGGGCACGCGTCGCGTACACGAGTTGGGCCAGCATCGCGAGCACCAGCAGTGTATTGACATAACGCCACACCCGAGAAGCCGTTGGCAGCGCGCTACGACGTTCGCTGCGAACAGCGAAAGAAGGCTGTGCAGCAGCTGACTCGGCCACGTTCGCATCGACCGAAGTGAACAGATCGCGCTGCCCGGATTTCGGCTTGCCGGCGGCCGCGCGCAAAAGCGGCGCTTCGCCAGGCAAGTGTCGGGTCAACATCGTATCGGGTGGTTGCGGGAGCTGTTCCGACAACGAGGCCAGCACGTCAAAATCAGTAAGGCAGGAAGCACAGCGTGCGCGCCCGCGACCCTGGATGAGGTGCTCCAGCGTCAGCGAGTACAGGCTCAGACAGCCGGGGCACTGGGTGTACATGGCGGGATTATGCACGGGATCGGCGTTGCGATGATTGCAATTGCGCTTGGCTTAAAAGCGCACCGGCGCGCGCACCGGGCAGGCATCGGCCTTGGCGCGCGCTTCGGCTTGGGCGGTGAGATCTTCGGTTTCCTGCGCAACCGCCAGCAAGGTCATCCAGTTGCGCACGCAGATTCCGCCCAACTTGGGGCCGAGGGTCTCCGATTGTCGAGCATGGGTTTGCGCGTCCTCCCAACGTCTATCGGCGAGCGCCACTTCGGCCCGCCACTGCCACAGATCCGGGTCGTCGGGCATCAACGCAAGCGCCATTGCCAAGTGCTTTTCGGCCTCGGCAAAGCGCCGTGCGCCCTCGGCGAGCCTTGCCAGTTTGCGCAGATCGGCGACGCTCGGGTCGTTCAGCGGCAACACCTCCACATATGAGGGCAGGCTAGCCGCGCTCGCGCGGATCTCGCTGACCCAATCGCGTTGCGGCGGTGGTTCGGGTTTTGCTAGAGGTTTTGCCTGGCAGCCGGCCAGCATTGCCAACATCAACGCCGCCGCAGCGCGCCATACAAGGTCAATAGGATTCTGCTTCATCGTCGTCATCAGTGGTGCGTGAATTAAACCAATCGTTGAAAGAAGAAAAGCCGCAGCCCTGGTATTCGCGCGGCGCGTGGCCGCTGACAAAGGGCAGGCTGCGCGCGCCCTCACACTCGCGATCAGTCTCGCTTTGCGATTGCGGATTGACCCAGTGCATTTCGGGATTGCCTGAATAGTTGATGCGCAGGGGCTCGGTCGGCAAGTTCTGAAATAGCCCGGCCCACAGGCGCATCGCTCCAGTCGCGCCATAAAATGTGGTGCGGGTGTTGTCATCGCGGCCCAACCAAACCACGGCGAGATGACTTCCGGTATAGCCCGCGAACCAGGAATCACGCTTGTCGTCGCTGGTGCCGGTCTTGCCCGCCGCCTGCAGCCGACCGAGTCCGAGTCCACCAAGCTCGCTCGCGGTGCCAGTGCGCCCGGTTTCCTGCAGTGCGAAGCTGACCAGGCGCGCGGCGGCTACCAGTTCACCGGCATTGTCGCTGCTGGCATAACGCGACAGCGGTCGACCATTGCGGTCGAGCACTGCGGTCACTGCCGAAAGCCCGACCATGCGACCGTCAGCGGCAAGATAGGCATAGGCCTGGGTCACCTGCAACGGCGAGAGTTCGGTAGCGCCGAGCAACAGAGACGGATGCGGCGAAATGTCGGCGCCGGGGATCAGGGTTTCCAGCACCCGCTCGACCTTCTGCACCTGTACCGCCAGACCCAGGCGCACCGTCGCCAGGTTGTAGGACTTGGCCAGCGCATCGATCAGCGCGACTGTGCCGTGCTCCTGGTTATCCGAATTGCGCGGCTGCCAGACCTTCCCACCCTTTTGGCGGATGGTGATGGCGCTGTCGTCCAGCGGGGTCATCAGCGAGTAACGTTCCGGCTGCGCCAGCGCCACCAGATAGATAAAAGGTTTGACCAGCGAGCCGATCGGGCGCGAGGCAGTAACGGCGCGATTGAACCCAGGACGATTGGCGTCGCGATCGCCGACCACAGCCTCGATCGCGCCGGTACGGGCGTGCGACACCACCATTGCAGCCTGCAGTCCGGTGGTGTCCTTGGCTAGTGTTTTGATCTTTTCGACAACGGAGCGCTCAGCAAAATGTTGGGTCGAAGGGGCTATCGAGGTGAAGATCGACAAACCCTCCGACCGCAGTGCCGATTCGGCATAGTCGCGTCCCAGCTGGGCGCGCACCAGATCAAGAAACGCCGGATATCGATTTTGCGCCAAAGCGCCGGTCTTGCTGATGGCGAGTTGTTGCCTCTGTTCAGCTGCGACTTCGACCGCGGAGATCAGCTTGGCCTGGCCCATCTCGCGCAGCACCAGATTACGTCGCTTGATCGCCAGCGCCGGCTCGCGCCGCGGATCGAACAGGGACGGGCCTTGCACCAGTCCCACCAGCATCGCAACTTCATTGGGTGCAAGCGCGTTGTGTTCACGACCAAAATAAAATTCAGCTGCCGCGGCCACACCATGCACTGCCTGTCCGCCCTGCTGGCCCAGATACACCTCATTGAGGTAGGCCTCGAGAATGCGCTTCTTGCTGTAGCGCCATTCGATCAGCAGCGCGAGCCCCATCTCATTGAACTTGCGGGTGTAGCGCTGGCGCCGGTCGAGAAATAGATTGCGCACCAGTTGCTGAGTCAGGGTGCTGCCGCCCTGCACGGTTTCGCCAGCGCGCAGATTGACCCACAGCGCGCGGGCGATACCCCAGGGATCGATGCCGTAGTGTGAGTAGAAATGTTTGTCTTCCACCGCCAGCAGAGTGTTCACCAGCAGCGGCGAGACTTCATCAACCTTGACCAATCGCCGTTCCTGCCTGCTCTTGCCATACAGTGTGGCGATGCGCGCCGGGTCGACACTGGCCAATTCGACCTTCTGACCACTGGCGAGATCCTCAATAGCGGACACACTTCCGCTCGCCAGGCGTACTGACAGACGCACCTCGGGGTGCTCGCCCTCGCCATCATTGAAAGCGCGGGTGCGAATCTGGAAGTCATTGACGTCGACCGAGTAAGTACCGGCTTCGAAGATACTGTCGACCTTGCGATAGCGCGCCGCGTCCAGTTCGATACGCAAGGCTTCAGCGCTCATTGGAACACCGCGCGCAAGTCGCAGCGGGCGCGCGAACACCCGACTCGGCAGCTCGTAACTCAGGCTCTCGAATCCAGCGCGCACCAGCTTGTTCAGATACCAGGCGTATGGCAGTCCGAAGCCCAGCCCCACACCCACAACCAACCAAAGCGGGATGCGGCACCAGCTGTAGATGAGTGCAAGGATCGGCAGTAAACGTTTCAAATGGAGGCAGTTCGCATGGCGTGACGGGTTAGCGCGGAAGTTCGCTAACCCTTCCCCGCTGTTCGGGGCGGGACGTGGAGGGGTTACAGGACAATCGTTGTTGCTGGCCCTGCAGGCGCCAGGAAGGCAGTTTTCCAGCGCATGAAAGTGCGACGGGGCGCAGTTTAGCGGCGCCAGACCCGATGGCGCGTGGCGGTCGTCAGGCAATTCCGCAATAATTCAGACTCTTTGACCTCTGGGCTGCTGCGTCGGCCCAGCCCAAAGTCGTTGCGCACGCAGCATCGAACCGGAGTCCAGCTCCTCGGCGCGCAGCATAGTCTGCAATCCACGATGCGCGCGTGCCGGCTACGCGTCCGCCCAGTGCGGATGCACGGGCGATCGCAACGTCTCGCCTTACCTGGACAAAACGCAGCTCAACCACTTTGGCGAACACAATTTGAATCTGCTCTCCTCCTGCGCTGCCCTCGTCTTCGGCAGTGATGCGAACGAATCGAAGCTATCGGAGCTGATTGCGGTGCTCAGCCCGATGGCTGAGATCGCTTATCACGGCCCGGATATTCTCGCCAATCGCGCGCGCGCGTTGGGCTGCCGTATCGGTGCTCCGATCGATGATATGGAGTGGGCCGTGCAGCATGTCCAGGCGCAGGGTACCCACACCGATGTAGTGCTGATTGCGCTCGATAGCCAATGGCCGGCTCTAGGATGGGCTCGATTGCTGGCAGCAGCCGACACTAGCCAGGCCGATGTGGTCTGTCCGCTCGGCCCGGAAGATGATTATTCGCCGTTGCCAGAGGGCGCGATTGCTGAAATTGGCAGCGTCGAATTAGACACGCTTTGCCATTTGCTTGCTGACCCCGCATGCGTGCCCAGGCGGCATTGGGCAGCGCACGTTGCATTGTGGCGCGCCGCTGGGTGGCGCAAGCTTCAATCTGCTGGGGCGGTCGCGGCGCGTGATGCAGGCTTACAGGTCGAGGCCGTCGCGACCCTGTTTGTCGGTCGCCAGGGCGCGCTCTGCCGTGGCCCGGACGCACCAGCAGACCGCCGCGATGCCGCGCCCGCTTCCGTGCTGAGCAGTCTGCGCGCGCGCATCGGGGCACATCCGCGCGCACTCCCACACTGCCTGCCGGGCGTCGATGGTCGGCCAGTGCTGCTGCATGTACTGCATGGCTGGGGCGGAGGGGTGGAACGATTCGTCCGCGACCTGGCCGAGGGTGATGACACCCAGGTGCATTTCGCACTGTGCGCGTCGGGTCAGTTTGCGCGCCGCCGTTACGGTGAGGCGCTCGAGCTTTTTCTGGTTGCGAAGGGCAGCCTGCATCGACTCAGACGTTGGCCGCTGCCAGCAGCAATTGCCGACACCGCGCTGCATGATCCGGCCGCCCGTGACGTGCTCCAGTTCATTGTGGAGCGTTATGGCGTGAGCCGCTTGATGGTCTCGTCGTTGATCGGACATAGTCTGGATGTGCTCGGCATTGAGCTGCCCACCATCTACGTTTGCCACGACTACTATCCCTTATGGCCGATATTGCACAGCGATTTCGGCGACATCAAGCAGTCATTCGATCATGCGTCCCTGCCAGGGGCATTGCGCGCGTCAGATTCCAGCAGCCTGCCGTTTCAATCGCATTCAAGTGATTACTGGTGGCGGCTGCGCCAAGCTTTCATCGCCGCGCTGCAAGCAAACCGGATTACCCTCTGTGCCCCAAGTGCAGGCCTGCGGCATAACTGGCTGCGCATGGCGCCGGAACTGGCGGGCTTGAGCTTTGAATGCATCCCGCATGGCTTTCGGCCATTCCAGCAGCCGGTGCAGCACGCATCGCCAGTTCGGGTCGGCGACGAACCACACGACGCCCGACGCCTGCGGTTGCTGGTGCTCGGCCGCATCAACGGCGGCAAGGCGCTGCACTTGCTGGCAGGCGCGCTGGAGCAAATCGGCAAGCATGCTGATCTGTTTCTGGTCGGTTGTGGCGCTGCTGGACACAGCCTGTTTGGCACATCGCATGTGCACGTACTGCTCGACTATGACCGTGAGCAGCTGCCCGAGTTGATCGCGCAACTGCGGCCTGATGCCGCGCTGATGCCGGCTACGGTCGCCGAATCCTTCAGCTACACACTGAGCGAACTGTGGGCCCTGGGCGTGCCGCCGATCGCTACGCGACTGGGCAGCCTCGGGGAACGTATCGAACACGGCCAGACTGGACTGCTGTTCGACCCTGATGCACAAGCGCTCGTTGAATTGCTCGGCAAGCTCGTGGCTGACCGGGGCCCGCTGCACACGATCCGCACCCGACTCAACTCGCTGCAGTTGCGCACCGTCGCAGCGGCACGGGGCGATTACCTGGCGCTGTATCCCCAGTCAACTCCCGGACGGCTGGCGAGCTTTTGCCGAATTTCCGCAGAGACGCTGGAGACCGCAACGCTCGCCGAATCAAAAATTGTGTTCGGCGCGGCAGTGGATGCGCTGGAAAAACTCAATGCGCAACAGGAGCGCGAGCTGCACGCGCGTGCCGACTGGGCCAACCAGGCAGTGCGTGAGACGGGGCGAGTCCAGCGACAACTTGGCGTTCGCAATCAACAGTTCGCTGAACTGCAACTGGAATTCGACGAGCGCACGAGCTGGGCGCAGTTGCTGGTGGTCGAGGGCCAGCGGCAGGCAGATGAATTGCAGCGTCAGGCAGATGAATTGCAGAGTGCCTACAACAATTACACCAGTCTTGAGCAGGAAAAGCGCGCCGCCGATGCGGGCTGGTTGGCTGAAGTTGAGCGTGTCGAAGCGCTGCGCCAGGATCTGATGCAGTCCACTTCTTGGCGAATCACCCGGCCCTTGCGAGCGATTAGCACGCGTCTGCGCGGCCTGCGCGCGCGAATCGGCTACTGGCTCGATCGATTGACGGGAATGCCGCCACGGCTGACGCGCAGTCTGCGCACGCGCGGACTTGCCGGCACGTTACAACGCATTCAGCAGGACACAGGCGCGGTGCCCTCAGCATTGGCGCCGATTGAACTCAGCGTGGCGTTGGCGGCGCCCGGCTCCGGGTTCGCAGCGTTCGATCTGCCGCGCGCTGCGCACCCAGTGGCCAGCATCATTATTCCCGTCTACAACAAATTCCCATACACCTTGGCCTGTCTGCAATCGATTGCGCAGCACGGAGCAGGGATTGGTTTCGAAGTGATCGTGGTCGACGACTGTTCCAGCGACGAGACCGGTGACGGGCTCGCTCGCATCGGCGGCATTTCCGCGCTTCACAACGAACAAAACCTTGGCTTTATCGGCGCATGCAACGCGGGTGCAGCGGCAGCAAGCGCCGAGTATCTGGTGTTCCTCAACAACGATACGCAAGTTACCGCTGGCTGGCTGGACGGGCTCATCGACACCTTCTCGCAACATCGCGACGTGGGCCTGGTCGGCGCCAAGCTGGTCTACCCGGATGGTCGCCTGCAGGAAGCCGGCGGCATTGTGTTCGCCGATGCCTCTGGATGGAATTACGGCCGCTTCGCCGATCCGCGCGATCCTGCGTTCAACTACGTACGCGAAGCCGACTATTGCTCCGGCGCGGCGATTGCCGTCCAGCGTGCATGGTTCAACGCCCGCGGCGGATTCGACACGCGCTACGCGCCGGCGTATTACGAAGACACCGACCTCGCCTTTCAGGTGCGCGAGACTGGCCTGCGCGTGCTCTATCAACCAGCAGCGACGGTGATTCATTTCGAGGGAATCACTTCAGGCACGGACACTGGCGGCGGCACCAAGCGCTATCAGGTAATCAATCAGAAAAAGTTTGAAGAGCGCTGGCGCGATGCCTTGCCCAGTCAGCCGGGACCGGGAACCGCAATCGCGATTGCACGTGAGCACCGCGTTGTCGGGCGCATGTTGATTGTCGATGCCACCATTCCCGAACCCGACAAGGACTCCGGATCGGTGCGTATGGTCAATCTACTGCGTGCCCTTCTCGATCTCGGCTGGAAGGTGACATTCACCACTGAAAATCGGGCCTATGTATCTGGCTACACCGAGCAACTGCAGCAGCTCGGAGTCGAGGTGCTGTATCACCCCTGGGTCGGCGACCCGACAAGTTTTCTGCGTGCTACCGGCACGCATTGGGACGTAGTGATGTTGAGCCGGCACTATGTCGCGACCCCATTGCTACCGCTGGTGCGTCACTACGCGCCACGCGCACGAATCATCTTTGATACGGTGGATCTGCATTATCTACGCGAGGAGCGCGCCGCCGATCTCGAAGACAGGACCGAGCTGCGTCGCGCCGCAGCCACCACCAAGCTCGCCGAATTGCGCCTGGTCAAGGCCAGTGACATCACGCTGGTGGTCAGTCCGGTCGAGCAAGAGCTACTGCGCCGCGAAATGCCCGATGCGCGCATCGAAGTGCTGTCCAACGTGCATGATGTCGTCGGTTGCCGTCAACCGTTCTCCGCGCGCAAGGACATCTTCTTTATCGGCGGTTTCCAGCACCAACCCAACATTGATGCGGTGCTATGGTTTGTCTCGGCAATCTGGCCGTTGATCGCAACGCAACTCTCCAGCGCGCGCTTCCATATTGTGGGTAGCCGCATGCCTGATTCAATCCGCCAGTTGGCCTCGGAGCGTGTCGTTGCAACCGGTTTCGTCGAATCGCTCGATGCCTATTTAGACGGCTGCCGCCTATCGGTGGCGCCACTGCGCTACGGCGCTGGCGTAAAAGGAAAGGTAAACCAGAGCATGGCGCACGGTCAGCCCGTCGTCGCTACCAGACTGGCCGCAGAAGGCATGTACCTGCACCACGACGTGGATGTGTTGATCGCCGACTCGCCCACCGGCTTCGCCGATGCTGTAGTTCGCCTTTATCAAGACGCCGCATTGTGGCAACGTCTTTCCGCCGCCGGCCTGGAAAATGTTGAACGCCATTTCTCCTTCGGCGCGGCCAAGACGGCGCTGTCCTCACTGCTCAAGAAATAGGCATCATGGACATTCTGCTCAACGGTCAACCTCGACAGATCGCCGAAGCAAGCACGCTGCTTGACCTGCTCAATGTCGAAGGGTTGCAGCAGCGGCGGCTCGCGATTGAGGTCAACCAGCAGATCATCCCGCGCTATCAACACGCTGAGCATCGCCTCAAGCCGGGCGACCGCGTGGAAATCGTGCAGGCGATGGGCGGCGGATAAAGTCGCAATGACCATTGCGGCTGACCAG
The DNA here is from genome assembly GCA_034440555.1 of Pseudomonadota bacterium. Taxonomy (GTDB): domain Bacteria; phylum Pseudomonadota; class Gammaproteobacteria; order Xanthomonadales; family Ahniellaceae; genus 0-14-3-00-62-12. The sequence goes on from JAWXCG010000311.1 coordinate 21,138, forward strand.
ATGCCACCCAATTAACCCCGGATTTCGAATCGCACGTTTCAGTCTTCAGTCCGCCATTGCGGCGGTATCTGGGGAACGACGATGCGAGCAGTGAAATTTGACGGCAAGCGGCCGATAAATCCCGCACGCACCTTGGCCATAGCCACCGCACTGACGGTGCATATCGGCGCGATGCTGTTCTTGCTGGCGCCAGCCCGGCCAGCGGCGCAGACGCAGCGTGAGGACACGCGCGCGATCAACGTCGTCTTTGTCGAGCCGCCGCTGCCACCAACGCCTCCGCCCACTCCACCGCCAATTCCGCCTGAACCGCCGCGAAAGCACTCAGCACCGCCACTGACTTTGCCGCCGATTGTGCGGGACATGCCGAGCACACCGGGTACGAATACCGATGCGCCGCATAGGGACATCGTGACGGAAGTTCCAGACACCGATCCGGTGACTCCCTCGGGCCCCAGCAGCGATTCATTCAGCGGCGCCCGCGCCGACGCGCGCTATGGAGATGCCAACCGGGTGCGCTACCCCGCGACTGCCGTGCGCAAACGCGAACAGGGCGAAGTGCAGTTGCGTGTACTGATCGGACGAAACGGCTCACCGCTGAAGGTGGAACTCGCGCGCAGCAGCGGTTCGCGCGAACTCGATCGCGCTGCCTTGAAGGCGGTACTGGCTTGGCGCTTCGTTGCCGCCGAACACGATGGCACCAGCGTCGAGGCCTGGGTCATCGTGCCGATCAACTTCAATCTGGACCAAGCGTAGCGTACGTTCCAGATTGCGCCGGGCTTGCGCCGCTGCTCTGCTATCGAATTCATGCCAACATCGAATTCAACGGCAGCGGAACAAGCCCCGCTTTACGACATCAATGTCCGCCACCGGAATCGATCGCCTTCAATTCGGCCACGAGGCGATTGACTGCATCGGCACCATCGCCATATAGAAGCTTGGCGTTGTCGGCATAAAACAGCGCGTTTTCGATACCCGCAAAGCCAGTACCCTTGCCGCGCTTGATGATGATGGCTTGCCTGGCGTTGATCACATCGAGAATCGGCATGCCGTAGATTGGCGACGCTGGATCGGTCTTGGCGACCGGGTTCACTACGTCGTTCGCGCCAATGACAATGGCGACATCGCAGGTGGCAAACTCCGGATTGATATCTTCCATGTCCGCAATTAAATCGTAGGGCACGCCAGCTTCTGCGAGCAGCACATTCATATGTCCGGGCATGCGGCCGGCCACCGGATGGATGGCGAATTTGACCGTCTTGTCGCGTTTGATCAGCTGCTGCGTCAGCTCCCACACTTTGTGCTGCGCCTGCGCTACGGCCATGCCATAGCCGGGCACGATGATGACTTTGTCAGCGAGATAGAGCAGCGCGGCGACGTCCGAGGCTTCGATGGCTTTCTGCGAGCCTTTGATTTCCTGCGCCTCTCCGGAGCTACCACCGAAATTGGAAAACAGCACGCTGCTGATCGAGCGGTTCATTGCCTTCGCCATCAACTGCGTCAGCAAGGTACCTGCCGCGCCCACCACCATTCCGGCGATCATCAACGCCGGATTGCCCAAAACATAACCCTCGAACCCGACGGCGAGGCCGGTGAGCGCGTTGAACAGCGAAATCACCACCGGCATATCCGCACCACCGATCGGCAGTGTCATGAAAATGCCGAACAACAACGACACGGCCACGAAAGCAACAATGATTGGCACATCCAGTTTGAACACCAACATCGCACCCAAAACTGCGGCAGCGAGGAAACACAGGCCATTGACGTACTGCTGACCGATGAAGGTGAAGCGCTTGTCCATGCGCCCGTCGAGTTTGGCCCAGGCGATCACCGATCCCGACAGAGAGATCGCGCCGATCAGCGTGCCAATCACCGCCAACGCCGTACGTGAAGTGTTGAGGCAGGCGTGTGCGTTTGGATCGAGGCAGGCGTTCGGATCCATGGTCGCACCGAGCAAGGCGCTGGCACCGATCGCCGCTGCCGAACCGCCGCCCATTCCGTTGTATAGCGCCACCATCTGCGGCATGTCGGTCATCGCGACTTTCTTACCGCTGATCCACGCCGGCAACGTGCCAACCAGCACCGCCGCAATGATCAGTCCGTAATTGCCGTGAATTTCTGGATGGAAGAACGCCGCGACTGTGGCCACGACCATGCCAAGACCAGCTTGCACAATGCCGGCGCGCGCGGTGACCGGTGAGGCCATGCGCTTGATGCCGAGAATAAACATCACCGCGGCGGCGAAAAAGCTCGCGGTAACCAGCCACGAACGCACGTCGTGGATCGAGATGTCTTGCAGCGAGAGACTGCCGAGATCCATCACTTGGTTCCCCCGGGTTTCTTGCTGGACTTGAACATTTCCAGCATGCGTTCGGTGACCACGTAGCCGCCCGCAGCGTTACCTGCGCCGAGCACGACGCCGATGAAGCCGATGACTTTTTCCAGGGTGGTATCGGCGACTCCGAGCGCCACCATGGCGCCCACCAGCACGATCCCGTGCACGAAGTTGGAGCCGGACATCAGCGGCGTGTGCAGGATGACCGGCACGCGGGAAATAATTTCATAGCCGGTGAACGCCGCCAGCATGAAGATGTAAAGGGCAAGGAATCCGTCGATCATGTCTGTAGTCCTCAGGCTTGGCCGTCAACGGCTTTGCGGGTGGCTTCGTGTCTGATCTCACCTGCATGGGTGAGACAGGTTTGTGCGATCAGGTCATCGGACCAGTCAAGATTCATCGCGCCGTCTTTGAGCATCAGGCTAAGGAAATTGAACAGATTGCGCGCGTACATTTCGCTGGCGTGAATAGCGCCCTGGCTCGGCAGATTCACCGGGCCGACAACGCTGACGCCATTGCGCACAATGGTTTCGCCGGGCACAGTCAGTTCGCAATTGCCGCCGGTTTCTGCGGCGAGATCGACGATCACGCTTCCGGGCTTCATGCCCTCGACCATGGCAGTGGTGATGATGCGCGGTGCCTTGCGACCCGGAATCGCCGCGGTGGTCACAATGACATCGACATTTTTGACGTGCTCGCCGAGACGACGCTGTTGCTCGGCCATCTCTTCGGGCGTGAGCTGGCGCGCATAGCCGCCAGTGCCCGCTGCAGAAACCCCGAGGTCCAGAAACTTGGCACCGAGCGATTCAATCTGCTCCTTCACTTCGGGGCGCACGTCAAAGCCCTCAACCTGTGCGCCAAGCCGGCGCGCAGTCGCGATCGCCTGCAGGCCGGCGACGCCGGCCCCGACGATCAGTACCTTGCTCGGCCGGACCGTGCCGGCGGCGGTGGTCAGCATGGGAAAGAACTTCGGCGAGGCCAGGGCCGCGATCAGCACTGCCTTGTATCCCGCCATACCCGCCTGCGAGCTCAGGATATCCATCGCCTGCGCGCGCGTGGTGCGCGGCAGCAGCTCCATCGAGAAGCTGGTGATCTTGCGATCGCGCAACTGTTTGACGCGCTCGGTGGAAGCGTGCGGCGCCAGCATCCCGATCAGCACCGAACCTTCCTTGAGCTTGCTGATCGCATCGGCGGCTGGCGGCTGCACCGTGAGCAGAACGTCTGCGCTGGCAAGCACATCATCAACTGCTTCGGCGTCTTTATAGTGCGCGTCCGGAAACGCAGCGGATTCACCCGCGTCGCGTTCGATCTGGACCGTGGCGCCCAGTGCTTTAAGTTTCTTGGCAATTTCCGGCGTCAATGCGACCCGGCGCTCGTTTGGCGCAGTTTCGCGCAGCGTTGCAACAATGACACCCATGCATTTTCCCCAAGCAGTGATCGCAGCCCTGTGGATGCTAGTGCAAATCGCGTTAGAAGCGCACTTCGACTCCATGGGTGGAGCAGGTAGGGGCTGCTCCAGCGTTTCCCGCGCGCGCAGCATTTGCATATCCAAGTGCTTCACAACGCAGGAGCAGCTGCCGAGTGTGCGTCTGCCCAGTGCAATGTGGTGACCGGCTCCGCACTTCACCGCGGCGCTGGCAGCGTTTCTGCAATCGCCCGGCTACAATGCGCTCATGCCTGCCCTCGACTTCCTGCTGCATCGTCGCTCTGTCCCCAGCCGCCTGCTCGCCGCGCCCGGCCCCGAGGAATCGGTACTGCAGGATTTGCTCGCGGCCGCTTTGCATGTTCCCGATCACGGCAAGCTGGCGCCGTTTCGCCTGCTGCGCATCGAAGGTGACGGGCGGCTGCAGTTGGGTGAGTTTCTCGCACGGTTGACGCAAAACCGTCAGCCTGATGCTGAGGCCGCGGTGATTGAGAAGGAGCGGCAACGATTCGCCAGCGCTCCGCTGGTGCTTGCGGTGATCGCCTGCATCACACCCGCGCACAAGGTGCCAGAACAGGAACAACTGCTCAGCGCTGGCATGGTCGGCTACAACCTGTTGCAGGGCGCTCAGGCGTTGGGATTCGGCGCGCAGTGGCTGACCGGGTGGGCGGCCTATGATGCCGAGGTTGCGGCGTATCTGGGTTTGGTGCAGAACGAGCGAGTGATTGGCTTTGTGCACGTCGGCACCGCGACCGGTGCCGCGCCCGAGCGGCCGCGGCCAACTGCACATGAAAAAGTGACTCAATGGACGCCACCGTAGGAGCGCACCCGTGCGCGACAAACACAGCGAATGGTGCGTCGCGTCCGGGTGCGGTCCCGCGCGCAGCCATGACGCAAACGCTCACTCGACGGTTATGGTGATCTTTTGCGACAGCACCGGCGGTTGATGCGGAATATGCAGCTGGTCGCCCAGCACCAGCTGCAATGTGTGCTTGCCGGGGCTCAGAGTGAGCGTGGTTTCGGTCTGGCCGGCGCCAAAGTGCAGATGCTGCGCGTCTTTGGGCAAGGGCTTGTCCATTGCCGGAAGCGCCTCCACATCAACCAGCAGATGATGATGGCCGGTACCGACCATATTGATGCCTGCCGGCGCCACGCCCATTCCCCGTAGGCCAAAGCGCACGATCACGGCACCTTTGACTTTTTCACCGTCCGTCGGCGCGATGAAGTACACCGCGGCAGCGGCCGGCGCGGTAGTACGTGGCAGCCCATCCTCTGCCTGCGCGCCCAGAGTTACGATGCACAACAACAAGGATTTCCACATGGCCATTCTCCCGGATCGATGCGAGCAAAACGACGTCAGCGGAGGTGCGCGTCGTGGCGCCCTATTGTACGTGCATAGATCGTGTTCGCGATGTGGAGATAGTCTTTGAACGTTGTGGTCCAACCCGCCGTAGTTCAGAGCGGCTGGCAAACCCTGCGCGGGCTGGCGCCGTACATCTGGAAATTTCGCTATCGCGTTTTGCTTGCGTTGATCTTCCTGGTCGCGGCCAAGCTGGCGTTGATCTGTGTGCCGATCGTTTTGAAGCAACTCGTCGATCACCTGAATCCCGGATTGAATACACCAGGAGCGAAGCTGGCCGGAGCGAATCCACTGGTATTGGCCCCGCTGCTGGTTCCGGTGCTGCTGCTCATGGCCTACGGCGCGCTGCGCTTGGCCGCCACCTTATTCCAGGAACTGCGGCAGATCGTGTTTGCCCGGGTCATGGCGCGCACATCGCGTCTGCTCACGCTGGGCGTGTTTGAGCATCTGCATGCGCTGAGTCTTCGTTTTCATTTGGAACGCCGTACTGGCGGCGTGTCACGTGATCTGGAACGCGGTATGAGCGCCGTCGCAGACCTGCTCGACTGGACCATTTACACCATCCTGCCGACTTTGATTGAGATCGTCGTCGTGTGCGCGATACTCAGCTATAACTTCGATTCCAGTTTTACCTGGATCACACTGGCCACGCTTGCCGCTTACGTGGCTCTGACTTTTTCGGTAACCGAGTGGCGCATGCGCTTCTACCGCGCTGCCAATGAAGCCGACACCCAGGCCAACGCGCGCGCTGTGGATTCATTGCTGAACTACGAGACTGTCAAGTACTTTGGCAACGAGCGCTTTGAGTCGCGCGGCTACGATGAAAGTCTGCAAAAACTTGAAGAGGCCACGGTCAAGAGTCTGAAGACGCTCGCAGTGCTCAATATCGGGCAGAGCAGCATTGTCGCCATTGGCCTGACGCTGCTGGTGTGGCGCGCAGCGGAAGGCGTAGTCGCGGGCACGATGAGCCTGGGCGATCTGGTGATGGTCAATGCGTTTCTAATCCAGCTGGCCATGCCGTTGAACTATCTTGGTATGGTTTACCGCGAGGTTAAACAGGCACTCAGCAACATAGAACGCATGTTCGCCCTGCTCAATCAGTCACGCGACGTGCAAGATCCACCCGATGCCAAACCCTTGGCCATCAGCGGCGGCAGTGTCGAGTTCGACCAGGTCGATTTCGGTTATGACCCGCGTCGACCGATTCTCAAGAAAGTGAGCTTCATCGTTCCTGCGGGAAAAACCGTTGCCATCGTCGGCACTACGGGTGCCGGCAAGTCGACGATTGGGCGCCTGCTCTATCGGTTTTTTGACGTCGATTCAGGCGCCATCCGCATCGACGGCCAGGACATTCGCCAGGTCACGCAGGAAAGCCTGCGGCGGGCAATTGGAATAGTCCCGCAGGACACCGTGCTGTTCAACCAGAGCCTGCACTTCAACATCGCCTATGGCCGGCCAGACGCCAGTGCCGAACAAATTGAGCAGGCGGCCCAGGCCGCGCACATTGACGCCTTCATCCGCAAACTCCCGGATGGATATGACACCGGGGTCGGCGAACGCGGACTCAAACTTTCCGGTGGCGAGAAGCAGCGTGTCGCCATCGCGCGCACCGTGTTGAAAAACCCGCCCATTCTGCTGCTGGACGAGGCCACATCGGCACTGGATAGCAACACCGAGCGATTGATCCAGGCTGAACTTGCGGAAATCGCCCGCGATCGCACCACTCTGGTCATCGCGCATCGATTGTCTACGATTGTTGACGTCGATGAAATCCTTGTGCTCGATCACGGCGAGATTGTCGAGCGCGGCAGTCATGCCGCGCTGCTGCAGCAAGCTGGCCGCTATTCGAGACTCTGGGAGCTGCAGCGGTCGGTGGCAGCTACGGCCTGACGTGTGCATTGACGCCAGGCAGCGCCCGGCGCAACTGTCGGCTCGGACAGGTCAAATCCCGGGTGGCTCGTGTCACAATCAATTCTTTCCATGCCCTTAGTCCGGGCATCTTGCATTGGGGAGTGCACCTTGGTCATGACAAAAACCCTTCGAGTGGCAGCACAAAGCGTTTCTGCGAGCGAACTGGAGCAGATCAAGGCTCTGATGCATGGCATGCAACTGCCCACGCGTTGGGAGTGGACTGCCGACGCGGCCAACGCCGATGTGCTGCTGATCGATGTGGACTCGCTTTACGGCCACATGGATTGGCTCAAGGCGCAATCGCAAAAACGCAAAATGATCTGCCTCACCGCTTCCAGCATGGGTGAACAGGATGTGGTGATTGCCAGGCCGATCAGTATTGGCGGCATCAAGCATGCACTGGCACTGTCGGCGGGCGACGATCTGGGTACCGCTGGCGTCAAACCGGCACCGAACAACGCGCCGATCCCGACCATGCCACAGCGTGCGCGGGTCACCGGCGAGCAACCAGTGGTTCCGGCCGCTCCGACGGTACTTCCGCGTCGCGTAACCGGTGAGCAGCAAGCGGTTCCCAATGCACCGACACTGCTTCCGCGCCGGGTAACCGCTGAACAGCCAGCGGTTCCCAATGCACCGACACTGCTTCCGCGCCGGGTAACCGCTGAACAGCCGGCGGTGACCGGTCCGCGACCGGCCGCCCGGATTACTGGCCAACAGCGTGTTGTTCCCTCAGCTCCAGCTGCTGCTGAGCTACCGGCACAGACGCCGCAACTCAGGCCTTCAGCGAACACGCTGGCAGATTTCCTTCTGGGCGACAATCTTGATCAGCCAGCGATGCTCGCACGCACCGGCCTGCCCGCGCTGATTGTGGATCCGTCTGGTGACCGCTACTACGGGGGACTGACGCTCAAGCCGCTGCTGCCTTATTGCCAGGGCCGTATTGAACGCGCCGAATGGAAGTCCGTGCCGGAAAAAGAACTCAATGCGTTGCGTAGTGGCGGCTCGGGTTTACCGCTGCTGCGCCTGATTTGGCTTTACACGCTGGGCACCTCCAACGGCGTCGCCTTGTTGCCCGGACTGGACGCAAATGTGCGCTACAAGCTATTGAAATGGCCGCAAATCGAACGTGAGTTCCCCAAGCATTTCCGCATCGCCACTGCCATGATGAAAGCGCCAACGCTTTTGGCCGAGGTAGCCGATTTCGCCGGAGCATCGATCAATGAAGTGTTTGACTTCGTCAACGCTTACACGGCGATTGGGGTTGTCTGTCCGGAAAATCAGTCGCCGTGGACAGATCGCAAGACGGTGCTGGAGCGCTTGCGCGCACGCTCGGCGTGACTGAGGCGCTGCGGCGGGCGGCAGTTTTTTGCTGCTCAGCATCGAATCGGCAGAACTGCCGGTTGCCCCGGTTTTTTTGTAGCCCCTGCGCGACCACCGGTGCTAACAGGGCCTGATGGCAGCGGTCCCCGCCACGCTCCATCGCCGGCCAGCACTGGGTCGACTTGGGTGCATTGAACCGCGCCAATATTATGGTTATCCAGCCTCGGCGGCGTAAGATGCCGCCCTCTTCCACCCAGACCGAACGGAGTCCCCCATGCTCAAGTCCGCCCTCGCCATTCTCATGTTTACTGGTGCCAGTGCCCTGCCAGCGCAAGATACCAAGCCTGCAGCTGTCGTCTCCGCAGCCGCAGCGCCGTCAGCAGTTGCCAAAGCTGCACCGCGGGTTACCCTGAAAACCAATATGGGTAACATCGTGATCGAGCTTAATCCAGCCAAAGCACCCAAGTCGGTCGAAAACTTCCTGCAGTACGTCAACGACAAACACTATGACGGCACGGTGTTCCACCGCGTGATCCCCACTTTCATGATCCAGGGCGGCGGTTTCACCCAGGACCTGACCATGAAACCAACTCGCGCGCCGGTTCAGAACGAAGCCGACAACGGCCTGAGCAATCTGCGTGGCTCGGTATCGATGGCACGTACCAATGACCCCAACTCAGCGACGGCGCAGTTTTTTATCAACGTCGTGGACAATATCAATCTCAATCATTTCGGCAAAGACAATGGCCAGACCTGGGGCTACGCCGTGTTCGGAAAAGTCGTATCGGGCATGGAAGTAGTCGACGCGATCAAGGTTGTCGAGCGCGGCGCCAAGGGCCCGCTACCGCAGGACGTACCGGTGTCACCGGTGATCATCCTCAGTGCTGAGCTGGCGAAATAGCCGGAACGCGCGCTCCAACGCACAGCTTCGACGGTCCCCCGCGTTTGCGTCCGCTCGATCGCAAACGATGGCCGATCCGCCAATGCTGATCGCGGCAAGGGCGAGAAGCGCATGACGACGCTATTCATCTCCGATCTGCATCTGGACGAATCGCGGCCGGACATCACTGCTGCTCTTATGTCGTTGCTGCGTACCGGAGCGCGCGGCACCGACGCGCTGTACATCCTTGGCGATTTGTTCGAGGCCTGGATTGGTGACGACGACGAATCCCAGCTCATGCTTGAAGTCTCGGCTGGGTTGCATGCGCTGGCCGCGTCTGGTGTGCCGATTTATTTCATGCATGGCAATCGCGACTTTCTGCTCGGCGCCGCTTACGCGCATCGCTGTGGCATGCAGCTGCTCGACGAAAGCGCTGTTGTAGATCTGTATTCCACGCCGACCCTGCTCCTGCATGGCGATACCCTGTGCACCGCCGATGTCGGCTATCTGAGGTTTCGGCTACAGGTACGGCAACCCGCCTGGCAGCTGGATTTTCTCGCGAAGTCACTGCCAGAACGGCGCGCTTTCGCCGCAGAGGCGCGCGCGCAGAGCAAGCTGCACACGCAGTCTGTCGGCTATGAAATGATGGATGTCACCCAAGATGCCGTTGCCGACGCATTTCGCAGGCACCGGATTGCTCGCCTGATCCATGGTCACACGCATCGACCCGCAATTCACCCGACCCGCGATGTCGATGGCGTTACCTGCCAACGCATTGTGCTCGGCGACTGGCATCATCACGGCAGCGTGCTGCGTGTTGATGCCTCGGGTCTGCGATTGGATGCGCTACCGTTGTGAGGGATCGTGGTGTTTTGCAAGCGGCCAATTCGAGGACGACATCATGGCAGTCGCGGACAGGCAGTTTCGTCAGTAATCGCTGCGTTTCAAGGAATCACTGTGTCGCGTAGTTCAGCCTTGACGCTATCGGCGCGCTGCGCCGCGATGGCACCGAGATAGCCCTCCGGCATACCCGTCACATACTCGCCAGAGAAACAACTGGTGTCGAAATTGGTCAGGTCTTCATTGCCTTCGGCGACGGCGCCGATCAGGTCCTCGAGGTCCTGGTAGATCAACCAGTCGCAGCCCAACAATGTTTCAACTTCCTGCTCACTGCGCCCATGCGCCACCAGCTCCACTGGCGCCGGCATGTCGATGCCGTAGACGTTGGGATAACGCACCGGCGGCGCTGCCGAGGCGAAATAGACTTTACGTGCGCCGGCTTCGCGCGCCATCTGGATGATTTGCCGGGACGTAGTGCCGCGCACGATGGAGTCATCAACCAGCAGCACAACTTTGTTGCGAAACTCAAGCTCGATCGCGTTCAGCTTGCGCCGCACCGATTTCACGCGCTCGCTCTGACCCGACATTATAAACGTGCGGCCGACATAGCGATTCTTGACGAAGCCTTCTCGATATTTCACGTCAAGCATCTGTGCCAGCGCCAACGCGGCGGTGCGTGCCGTGTCCGGAATGGGAATGACCGCCTCGATATCGTGATCGGGACGCAGGCGCTGGATTTTCTGTGCCAGGCGCTCGCCCATGCGTAGACGCGCCTTGTAGACGGAAACGTCTTCCATCATCGAATCTGGACGTGCCAGATAAACATATTCGAAAATGCACGGCGCATGCTGCGCCGGCGCTGCGCACTGGCGCGCATGCAGCTCGCCAGCGAGCGTGATGATCACCGCCTCGCCGGGAAGCACATCGCGTTCGCGGCGAAATCCCAACACGTCGAGCGCCACGCTCTCCGAAGCCACCGCCCACTCAGTGCCTTCGGCACTTTCGCGTTTACCCAACACCAATGGACGAATGCCGTGCACATCGCGCCATGCCACCACGCCCAACCCCAGCACCAGACTGACCACCGCATAACCGCCCTGGCAACGCCGGTGGACGGCTTCGACTGCACGAAACACGTCATCGACACAGGCGCGCGCACTGCCGATTTCCTGCAGCTCATGCGCAAAGATATTGAGCAGTACCTCGGAATCCGAGCCGGTGTTGATATGTCGGCGATCGGTTTCAAAAAGCTCGCGGCGCAATGACTCGGTGTTCACCAAATTGCCGTTGTGGCCAAGGGCGATTCCGAATGGCGAGTTGACGTAGAACGGTTGTGCCTCATCGACGCCTTCCGACCCTGCCGTCGGGTAGCGGCAATGCGCGATACCCACACGCCCGCGCAACCGCGCCATGTGTTCGCTTTGGAATACATCCTTGACCAGACCGTTGGCCTTGTGCAGCCGAAGCCGGTCGCCATCAAGTGTGGCCACGCCAGCGGCATCCTGCCCACGATGTTGTAACACCGTCAGTCCGTCATAGAGTGCTGCTGCCACTTCGCTCGTGCCCACGATTCCAATGATGCCGCACATGTCCGCAAGCTCCGCTAGTATTTTGAATCGGCAGGAATGATTGCGGTGTGCGAAGTCTCCGCCTGCACCGGAATCGATTTCTGAAATCGAATCTGCTTGGCTACCGCCTCGGGTAACCACACGCGCGCGCGTTCCGCCATCGGCAGGAACATCTTGATTGCGCGTGATTCGCCCCACCACGAATCACCCGGCATCGGCGTCAGTCCCAGCATCAGGATGGTGACCGTCACCAGCACCACGCCGCGCACTGCGCCGAACAACGTTCCGAACAGACGATCGGTGCCGCTCAATCCCGTGCCCGCCACAAGTTTCTTGAGGAAGTAAATCAGGATAGCCCCGGCCACCAGGGTGCCGATAAAAATCAGGCCGTAGCCAAGAAATATACGCGCCGAGCTCAACTCCACCGTCGGCGAGAAATGTGTCGCCAGCACCGGCCCGAACCAGTACGCCAGCCCGACGGCCAAAATCCAAACGATGATCGCCATGACCTCGACAACGAAGCCGCGCACAAGTCCAATACTCATCGACAGCGCAAACACCAGGACGATTGCGATATCAGCGTAACTCATGACTCAACCCTGCACGCCAACCCAACTGAACAATGGAACCGGTGTACTACCCCGAGCGCAGCAAAATTCCACGCACCATACCGCACTGAAGCACAGCGCCAGCTTGCTCGCTCCCAGATTTCCGGGGCTAAGCACAGTCGCACGCGTGCCGCTGGTACGCGAGCGGACGAATGCACGGCGGCCATGCCAACGGGCCGGACGACGGGCAGGGTTAGGATGCGATCAGCCCTTGATGCGAGCGCCGCGAGCATTAAGGGTAGTCGACGATTATGGCGTCATAGCCGAAGCGTTGCTTCACCGCGGCACGTATCTTTTCGGCGTCGGCGCGATCGGCTTCGGGTCCAATGCGCAAACGATAGACGCTGCCATTTTCGGTAGCCAGTTTTTCGACGAAAGCCGCAAATCCAGTTCCCCGAAGTGAATCGCGTTGCGCATTGGCCTTGGTGGCGTCGCTGAGCACGGCCACCTGAACTGCGAATGCCGACGCGCCAGTACGCACCGCAGAGGCCGGCGCAACGTCGACGCCGGGGGAGTCGTCGATTTCGATCACGCTCGCGCGGATATCGTCGCGCACTGTTTTTGCCTTGATGCGCGCGTTTTCGGCGAGCGCACGGCTCGCGAACGGACCAAGGCGCAAGCGCCGCGCCGATTTGCCGTCGACGTTGACCGCGTCCGAAATCACCGTAAGCCCCGCTGTACGCAAACTTGACTCAAGCCGAGCTGCATTGTCTGCGTTGGCGTAACTGCCGATATTGACTAAAAACCGACCACGCTTGCTGGGCGTAGCGACCGCAGTTGCCGGCGCAGTTGGCTGGACGCTTGCGGCCGGGGGCTCAGTGGCCGCAGCGGTAGTTGAACCCGCATTGGTGGCAGACCCAACGCGCTCTCCCGACACGGCATCCACTTGCTCTGTGGGCGGCGCCGCCACCGTCGCCAGAGGTTCATCGACCACAATGGGTGCAGAGCTCAACGAAGCATCCGCCGAGGCTGTCTCAGGTGCAGACGGAACACCGATCGCATCAGCAACTGCGGTGCTTGGCGTCGGCTGATTGAGCGGAACCACACGAGTTTCGAAGTCGCGCTCAGGCGGCACCGGAATCTCCATCTGCATGCTGGCGTCACGCACTGGTTCATCACCATCAAACAGCATGGGCAGAAAAATAATGGCGAGCAAGATCAAAACACTGGCGCCGATCAAACGTTTCTTCAGGGCGGGATCCATGGCGCAGTCCGGGACTGGGAAGAGGCGCGGATTATACGGGCGAGACTACCTTTTCGGGTTTATCGCGGGCAACGTCAGGAATTCGGCCGATGACGCGGCAACTATATTCGGCTCTGATCGCCACAACAGCGCGGGTGCGAGCCAGCGTGTCATAGAATCGCGGCTAGGGAACCGCTGAACTAGTCCGGAGCCGCGATAGCCCTCTGAGTCAGGGGGCGAAAAACCGCAGGTTGACCAGCTCTGCTGTTGAGAGCGACCAGCTCCGCTGTTGAGAGCGGGGGTTGGCAAGCAATAAGCCGTTTGGCGAAGACAAAGTGGTGACTTATTCAGACCTTCCCTAGGGCTGCTCCAACGCAGGCAGCAGCGCTGCAATCAGATAAAAGGAACCGAATACCAATACGCGCTCGTTGCCTTCGGCGGCCGAACATGCGGCCGCTAACGCATTCTGCGGCGTCGAGTGGGCGCTGGCGCTTAGATCAGGCAACTCTTGCCTCAGCCGCTGCAACAGCTCCGCCGCGCTGGTGCCGCGTGGCGTCTGCTCGCGCAAACCGCAGAGATACCAATGACTGATGCGCTGGCAAAGGACGCGCACGATGCCGACCGCATCCTTGTCGGCCAGTGCACTGAACACGGCGCGTGTAGGACGCG
>JAWXCG010000312.1:0-5505 GCA_034440555.1 Pseudomonadota bacterium
CACCAGGTTTCCACGCTGCGCGCCAGAACTACGCGCTGATCCTGCATCGCGCCAACAAACCCACGGAAGCCCTGGTTCAGCTGGAGCTTTTGTTGGCGCTGGACCCGACCAACCTCGGCCACCGCAATCTCAAGGCCGCGATCCTGTGCCGGATCGGCGAATACCCACCCGCGATCGCCATCTATGCCGACATTCTCGCCGCGCATCCGCAGCAATCGCGGATCTGGCTGAGCTACGGCCATGCACTGAAAACTGCCGGCGAGCAGGAAAAGGCCATCCATGCCTATCGACGCAGCCTCGATCTCGACCCGGGTTTTGGCGAGGCTTGGTGGAGCCTGGCCAATCTGAAGACGGTGCGCTTCTCTGCCGACGACCTGCAGGCGATGCGCACTCTGCTGCAGCGGCCTGAGCTCAGTGTCGAGCATCGTTTCCACGTGGAATTCGCCATCGCCAGGGCGCTGGAAGACAGCGCCGAGTACGCCGCTTCGTTTCAACATTACCTGCAGGGCAATGCGCTGCGCCGCAGTGTCATGCTGTACAACGCTGATGACACTTCGGCACGCGTCAAGCGCATCAAGTCCACTTACACGCAGTCGTTCTTCAAACAACGTGCCGGCGCCGGCAATACGGCAAGAGACCCGATCTTCATCGTCGGACTGCCGCGCTCAGGCTCGACCTTGATCGAGCAGATTCTGTCCAGCCATTCGGCCGTCGAGGGCACCATGGAGCTGCCCGAGATCATCTCGATAACGCGTTCGCTGCGGCGGCAGAGCGAGTCGGAGTTTTCGACGCCCTACCACGATGTGCTGGCCGAACTGGATGCCGATGCACTCAGCGCGCTCGGCACTCAGTACCTGGAGGGCACGCGCATTCAGCGCAAGACCGACACTGCTTTCTTCATCGACAAGATGCCGAACAACTTCGTGCATATCGGACTGATCCATCTTGCTTTGCCCAATGCGCGAATCATCGATGCCCGCCGCCACCCGCTGGCTTGTTGCCTGTCCGGGTTCAAGCAGCATTTCGCGCGCGGACAGAATTTCAGCTATAGCCTGGACGATATGGGCCGCTACTACCGCGACTATGTCGAGCTGATGGCCCACTTCGACGCGGTCCTGCCGGGTCGCATCCATCGCGTCTTCTACGAAAACATGATCGAAGATACCGAGGGTGAAGTGCGTCGGCTGCTCGATTACTGCGGGCTTGGCTACGAAGACGGCTGCCTGCGCTTCTACGAAAACGAGCGTCCGGTACGCACAGCAAGTTCCGAACAAGTGCGCATGCCGATCTACCGCGAAGGGGTTGATCATTGGCAGCACTACGATGCATGGCTGGGGCCGTTGCGCACTGCGTTGGGTTCGACTCTGGATTGTTACCCCACACCTCGGGTATTTTGACCCATCTGTCGATACTTAACGTAAACTTCACACCGCACCATACGCCACCCAACACGCGCGGAGAGAGCTCAACATGCATACTTCAGTCAAGGCAAAACCCAGGCCGACGGGCCTATCCAGGATGGCAAGGCTGCCGCTCGCCGCCGCCATCTATTTCGCGATCGGCTCGACAGCGTTCGCCCAGGACGCCGAACGGGTCCCGCCTGCAGATGCGACCAATGGTGAGACAACCGCCCTGGAAACGGTGACCGTGACCGCGCAGAAGCGCACGGAAAACCTGCAAGAAGTACCGATCAACATCCAGGTGCTCGGTACCGAACAGCTGGAATCGCTGAACATTTCCGATTTCGATGACTACGTCAAATACCTGCCGAGCGTGTCGTACCAGAGCGCGGGGCCCGGATTTGCCCAGATCTACATGCGTGGTGTGGCCAGCGGCGGAGACGGCAACCACTCCGGCTCATTGCCCAGCGTCGGCGTCTATCTCGACGAGCAGCCGATCACCACGATCCAAGGTCCACTCGATATCCACGTCTACGACATCGAGCGCGTTGAAGCGCTGTCCGGCCCACAAGGCACGCTGTATGGCGCCAGCTCACAAGCCGGCACCCTGCGCATCATTGCCAACAAGCCCGATCCGAGCGCCTTCGCGGCCGGTTATGGCACCGAAGTCAACACCGTCAGCCACGGCGGCGTTGGCTACGTAGGCGAAGGTTTTCTGAATCAGCCACTGTCCGAATCCGCGGCGATTCGTCTGGTCGGCTGGCACAAGCGCGACGCCGGCTATATCGATAACGTCCTGGGCACGCGCACCTTCCCCACCTGGGACGACGATTCCGGCGGCAACGGCACCATCACCAATGCCGCTCGCGCCGAGGATGACTATAACGAAGTAGAGACCACGGGCGCCCGGCTCGCGCTGAAACTCGATCTCAACGACAGCTGGACCATCAGCCCGACCGTGATGGGTCAGCGCCAGACGTCGAACGGCAGCTTCGCCTTTGATCCAAATGTGGGCGAACTGGCACTCACCCATTTCTACCCCGAACGTGCAGAGGATCGCTGGACGCAGGCAGCGCTCACTGTGGAAGGGAAGATCGGCAACTTCGATTTGACCTATGCTTTTGCCCACCTCAAGCGCGACGTCGATGTCGAGTCGGATTACAGCGACTATTCGTTCTGGTACGACACCCTGTTCGGCTACGGCAGCTATCTGTGTTCCGATGTCGATGCACAGGGCGCTTGCGTCCCCGGCACCGTGGTCAACCCGTCGCAGTACATCCAGGGCATCGATGGCTACAAGAAAACCAGCCACGAACTGCGCATTGCCTCGCCGCAGGACGAGCGCTTCCGCTTCGTCGCCGGTGTTTTCCTGCAGGACCAGAAGCACGACATCGAACAGCGCTATCTGATCGATGGCGACCTCGCCGATGAGCTGTCAGTGACCGGCTGGCCGGACACAATCTGGTTGACTCAACAGGATCGCCGAGACAAGGACAGCGCGGTGTTTGGTGAACTGTCGTTCGATTTCACCGACAAACTCACCGCCACGCTTGGCGCGCGATTCTTCCGCGTCAACAACACCTTGAAAGGCTTCTTCGGATTCAGCGACGGCATCAGTGGTTCCACCGGTGAAGCCGCCTGTATTTCGGAAGAAGACTACGAAGGCGCACCCTGCCTGAGCTTTGACAAACGCGTCAAGGAAGACGGCAATATCGGCCGCTTCAACCTGACCTACCAGATCAATGAAGACGTAATGCTGTACGGCACCTGGTCGGAGGGCTATCGCCCCGGTGGTCTGAATCGTCGTGGCACGCTACCGCCGTACCTGTCGGACTTCTTGACCAACTACGAGGTCGGTTTGAAGAGCGCGTGGCTCGACAACAGCGTGATTTTCAATGCCGCTCTGTTCCGGCAGGAATGGGAAGACTTCCAGTTCAGCATTCTGGGCGCCAATGGCCTGACCGAAATCAAGAACGCCAATCAGGCGCGCATTAACGGCCTGGAAATGGATCTCACTTGGGCAGCAACCTATAACTTGCAGATTTCCGGCGGGGTCTCGTTGTACAACGCCGAGCTGACTGCAAACTACTGCGGCGAAACCGACACGAACGGGGTGCCAATTACCGATTGCGCTGCGGAAGACCTTCAGGCTGCGAGCGGCACCCGGTTGCCGGTGACACCGAAGTTCAAGGGTAATCTGCTGGCTCGCTATACGGCTGATGTCGGTAATTACCAGATCTTTGGCCAAGGCGTAGCGGTTCATACCGGCAATCGCACCTCAGACTTGCGTACCGCAGAGAATGGAATTCTCGGCAATCTGGACGCCTACACCACGGTTGATTTGTCTGCAGGCTTGGGCAAAGACAGCTGGAAACTTGAGTTGTACGTCAATAACGTATTTGACGAACTTGCCGAGGTATCCAAGTTCACCCAGTGCGCAGAGGCAGTGTGCGGTGCTGCGGGTGAAGTGGACGAATACCCCAATGGTCAGGTCTATACCATCACCAATCAGCCGCGTACCTTGGGCATCCGGTTCTCGCAGGAGTTTTAGGCGGGTAACGAGAACCTGTTGACGCAAGCACCCATCGCAAGCCACCAACAAAACCCCGGCCTCGCGCCGGGGTTTTTTGTTGGATCGAAAATGAAAAGCGCGGATGCTCGGCAAAAAGCGTCCGACTGCAGGTCGGACCCACAAAAGCAAAAGCAAAAGCAAATGCTCGGTGGGTCCGCGCTGTGCGCGGACTGGGCTTCGTCAGGCGACCGCGGTGATCGCTGCGATCAGTTCACTGAGTACGCGGCTAGCGTCTTCGTTGGCAATCTGGCAGGTGCCGGCATTGGCGTGGCCGCCGCCGTCGTACTTCAGGCACAGCTCGCCGATATTGACCTTGGAACCACGGTTGACGATGGACTTGCCGATAGCGAAAACGGTGTTCTGTTGCTTCACGCCCCACATCACATGGATCGAAATATCGCAGGCCGGATTGAGCGCGTAGAGCATGAAGCGATTGGTCGCGTAGATGGTTGCTTCGTTGCGCAGGTCGAGCACCAGCAGCGTTGTGTGTACCGTGGCGCAGCGACGTAATTGCGCTTCGGCGAGGTCAGCGTGATCGTGGTACAGGTCAGCGCGTTCCTTGACGTCTGGCAGACTCAGGATTTCATCGATGGCATGGTCTCGGCAATAGTCGATCAGCTGCATCATCAGCTGGTAGTTCGACACCCGGAACTCGCGGAAACGGCCCAGGCCAGTACGCGCGTCCATCAAATAATTGAGTAGCACCCAATCCGTTGGAGTGAGAATTTCT
This sequence comes from Pseudomonadota bacterium, assembly GCA_034440555.1. Classification (GTDB taxonomy): domain Bacteria; phylum Pseudomonadota; class Gammaproteobacteria; order Xanthomonadales; family Ahniellaceae; genus 0-14-3-00-62-12. Next base: position 4,703 of record JAWXCG010000312.1, read on the forward strand.
TCCAGACTGAATTGCGCGGAGTCGGCCTTGTCTACGGCCACGATCATCTCCGGAGCAATCTGCGGGAACTGCGCGGCGCCACCAAAATGATCGTAGACCACGCGTGCCGCCGATGGCGCATTCGGATCGATGATGTGATTGGCAGGACGATCGCTACCCAGGCGCAGCGTCTCGCTCAAGTGATGATCGAAAGCGAGGTGACAGCCTGCTACATAAGGCAGGTTGGTGATGATGTCGTTCGGTCCGATCGCAATCTTTCCATCCTGCATGTCCTTGGGGTGCACAAAAGCGATCTCGCCGACCAGGCCCATTTCCTTGAGCAGAACAGCGCACACCAAACCATCAAAATCGCTGCGTGTAACCAAACGAAAACTCTTTCGCTCTGACATGATGCGTTGCTCCCCTAGGCCTCAAATACTTATGTCGATGCAGCGCGTGCTGAGGTCAGGCGTGCGACAACCCCAAAAATCACCTTGCGCGGCGGCTCGTGGTCCAGTCTAGCGCAGGCCGCGGGCGCAGCGACCGCGAGTCCACTGCGACGCTCTCAATGCTATTCCCGGCAAAGGAAAAAAGCGGTGTGCCGCGTGCAAAGCCCGCTGCGACACGCGCAACCGCCAAATTTTCCAGCATTGAAACGGAAAAAGCCGGCGCAAGGCCGGCTTTTTCTTTATCTGACAACGCTGTCGCGCAGCAAACAGTTTCTACTGCGTGCGCTTTTTCTTGGTCTGCATATGCTGCTCGAGCGGCTTGACCGCGGCGGCTAAATGCAGCACGTCAAGACCGAATCGCTCTTTCACCTCGGC
>JAWXCG010000313.1:0-2591 GCA_034440555.1 Pseudomonadota bacterium
AAGTCGGCACTTGCCGTCGGGCATATGGTTCCAACTTGGTCTCATCTGAATGCTCAAGGCCGGCGGATGCCACATGCATGGATGAACGTTGTTCTAGACCACAGACACGATCTGGCGAAAAAGGTCCTTTTTGTGATCGCCAATGCGGAGCTTGCTAACGGTGGTGAACGCAACAGTGGGCTTTACGCGTTGATAGACGACGAGCGATTTGTCCAGGCGAGAGGCGGCCTGGCCATTCAACTTCTGCAGTGCTTTAGGTTGATGCCCGTTCGTTCGCTTCAAGCCCTGCTCAAAGCTGCTTATCGCCAAGGCGATCGCACAAAGCTCTCAGAACTTATCGGTCTTCGTACAGCCCAGGCAGCGAACGACGCGGAGACTATCGACACCGACATGACCTGGTTAGCAGTCGCCTACTTGATGGATCGGCGGACGTCGGCAGAGAGGTTAGCCAGTCTTGATCAGAAATCACGATCAGACTTCATCTGGACCCTGCGCGAACTTGGCGGCGTCTTTAAGCGCGACGACGAGGTGGACGAGAGTATTTATGCCGGTCGAGTCGCGGATGAAGTTCGATTGGTCGGCAGTAATTTCCGAAAATGCCATCCACCCAGCGGAGGTTGGTGGGGCAATACAAATTCTTGGGATGCGAGTGGATGGGTGATGCAGATGATCGACACGCTGTCGGCCGACAATTCGCGAGCCGCGAGCGAGCAACTGTTCGAATTGAGCCAAGAAGTTTCATTGTCTAGCTATCACGACGACATAAAGCACGCTCTGGCGGTGCAGCGACGCAAGCGTACCGACATGGCCTTCTCGCGACCAACACTGCGGCAAGCGTTGAACACGCTTCTGGGCGGACCACCGGCAAGCAATGCCGACTTGCAGGCTGTGGTTTTGGATCATCTCAAAGATATTGCTGTCCAGATGACGGGTGCGAACACCGACTCATACAGGGCGTTTTGGAACGAGGACCGGCATGGCAGAATTGAAAAGCCGAAGGTGGAGAAGACTTGCGGTAAAGAGCTGGTTGACTTGCTTCGTGCACGATTGATGCGATTGGACATTCGGGTGGAACCCGAGGGTCAAATGCGTGACGACAAACGCGTCGATATCGCGGTGACGAAGGACGGCTTGAAGCTCGTCATCGAGTTAAAACGTGATCGGCATAGAGATGTGTGGACTGCATTCCACAACCAACTCCAACGGCTCTACCTTCGCGACTCCGAGAGCAGCGGCTATGGCATCTATGGTGTGTTCTGGTTTGGCCCAATTGGTACGACATCGGTGACATCTCCGCCCAAGCCGTTGTCCAAACCGCAGTCCGCGTCCGAGATGGCGACCCAGCTGTCAGACCTTGTTCGCCTGGCGAAGCTGCCAAAGATCGCGTCCTTCGTGTTGGATGTTTCCGGGCCCATTCCGGGTCGCAACCCGACCTGCGTGTAGACACCCTTTCGATGTCGACGATCAGTCGAGGGGAAATCGCAGTCACGAGGACGGCAACCGCTCACGTACGCTCAAGGAAATAGAGTATCGGAGTCATCGTGCCTTGGCCGCGGGACCACCGCCCTCAATCGTGCCCAGTTTCCACGCTGGCTACTTTCCACCACCCAGCCTTTCAGCACGGGCCATGGATAACGCGACGCGCTAGTTTCTTAACCACTTCCGTTTCGAATGGGCGGTACTATTGGGGAGTTCGCGATGAACGCTGGTCGCTGTGTTGATGGCAGATTGAGCCGGGCCACAGGCCGGCACGATGCCGTTTTGTGGTGGTGCGCATTTGCGCTTGGCAGTGGCGTGCTGACCGCGCAGGCCGCGGATCAGCCACTGACACGCGATCCGATCGAAGGCAAATGGATCGGCGTCATCGGTTCGCCTAAGGAGCGCATCGATATCGGGCTCGAGTTCAAACGCGATCAGGCCGGCGCTTTGAAACTCTGGCTCACGCAACCCATCTCGAATTATTTTGCTGTCGATCCTGGCGGTACGTTGGTGCGAAAGGGCGATACGGTAACGCACGATGCATTGGCGCTATCGCTCACGCTGCACGACGATCGGCTCGAAGGCAGCGTGCCAGGGCCCAATAGCCCGGTGACCCTGCGCAGAACAAAAACACTGCCGACGAAACCGGCACTTCCCAAGCTACCCAGTGGCCCCGAGCCGCGCTGGCAAACGCGACTCGGTGGTCTGGTTTATGCCGCGCCCACGGTTGCAGACGGCGTCGCCTACATCGGCAGCACCGCCGGTGTGTTCCATGCCGTGAACATCAGCGATGGCAGCCTGCGCTGGACCTTCAGCGCCGGGCGGCCGATCTACGGCCGCGCCACACTGGCCGATGCTGCGGTCTACTTCGTCGCAGACAATGGTTTCCTGTTCAAGCTGGCGGTGGCCGACGGCAAGGAAATCTGGCGCTACGCATTGGGTGATGGCGATGTCTCACGCATTCCACCGCACCCGGCGGTGTTCGATTGGGACTGGCAGTCATCGCGGCCATTGATCGTCGATGGCAGCGTATACGTTGGCTCCGGAGATGGCGGCATGCATGCGCTCGACGCCACGACCGGCAAGCGCCGCTGGCGTTTCGATACGCGCGC
>JAWXCG010000314.1:0-29739 GCA_034440555.1 Pseudomonadota bacterium
AATTTTCACCGCGCCGATCACCGTTACGGCATTCCACACTGCCTGCGGTAGTCGCGCTAGCGGCCTGGATGGCGGCATTGATTTTGCTGCGCGCAGCAATGGTCGACGCTGCCTTCTCACCTTACGTGCGTTGCGATCACTGTTTCTTCTGGCCTAGCCTCGCGCACGATAGCGTGCTGTTTGCGCTCGCACTGGGCTTGTTCGGCACGGTGTCATGGCTGCGCGGCCGTTGGCTGCGGGTAATCGTGCTGGTCGCGCTGGCGGCGCTGATGTTGATCGCAGCAAGCGATCTGCTGGTGTTCAAGGCGCTGACCCACCGCTTGCTGTGGTCCGATGCGCTCAAGTTCGTTAGGGACTTGGGGACAGTGGGAGATATCGGCGCGCAGAGCCTGCAAGGCGGAGCACGCGTCGTAGCCATTGTGATGGGCGTTGCCGGGGCATTGATCTGGGTCCTGTGCCTGGTTCGGGGCGTTCAGACGCGGAGCCGGGAAGTGACTGCCCTGGTCTGCGCGGGCGTCATTGCGCTCGCCGGTTGGGTCGCGCGCGGCTACGACCCGGCTTACGTGAACGCAAATATCTCGTTTCAGAACGTCATCGAAGTGAATCTCGCGCAATCGATCGACGCCGGCTACAGCGCCGCATTCATCAAAAAAATGCGGGCGACCCCTGCACTGGCGCAATCCTGCAGCGCTGGCCAGCAACGCCATCCCAATGTGGTGCTGGTGATGGTCGAGTCACTGTCGTCGTACCACAGCCGCCGATTCGGCGGTGACCTGGACGCGACACCGCAATTGGATGCGTTGGCTGCGACTGGGCGCTGGTTCCCAGACTTCCACGCGAACGGATTCACCACCGACGGCGGCATGATCGCGCTACTTACGGGTCTAGCACCGGTGCCGGTGATTGGCCGTTACGGAAGTATGGACGCCTTCGCTGGCTACGCCGATCGCACGCACTCGGCGCCCGCTTTACTGGGGCGGCACGGCTACTACAGCGCTTTCTTCACCACGGGCGACCTGGGTTTCGTCGACAAGAATCGTTGGCTGCCAGTGATTGGCTTCGATCACTTCGAGGGCTCCGAGTCGGGCTTTTACAACGGCCGCGAGCGGGGAATTTTCGGTGCCGCGCGCGACGCGCTGCTGTTCGATCGCTTCGTGCAGTGGTACGCCGATGAACGCGATGCGAATCGCCCTTTCTTTGCTGCTCTGCTGACGGTAACCACGCATCCACCGTTCATGAATCCGGAGACAGGGCTGGCCGATGAACAAGCGGTCTTCCGTGAAGTGGACGCGGCAATCGCTGGTCTGCACGCGTATCTGCAGAAACTTGGCTACTTCGAGAATGGCATCTTGTTGGTGACTGGCGATCACCGCGCGATGACACCACTGCGCGCCAGCGAATATCAACGCGAGGGCGAGACCGCATTCTCACGGGTACCATTGTATGCGTGGGGGCCAAGCGACTTCGCCAATGGACGTATCGACGGCAAGTTTCAGCATTCCGACTTGCTGCCCTCGCTTGCCGATCTAAATGAAGCGACCACTTGCCACCAGGCCGGCCAAGGACTTTTTCTACGCGCCGATCCAATGCCCGCGCAATTTGCACTGCACGCGCGCGGCATGCCGCGCGACCATATCGATGTCTACGCCAATGACGCCCGCGGCAGGAGTATTGTGGGATCAGTGGTGCTTGGTGGCGACAACAGTCGTTGGGTTGGCGCCAAGCCCGCGCATTGGCAGTCGATTGAAGCAGCGATTCATTTGCAGCGCGCCACGCGCACCGGTGGCGAGGCCAACCTGCTCGATACCTTGATCGAAATGCGCAGGCCATTGTAGAACGAGGTCGCTCCGCCCCGCAGTCTTTCGTATGGCGCCCTGAAACATGAAAAGCAGCGGAGCAAGCCCCGCTACAGCATCGCCAGCGACAACCACGGCACGTAGGTGATGATCAACACGCAGCCGAGCAGCAGCCAGAAAAACGGTATGCAGGCGCGGGCAAGACTGAGCACTGGTTGATCAAAGCGATAACTGGCAATAAACAGGTTCATACCCATGGGTGGCATGAAGTAGCCGATTTCCATATTGGCCAGAAAAATAATGCCAAGATGCACCGGATGCACGCCGTAGTGCAGCGCGATCGGCAGCAGAATAGGCACCATTATCACCGTCGCGGAGAACACGTCGAGCATCATCCCCAGCCCGAGCAGGAACAGATTGAGCAGCAGCAGAAATGTCAGTTTACTTTCGACATGCTCACTGATCCAGGCGATCAGGCGTGCCGGGATCTCGGCATCGATGATGACGTTGGTCAGCGCCAGCGACACGCCGAGAATCAACAAAATCGCGCCAATCAACATCATCGCCTCACGCAACACCTGAGGTAACCGGGCGAGCGAAATTTCGCGACGAATGAATACGGTGACCGCAAATACGTAGACCGCGATCACCGCAGCAGCTTCAGAAGCAGCAAAAAAACCACCATAGACGCCGCCCAACAGGATCACCGGCAAGGGCAGCTCCCAACGGGCTTCCCAAAGCGCGGACAATGCCTCGCGCTTCGAAAATGGAATATCGTGCGCGCGTTTGGGCGCGCGCCAAACGCAATACAACGACACCACCACGATCATCAGCAGGCCAGGAAGAATCCCGGCGACAAACATTTCGTTGATGCTGACGCTGGGCGTGGTGTTCATCTGCTGAGCGACCACGCCAAACAGAATGAGCGGAATTGAGGGGGCAATCAGCATGCCGAGACTTGGCGCAGTGGTTACTGCGCCGTAGGCGAAGCGCTCGCTGTAGCCAGCTTGCCGCAGTGCCGGCAACAGCAAGGCCCCGAACGCAATGATGGTGACGCCGGACGCGCCGGTGAACGCTGTGAAAAATGCGCAAATGAGCAAGGTCACAATCGCCAAGCCACCATGCAGCCAGCCGAGCAATGCTTCGGATACTCGCAATAGCCGCTGCGGTGCCTTGCTCTCGCTGAGCAGATAACCGGCCAGGGTGAACAGTGGAATCGCAATCACCACCGGCATTTCGGCCAGGCTCCAGAATTGGGCCGCCAGCAACGTGTCTTCATAACCTGCAGCGCGCAAACCGAGCCAGGCGATCGCGGCGATCAATGCAAACAGCGGCGCTCCGATCAAGGCCAACAGCACCAGCGCAAGGACAATCAGCAGCGTCATGGCGCGGGCCCTTCAGCGCGCGCGATCCTTTCCTCAGGCGCGAACGCTCGCAACGCGAAACGCAATGCGAGCAGGCCGAAGGCCACTGGCAGAATCACCTCAGCCCACCACATCGGAACGCCGGAAAACAGCTCGGTCGCCGATTCCCGATCCACTGAAATCAGTCCGAGCGAAGCTTTGAGCATCAACACGGATACCAGCGCCGCGAAAATCATCGTGACCCCGCGCGTGACCGCCAGCGCTCTGCCCTTGAGCAACCGGCCCACTACGTCAAACTTGATGTGTTTGTCGTGGCGTGCCGCGGCGACAGCGCCGAGCAGCGCGCCCCAGATCACCAGTACGCGCAGCACCGGATCGAGCCAGACCAGGCCTTGGCTACTCAGGCGCAGCACGATCTGTGTGCCAGCCAACAGCACCAGACTGATGGCCAGCAATGCAATCAGCCAGTTTTCGACTGCATCGAGCCAGGCGAGCGCCCGGCGCAGCTGCGCGATCACTGCGCCCGTACGCCCGTGCTGGCGCGGTACTCGGCCTGTGCTTTGAAGATTGCAGCGAGCAGCAGTTCGGAAACAGCGCCATCGGCTTGCAGCTTTTTCAGCGTACGCGCGCCCACGCCACGCCAGTAATCGGTTTCCACGGCACTGGGCGCATCGAATTTCACGCCCTGCTTGGCCAGGACATTTCGCGCCGACTCATTGTCCCGCTTGTTGGCCGCGTCCAGCTTGACGAAAGCCCGGCCGATAGCATCGCGTACGACTGTCTGATCGGCCGCTTCGAGCTTGTTGAATGTGCGCTTGTCGATGACCATGATGCCCATGACGTAGGTCAGTGGCAGGTCCACCACGTGCTTGATTCGTGTGTGCCACTGAAATGCGATCGCACCACTGGTTGTGTTTGCGACCGTCTCCAGCAGGCCAGTCTGCAACGAGGTATAGACATCAGCCAGCGGCAGCGCAATCGGATTGACCCCGGCCTCGGTGAATGCGACCTGGGCAATGCGATCGTTCTGCGGCACCCAGACCTTGCTGGCGCGCAGGTCCTCTTTGGCAACGACCGACTTGACGCTCATAATGTTGGCAAAGCCGCCACCAGACAGACCCACGGCAAAAAAACCGGCCTTCTCGAATCCCTGCTGCAGCAGCGGATCAACTTGCTTGCGCACGAATTCCACTTCTGCCAAATCGCGAAACAGGAATGGCACGCTGTAGATCTGGGCATCCGGATATACCGCAGACAACTCTGCGCCGGAAAGCGCGCCGCCTTGCAACTGGCCGAGCTTGATCTTGCGCAACACCGCCGAGTCATTGCCCATCACACCGCCAGGGAAATACTTGATCTCGACGCGACCTGCTGTCTTCTGTTTGATCTCGGCGCCAGCCGCGCGCATCTCTTTCATCCAGTTGGTGCCTTCCGGCGCCAGCGTGGCGATTTTGATTGTGACCGCGGGTGCGGCCTGGGAAAACGCGAGCAAACAGCTGATTAGCGCAATACGCAGTTTCATTAGAAGAAGTCCTTTCCAGTTTCCATTAGTTCGGCGGCGCGGCGCTTGGCAATGACATTGGACAGTGTCAGCCCGGGTGAGTTCGCATCCGATTCCAGCACTAGCGCAATTGCAGCATCATGCAGCGCCTGATCAAAGAGCAGACGTGCACAGAACTCGGCCTGTAATACTTTGGGCATCAGATTCCGCTTCCCGCTGTGCTCAAAGGCCTGTTGCAGACGGTCCCTGCCGCGCTCCGGTTTGCCGCCCAGACTTTCCGGACGCAGACAGTCGAGCACGCCCAGGTAGGCGAGCACATTGCCATGATCGTATTCGGGCTCGGCGCGCCACACTCGATTCAATGCGGCTTCAATCCGCGGGAGGTCGGCAATTCGCGCCCAGTCGCCGGTGTCCGCTTGCAGCCAGCTCGCCCAGCTTGAGGCCAGCGTGTACAAGGTCTGGATTGCGTCCGGTTGCTGCGCAGACACGATCCGCTCAAATTGTTCGAACTCACCAGAGTTGATGGCGCTGCACAACGCTTTGTCGCGCACACAGATGCCCCGCTTGGCGTAGTCGAAACCGCGCTCGGCAAGGCGTTTGCGCCGTTCAATGTCGATGACGAACCCGCCTGAATAGGCGCTATATAACTTGGCGCCCGCAAGCAGCAGCCCCGCGTTTTCGGGGTCCTCGGCAATGAAGCCATCGATCAGGATCAGATACGCCGGAAGACCGGCAGCAACTGTGTCCGGATCGTCGTGATTGGCCACGCCAGCGGCCAGGCTTCTGCTCAGCTTGTCGGCCGCCTTGTTGGCGATCGATGCGCACCCAGTCGTCAGCAGCAGCGCACAACTGGTCAGCAGCGCGGCCGCTCGCTTCGCCCTTGGGATATTTGTGTTGATGGCGCTCATCCGTTTGCACTCATTCCGATGCTTCAAGCGTATTCTGCATCAACATTGCGACAGTCATCGGTCCAACGCCCCCCGGAACCGGGGTAATCCAACTGGCGCGTTGCGCCGCTTCGGTGAACTCTACATCGCCGGTCAACTTGCCATCCGGCATTCGATTGATGCCGACGTCAATCACGACCGCATCGGTTTTCACCCAAGTTCCGGGGATCAAACCAGGCTTGCCCACGGCAACGCAAAGCAGATCGGCTTCGCCCACATGGCGTTGCAGATCCTGGGTGAAGCGATGGCACGAGGTAACCGTTGCGCCGGCCAGGAGCAGTTCCAATCCCAATGGACGACCCACGTGGTTGGAGACACCGACGATCACCGCGTTGCGTCCACGAACCGGTTTGTCGGTGTGCGCGAGCAGGGTCATGATCCCCTTGGGTGTACACGGACGCAGTCCTGGCTGACGCAGCGCCAGTCGCCCGACGTTTTCGGCATGGAATCCATCGACGTCCTTGTCTGGGCGAATTCGCTGGATCAGATTGATCGCGTCGATATGCACTGGCAATGGCAGCTGCACCAGAATGCCGTGAATCGCCGGGTCATTGTTCAACTGGTCGATGAGCCGGAACAATTCGTCCGACGGCACGCTCGAGGGCAGATCGAAATCGCGGGTGATGAAACCCACGCGTTGGCAGGCACGACGCTTGTTGCGTACATATACCGCTGACGCCGGATCGCTGCCAACCAGCACCACGGCGAGCCCAGGAGCGCGCAGTCCGGCCTTGGCCCGGGCACGCACGCGCAACTCGACCCCGTCGAGTACTTCTTCCGCAATGCGTTTGCCGTCGAGTATCTTTGCAGCCATGAGCGATGAGTTCGTGAGCGATGCCGCAGGCATTATCGCGCAAGCCAGCCATTTTCTTGAGCACAGACGAGGGCATTAGCATGGCCGAGTTGACCGAAGTACAACTGCAGGCGTTCGAAGCGGCCGCATTCCGTCGCCTGGTCGAACACCTGCGCACGCGCAGCGACGTGCAAAATATCGACTTGATGAACCTCGCCGGGTTTTGTCGCAACTGCCTGGGCGACTGGTTTCGCGAATCAGCTGCGGTCGACGGGATCGAACTGAGCAAGGAGCAAGGCCGCGAGCATATCTACGGGATGCCCGTGGCAGAGTGGAAGGCGCGTTATCAGAAGTGATTCAGCCTCGCGGTCGAGGCTGTGGGGTGAGCGGGTGATGGGGTCTGTTGTTGAGAGCCCGACTCGAAGCTCGGGCGCCGGTTGCTTTCCCGAAAAATGCTTCGCGGCTGAAGCCGCTCTCACGCTCGGCAGGTCCCATATTGGCCGCTCTTACCTGGCAATCGGTCAGTGTTTTGGTGGTGGTGGGGCCAGCACTTCACGGTTGCCATTGTGGCTGGGCGACGACACTACGCCCTGCGCCTCCATTTCCTCGATCAGGCGCGCGGCGCGGTTGTAGCCGATCTTCAGTCGACGCTGAACCCCTGAAATCGACGCACGGCGCGATTCGGTGACGATGCGCACGGCCTGATCGTAGAGCTGGTCCATGTCGCCGCTGGATTCAGCATCCGCTTCGGGCAACCCGGTCGGACCGATGACCTGTCCGTCGCCGAGACTTTGCACTTCCTCCAGCACACCTGGGATATAGCTCGGCCGCCCTTGATGCGATTTCAGATGCGCCACGACGCGATGAACTTCCTCATCGCTGACAAAGGCGCCATGCACCCGTTCGGGTACGCCGGTGCCCGGCGGCAGGTACAGCATGTCGCCATTGCCCAGCAGCGACTCGGCACCGGCCTGGTCGAGGATGATACGCGAGTTGAGTTTGGTCGAAACCTGGAACGCGATGCGCGTCGGGATATTGGCCTTGATCAGACCAGTCACCACATCTGAGTCCGGTCGCTGGGTTGCCAGAATGAGGTGAATACCAGCGGCACGCGCCTTTTGTGCCAGTCGCGCGATCAGCTCCTCCACCTTTTTACCGACGATCATCATCATGTCGGCGAACTCGTCGATGATCACTACGATGAAGGGCAAGTGTTCGAGCGGTTCGGCACGCAGATCGGGCATGTCCGGGCGTGCCACAAACAATGGATCGAGGATCGGCTGACCGCTGTCCTGGGCGTCCTTGACCTTTTTGTTGAAGCCGCCGAGATTGCGCACACCCACAGCCGACATCAGCTTGTAGCGGCGCTCCATCTCGGCGACGCACCAGCGCAGTCCATTGCCAGCTTCCTTCATGTCGGTAACCACCGGCGCCAGCAGGTGCGGAATCCCCTGGTACACCGACAGCTCCAACATTTTCGGATCGATCATCAGCATGCGTACTTCTGACGGTGGTGCTTTGTACAACAGCGAAATGACCATCGCGTTTACCGCCACCGACTTGCCGGAACCCGTTGTGCCCGCCACCAACAGGTGCGGCATCTTGGCCAGATCCACCACCGTGGGGCGCCCTGCGATGTCCTTGCCTAACGCCAGCGCCAAGGGTGAATTGAGTTTGTCGTACTCCTTGGAGCGCAACATCTCCGACAAGTAGACGATTTCGCGATGCGTATTGGGAATCTCCAGGCCAATGACTGACTTGCCCGGAATGACGTCCACAACGCGTACCGATACCAGGCTCAGACCGCGCGCGATGTCGCTGTCCAGCGCGCTGATCTGACTGCCGCGCACGCCGGGTGCCGGCTGCAGCTCGAAGCGCGTGATCACCGGGCCAGGATAAGCGCCCACCACCTGAGCCTCGATGCGAAAATCCTTCAGCTTGAGTTCGACCTGACGCGAAAGGGTTTCCAGTGTTTCCTTGGAATAGCCTTTGGTCTGCTGTTTGGGTTCGTCGAGCAACGAAAGTGGCGGCAATTCGCCCGCCGGCAGTGCAGCAAACAGCGGAATCTGCAGCTCGCGCTCGGCACGCTCGCTCTTCTCCACGGGCGGCGGCGGCTGCTCGATGCGCATCGGCTCGCGTTTGGCCTGTTTGACGCGCTCTACTTTGCGCACTTCCTCGCGCACGTCCTGCACGGCGCGCGTTTCTCGCTGTTCGGCACGCTGCTGCCAGCGTTGCTGCACCCACGCCACTGCGCGCAATGTCCAGTCGCCAATTTGCTCCATCAACCGGAACCAGGAGACTCCGGTCACCAAGGTGATCGAAATCAGAAACATTCCGAACAGAATCAAAGTCGTTCCCAGCTGCCCCATGCCCGACCGCAACAGATCGCCGAGCAGCCCGCCGAGCACGCCACCGGATTGCGCAGGCAGGCGCAACGAATACATTTCCAGATGCAGATGCGCCAGCGCGCTGCCGGTGAACAGCAACCCGATGCAACCGAGCAATAGCCAGGCGGAGTCAGCGCGGGTGGCGCCGGGCAACGGATTGAGGTCGCGTACCAAACGCCAGGCGATCCCGGCCAGCAACAGCGGGAAGACAAAGGCCATGGCACCGAATAGCTGCAGCAGCGAATCGGCAATCTTGGCACCGATGGAGCCGCCCAGATTGTGCGCGGGATCGTTGCCGCCGGCGTGCGACCAGCTCCAGTCGTCCGGGTTATAAGTAAAAAGGCATACCGCCAGATAGACCAGCACAGGCAACAGCAGCAGCACGGCAGCCTCGCGCAAGCGACGATCCCAGACGCTGTCTTCAGTCACGGACATGGATTCTCCAGCTTTGCGCGTCACGCTTGTACGATCCTGCGATGGGAAGCCGTCATCTTACTGAGTTCGATGCGCTTCTTGAGGCTTCCATCGAGTTTCTGAGGATCACCCTTGATTCCCAAGCTCTTCGCCCGCATGCTGCTCGAATGAAAGTCAGGATCGGCCCTGGCCTCATCAAGTCACCCGAGTCCATAGTGCCTGGGGTGCCTGTGCGCCACAAAATTACTTTCAGCTGCAACGGTGGGCAGTGCCCGCCCTCTGACTTTGACTTCCGAGAGAACCGATGAATACCACGCGTCACTGCCCGCTCCTGATCCTTGGTTCCGGCCCGGCCGGCTACAGTGCGGCGGTTTATGCCGCGCGCGCCAATCTCAAGCCAGTCTTGATCACCGGCATGCAGCAGGGCGGACAGCTGATGACCACGACCGATGTCGACAACTGGCCTGGCGACGTCGAAGGGCTACTCGGACCTGATCTGATGACGCGCATGCTCAAGCATGCCGAGCGCTTTGACACCGAAATCGTGTTCGATCACATCCACACTGCGGAACTGCAGCAGAAACCGTTTCGGCTGAAAGGTGACAACGGCGAGTACACCTGCGATGCGTTGATTATTGCGACCGGCGCCAGTGCCAAGTACCTGGGCATCCCGTCCGAGCAGGCATTCAACGGTCGCGGCGTTTCGGCCTGCGCCACCTGCGACGGATTCTTCTTTCGCAATCAGGAAGTCGCGGTCATTGGCGGCGGCAATACCGCAGTCGAGGAGGCTCTCTATCTCTCCAACATCTGCTCCAAGGTGTATCTGGTGCATCGTCGCGACAAGCTCAAGTCGGAAAAAATCCTGCAGGACAAACTGTTTGAAAAAGCGCGCGCGGGCAAGATCGAGCTGGTCTGGGACCACACCGTCGATGAGATTCTGGGCGATGACAGCGGTGTTACCGGCGTGCGCATCGCGCATGCGCAAACCGGCGTTACGCGGGAAATAGCCGTCAACGGGGTGTTCATCGCCATCGGCCATACGCCCAATACCGGTCTGTTCGAAGGCCAGTTGCAGATGAAGAACGGCTATATCCGCATCCGCAGTGGACTCGACGGTGGCGCCACCACCACCAGCATTGCCGGTGTCTACGCTGCCGGCGATGTCGCCGATCAGGTGTATCGGCAGGCAGTGACATCCGCCGGATTCGGCTGCATGGCAGCGCTGGATGCGGAAAAATTTCTCGATCATATTGGCGGGTAGTCACAGCCACGGTCGCGAGCGCCACTATCACATGGCCGGTCGCGCCCAGGGACGCTTCAGAACCTACCTATGATCCGTATCCCTCTGCTCGAAGCGGAGCCGCTGGCCGACTTCCCGCCGGTCGAGATGGCGCTGGAACAGCCGAACGGTTTGCTCTGTGCGGGTGGTGACCTCAGCATGGAGCGTTTGCTGCGCGCATATCGACGCGGGATCTTCCCCTGGTTCAATGCGGGCGAACCGATCCTGTGGTGGTCGCCCGATCCTCGCTGCGTATTTGAACTAGCCGGATTGCGGCCATCGCGCAGTCTGCGTCGCTTTACCCGCGCCTCGATCTGGCGAATCAGCGCTGACTGCGACTTCGAGGCAGTGATCAGCGCCTGTGCCGCCCCGCGCGATCAGGGAACTGGCACCTGGATCGACGCCCGAATGCGTGCCGCCTATCTCGCCATGCATCGACACGGCCATGCGCATAGCGTTGAGGTGTGGGACGGCCAGCAACTCGTTGGCGGGATTTATGGCATCGCAATTGGCCACGTGTTTTTCGGTGAGTCGATGTTCAGTCAACGCAGCGGCGGCTCAAAAGTAGCGTTGTTTGCCCTCGCTCGCCAACTTTTCGAATGGAGATTTGTGATGATTGACGGTCAAGTGCGCAATCCGCACCTGATCAGTCTGGGCGCCGGCGAGGTAGCTCGCAGCCGGTTCCTGCAGCTGCTGGATCTACATTGCAGCGCCCCCGGTCGCGGCGGAAGCTGGTCGCGAGACTGGACTATTTCTTCTGCGTCACAGCTGGATTGAGGCCAAAACAACGCTCAAATCGAGGTTTAGCTTTCACCCACGACGATACCATGGCAGAATCGCGCGCCTTCCCGGCGTGTTCGGGTTCAACAGAAGCAACGAATGTCAAAAGACGATCAGATTGAGATGGAAGGGACCGTTCTGGAAACCCTGCCTAATACCGTATTCCGGGTGCAGCTAGAAAATGGCCACGTCGTGACTGCGCACATTTCCGGGCGCATGCGCAAGAATTACATCCGCATTCTCACCGGCGACAAGGTAAAGGTGGAGATGACCCCTTACGACCTGACCAAGGGTCGCATCAGCTACCGTATGAAGTGATGTGGTAGCTCTGAGCGCGGCGCGCAGCCGCGAATGCACTTCGCTCAGGCGCACTCGCGCTCAAGCTCTTGAGGCGCCGGTCGCCCCGATCAGAGCACGCCCATCGCTGATATGAAGCGAAATGCGTTGACGGATCGGCGCTGCAAACCCGCATCCAGTGACCCATCACCGCGCAGTTGCTATGCGCGGGTCACACTTGATCACGGGCGGCGGCGGGTGATGCTGAAAAGCAATGCAGCCGAAGCCGCTTCACTCCGCCGCCAGATTTGCCTGACTATTCGAAGCCGTTGAGAAACGCTGGGGCTTCAGACCAATCGCCGATCGGTGCAATCACCGGGCCGGCTTTCTTGCAGACCATAGAATCCTGGGTGCCAGCGCCTTCGTTGGTGCGGTCGCGTACGCCGCTGCGGTAATAGACCACCACATCCGTTCCAACGCCTGCTGCACCATCCAGATCGCCGCTATTGGCCAGATTGGCGTGCGCGAAAATACAGTCGCTGAGCTGATTGTTGGCGTGATCGCCGTACTCACCGGCTATATAGGTCGCACCGATAAAGTCGATCTGATGCCGGCCAACTCCCGATTGATTAGTGGGTGTGACGTAGTCTTCCGCGGAGGGGAGGATCCGATAGCCGCGCCCGGTTAAGGTATCGGTGACTGTCCATTGTCGTTCAGTCGAACACGACGGTGAAGTGCCCGCATTACAACGCTTGGTAGCAAACTCCAGGCCTTGCACGACATTGTTTTCAGAAATGATGTCGTTGGCCGAACCCTCGATATCAAAGTCCAGGCGCCAATAATTGTGGTGCCAATGGGTGATGCCGTTGTTGGTCCCGTCAGAATTGCCGAAGCCAAACTCGGGTTCAAACGATCCATCCAGATGAAAGATGAAGCGCGAGGCATACTGGTACCAGGCGGCTGAGTGCTGCGTGGTGATAGTCAGATAGCTACCACGATCTTCGAGCGCCACGCCGGTAAAACAGTCAGCTCCGGGGTTCCCCTGCGAAAACGGACATGATCCATAGCTGGTTGTGGGCAGCATCGAGACGTCGCAACTGGTCTTCACCGAAAACGTGGGTACACCCACCATGTTGCGCACGCTGGGCGGCGCAAGAAAATCCGCGTCGTCATCTTTCCAGTCCCGGTAGCAGGTGCCCGAGGTGTACTCGGCAAACAAAATCGGGGAATGCGCACGCTTGAGCACCATGCGACCGTTGTAATAAACGTCGCGCAATTCCAGACTCGATCCCTGTGTAGCCGAGCTCTGACTGGGTCTGAGGTAGCAGAATTCCCACACCGGGTTCGTCGTCGGCCAGGAGGCCTTGACCGATGGCAACGGGCATACCGGCGAAACCGCCTGCAGCTCGGAAGCTCCTGCGACTGCAAGGAGCAGCAGGCTGCATACACGAATCACGCGTTTCATTGTTTCGTCTCCTGTTGACGATGGGTAACGGGTTTCTGGTCCTGACCAGCGCCCAGGCGCGGCGCAAACGATTGTCCAGAGATGAGATTTACGATCACGTGCAAGGTAGTGCTTTGTCCCGAGTCATTTGACGCAAATACATGGATACAGCGGGAATGCGTCGAACACTGTGGGTTCTCCGGCTCCCGGTAGATAAATCCGCCATAAAGCGTCGACCCCGACGGCAGGTAGCGCGACCAGCGCTTGTCCGCACGAACCAGCGAGAATGCATAATTCTGTTCCTGCTTGGTTGCGCTCAACGAAAGCGCGGGCATGTCGTTGAGACTGATCTGCTTGCCTTCGATGTCGAATACACGTTCTTGCGCGATCGATCGAGAGTAATTCCAGGCGTATTGGTAACGGCGCTGCACAGTGCCGCCATCCAGTTTGATTTCATCGAGATAGTCGCGGGCGATCAGGATCCGATCGCCATTCTCGGCAGAGATGTCATCGACATGATCGAGCACAGCCAAAGTCGGCGCAGGAACCATGCGGCCGGTGGAAACGCACGCGCTCAGCAGCAGCACGCCCAACATCGAAGCAAGGCGTATGATTTGCAAGCTTGAAATGGATCGCGACATCAATGGCTGCCTCAAGGTGTAGTGGTCGATGAATCAATGGCAACGGCGATCGGTGGCGATCGGCCAAGCGCCGGATCGTCCCAAAGATCGAACATGAACTGGCCGCGACTCTTGTTGGCAGGGCCCTCGGTCCAGGTGCGCCCGCACATCACATTCTCGCTGGGTTGCCCATTCTCGACCGCCTGATTGCGCAGGAACGTGATGTATTCCTTGCTTGCGGTCTGATACTGCACGGTCGCACGCACGGTGACCGGCAGCACGGCGTTTCCCGGAATCGTAATCGCATACGGGGTGGTGTCGTAGTTCACCAGAATGCCGCTGCCGGGGCTAGTTTCCGGATAGGAGTAGCCCACTGGCCTTAGTTCCAGTCCTTCTGGATCACCGGCGCGCGAGGGCACCAACCCGAGCGGCGGAATGCGATTGTCCTTGGCTACACAGTTGTTCAGCACAAAGTGGAATTCCGGTCGCCCCATGGCATCGGTGGTCTCACAAGTACCGGTTGTAGCATTCCATTGTCCTTGCAAGGTCTCATACATTTTCAGCTGCGCGTCTGCAGTCAGATCGCCCGTAGAAGGATTCCAGCCGCCGCTGGTGAACAAGGCCACGCCGTTCGCGTCAAACGCCTCGACCAGCAACCACATGCGCCGACCTTCGCTGTAACCCGTGGGCAACTTGTGACCCGACAGGTTGGTCACTTTGACCGTGGCCTGCAGCGGTCCCGATCCAGACGCCCAGGGCGCAAGCGTGACGTCAACGGTCGCACTGCGCAGCGACAGGAGCTGCTCCGACCAGGCAATCGCCTGATCGATCACCGATTCCCGGTCAAGATCGGCAACTCCCGCATACAGAACCTTGATCAGTTTCAACGGCCATGCGCCGCCGCCGACGAATTCGTGAACGGGCAGCTCACCAGTGCGCGACCCGAACGGATTGGCATTGCACGCGCGCGCGTTGGCATCTGTACTGGTGCGCATGTGGCAATCCTGACAATCAGTGACGCGCACGCTGCTCGCTGTCTTGCTGCCAGGGCGCTCAAACGAATCGACCAGGAACGCGTTGCCAAAGCTGCTCTGGCGCCACTCTGAAAAAGTTCGTTCGGCGGGAAATGCCAGGCCGGTGTCGCGACCGGCGTTGGTCATGTTCGGCACGATCAACGTTTTCAACGCCAGCCCGGTGTCGAGTATCGGAGAAGATACGTCATGACAGGTGCCGCACATGGCGCCGGAAACGGTAAAATTTGAGTATGCCCATGCATGTGGCGCGGTCAGCGTGTCCTTGGCCGTGTAGTTGTAAGGACCATAGCGGCAGGGCTGATCGCCGCACTCGCCCATGTTGCTGAAATTGGCGTCATCCAACCAGAAGTTTCCGCTGCCCGCTGGCGCACTGGTCGCGCCCGGTCCCAACGGCTTCATGCGATGACACTGATGGCAGGTCACGCCAGAGTAATCGGTCTGCGACCCATCGTCAGCGGTGAAATCGCCGCGCAGCAGGCATCCGTTACTGCCGTTGACCGTCTCGCCAGGAATCGCAGAATTGCCTGTCTTGCTGACGCGGCCACCCAGCCACCCGACCGGCGTGTGGCAACGCAAACACCAGTCGCCGATGCCCGGTTGATCGCGGTTGGCGACATCCAATGCGGCCCAAAACAAAGGATCGCGTGTGGCATGCGCCATCATCGAGCCCGACCAGGTGGTATGCGGCACAAAGGTGCTGCTGGGAAGCGATGTCTCGCCATGACATGAGCGGCAAACAATCGGCTCTGCCAACCGACTCAACAGCCCTGGCTGGGTACCGTGCGGCGTAAAATCGATCGCGGCCAGCGGTGGCAGCCAACACGCGATCAGCAGCAGCAATGCAGACGCAATCTTGCCACCGATGGCCTTGCATGCATCAAATCGAAGCAACGGCGCACCCCAAGCATCGTCAGCCAATCTCCATTTTAACACGCTGGCAGCCAGGTGCGGGCGGGAACGGTGCTCCGGTCCGGTAGCGGGCCGAGTGCGGGCCCTGTCGCGTAAGGCCAGCGCAGCCTGCCGTTCAGGACTCAAAATCACGGCGCGCTACTTGCAGAATCCAACGCTACCAGCAGCGGCGCCGACCGGCCGTACTCCGCGTTGTTCCAAAGATCGAAGACAAACTGCCCACGGCTTTGATTGGCCGGGCCCTGGGTCCAGCTGCGACCGCACATTGCGTTCTCACTCGGCTGCGCATTCTCCACCGCTTCGTTGCGCAGAAACGCGATGTAATCCTTGCTCGAGCTCTGATACTGCAGCGTGGCGCGTACGCTGATCGGTGTAGGCGTACCGTTCGGGACTGGAATGGCGTATTGGGTGACGTCGAAGTTGACCAGAATGCCCGAACCCGGCGCTGTCTCTGCATAGTTGTAGGCAACCGGGCGCATCTCCAGTCCTTCTGGATCAGCACCATGAATCGGATTGAAGCCAAGCGGCGGAATGCGGTTGTCCTTTGCAATGCAATTGTTCAGAACGAAATGAAAGGCCTCGCGACCCAATGCATCCGTCGTCTTGCACGATGAACTCGCGCTATTCCAGATGCCCTGCAATGTTTCATAGATCTTTAGCTGTGGATCGATGGCGAGATCACCCGTCGCCGGATTCCAGCCGCCACTGCTGAAGATTGGCGCGCCGTTGGCGTCACTGGCTTCAACCAGGAGCCACATACGGCGGCCCTCCGGGTATCCGGTCGGTAATTTGTGGCCAGCGAGGTTGGTCACGCGTACGCTAGCCTGAAGATCGCCGGCACCGGGCGTCCAGGACATCAATGTCACATCCAGCGTCGCTGTTCGCAGGGACAGAAGTTCCTGCGACCAGGCGATGGTCTGATCAATCGCGGCCACGCGCTCGCTGCCCAGCAGCGTGCCGTAAAGGCCCTTGATCATGCGTAACGGCCAGGCACCACCGCCAACAAACTCGTGCACACTGAGATCTCCGGTACGCGATCCGTACGGATTCTGCAGGCAGGCGCGAGCGCTGGGCGCGGCACTATTGCGCATGTGACAGTCCTGACAATCGGTCACTTGCACGCGTTTGGGCGTGGTCGTCCCCTCGCGTTCGAACGAATCGACCGTGAATGCATCACCGAACGAGCTTTGCCGCCATTCGCTGAACGTACGTTCAGCGGGAAAGGGTAAGCCGGTGTCGCGGCCCGCCGGCGTATTGTTGGGCACAATCAGGGTGCGTGCAGCGGTTCCGCCATCGGTGATCGGCGAGGACACATCGTGACACGTGCCGCAGTGTTCGCCAGACGTCGTAAACGCGGAATACCGCCAGCCGTGCGGCGGCTCCAGTGGACTGTCGATCGGGTAGTTGTAGGGGCCAAACCGGCACGGCCCGGAACCGCAACCCGCGCTGTCAGTCAGCCAGAAGTTGCCGCTGCCTTTCGGCGCAGTTTGTGCGGCGGGACCGAGTTTTGTCATGCGATGACATTGGTGACAGGTCACGCCGGAGTAGTCGTCGTTGGCGCTGTCGCCATCAGTAAACCTTCCCGACAACAGACAGCCATTGGTGCCGTTGACGGTTCCGCCCAAAACGCCGGTCTTGCTGACGCGTCCGCCGAGCCAACCCGCTGGGGTATGGCAACGCAGGCACCAATCGCCTACTCCTGGCACATCGCGTTCGGCAACATCCAGCGCGGCCCAGAACAATGGGTCGCGGGTGGCATGCGACATCAGCGATCCGGACCATGTTGCGTGCGGCATTGCGCTCGCATCGGGAACCGAGCTGGCACCATGACAGCCCGCGCAGGCCTGAGGTTCGTCGAGCGGGTAGAACAGATTCGGTTGCGTGCCGTGCGGGCTGAAGTCGATCGCAGCGAGCGGCGCCAGCCACAGCGCACCGACCAGCAAAATGATGCTCGCGGCAAAGTGCGCACCTGAAAACCGTCGTAAATCAAGTCGAAGCACCGCCCCACTCCAACGAAGTCAGTTCACCGCCAACTCTATCATGCGTCGGTAATACCTAGCGTCGCATGATCAGAATCAGAGTTTGCTGCAACGCAACGATCGCCGTCCGAACGACGCGTCCGCGTGGCCCAACATCAAAGCCGTTCACTCGCCAAGGGCAATCAGCTCACAACAGATTCGACAACTTCCGCAGCTTCCACAATGGTCTTCAACTTTCCGTCCTGTACCGTCAGCAGCACCTTGCCGCCACCGTCCGACAAGGCACCGAACAACAGCTCATCGGCAAGCGGACGTTTGACGTGTTCCTGAATGATCCGCGCCATCGGCCGTGCACCCATCTGCGGATCGAAGCCGTTTTCTGCCAACCACTGACGCGCTTCCGGTGTCGAGCTGATGCTCACATGCTTGTCCTGCAGCTGCACTTCGAGCTCGATCAGGAACTTGTCGACGACGCGCAGTATGTGTTCGAAATCGAGCGCACCGAACTGGATAATCGCATCGATTCGATTGCGGAACTCCGGCGAGAACGAACGTCGCAGCACCTCCATCGCGTCGGTTGCATGGTTCTGATGGATGAAACCAATACTGCGCCGCGCCGCCTGCGCAGCTCCGGCATTGGTGGTCATCACCAGAATGACATTCTTGAAACTGGCTTCGCGGCCATTGGTATCGGTGAGTGCACCGCGGTCCATCACCTGCAACAGAATGTTGAACACATCCGGATGCGCCTTCTCGATCTCGTCGAGCAGAATGACGGCATGTGGATGCTTGGTCACCGCCTCGGTCAGCAGGCCACCCTGGTCAAAACCGACGTAACCCGGAGGGGCGCCGATCAAACGGGAAACCGAATGCGCCTCCATGTATTCGCTCATGTCAAAGCGGATCAGTTCGATGCCCAGTTGCAGCGACAGCTGCCGGGTGACTTCGGTCTTGCCCACGCCAGTGGGACCGGCGAACAGGAAGCAGCCGATGGGTTTGTTGGGACTGGCCAGCCCCGAACGCGCCATCTTGATCGACGAGGCCAGCGCTTCAATCGCGCTTTCCTGGCCGAACACCACCATCTTCAGATTGCGCTCGAGATTCTTCAGCACATCCTTGTCGGAGGTCGATACCTGTTTCGGCGGAATACGCGCCATCTTGGCGATGATGTACTCGATCTCGGGCACGTCGACAATTCGTTTGCGTAATTCCACCGGCATCAAACGCTGACGTGCTCCGGCTTCGTCAATCACGTCGATGGCTTTGTCGGGAAGCAGCCGATCGCCAATGTGCTTGACTGAAAGGTCAACCGCCGCCTTCAGCGCATCGGGTGTGTACTCGACCTGATGGTGCTCCTCGAAACGCGATTTCAGGCCCTTGAGGATTTCCAGCGCGTCGGCACTCGATGGCTCGACGATGTCGATCTTCTGGAAACGGCGCGCCAGTGCCCGGTCCTTCTCGAACACTTGGCGAAATTCCTGAAAGGTGGTCGAACCGATGCAGCGCAACTCGCCCGAGCTGAGCACCGGCTTGATCAGGTTGGAGGCGTCCATGGTGCCACCCGACGCCGATCCGGCACCGATAATCGTGTGAATCTCGTCAATGAACAGGATGGCATTCGGTTCTTTCTTCAGTTCCGCCAGCACGCCCTTGAGGCGCTTTTCGAAGTCACCGCGATATTTGGTGCCGGCGACCAGCGCGCCCAGGTCGAGTGAATAAATCGTGGCTTCCTTCAGCACATCGGGCACCTGGCCCTCGACGATACGCTTGGCCAAGCCTTCGGCGATGGCCGTCTTGCCAACGCCGGCTTCACCCACATAGAGCGGATTGTTCTTGCGCCGTCGGCAGAGAATCTGAATGGTGCGTTCGACTTCGTCCTGGCGACCGATCAATGGATCGATCTTGCCCATGGTCGCTTGTTCATTGAGGTTGACGGCAAACTCGATCAGCGGGTTGACTCGTGTGTCTTCACCGCCGTCACCGTCCTGCGACTTGCCTTCGGCATCCGCGCCCTTGGGCTCATGGCCAATCTTGGCAATTTTGTGGGAGATGAAGTTGACCACGTCCAGCCGCGTCACTTCCTGTTGATTGAGGAAGAAAACCGCGTGTGAATCCTTCTCGCCGAAAATCGCGACCAATACGTTGCCGCCGGTCACTTCGCTGCGACCACTGGATTGAACGTGGTAAACGGCGCGCTGCAGCACACGCTGGAACCCGAGCGTGGGCTGGGTATCGCGACCGTCACCGGTCGGCAGCACCGGCACGGTCTCGGCAATGATCGAGCGCAGGTCGGTGTTGACCTTCTTGAAGTCAGCGCCACAGGCACGCAGCACGGCGGCTGCAGAGGGATTGTCGAGCAGCGCCAACAGCAAGTGCTCCACGGTCATGAACTCATGCCGACGTTCACGCGCATCCTTGTAACAATGTGCCAGGGTTTGCTCGAGATCTTTGCTGAACATGCGAGTCTCCGTTTCTTACAACAGTCCTGCAATCTTCGTGCCGATAGGCCTTACAGTTTTTCCATTACGCAGAGCAGCGGATGCAGATGACTGCGGGCGAATTCATTTACCTGCGTCACTTTGGTTTCTGCCACTTCGCGTGTGAACACGCCGCATACGCCTTTGCCGCGAGTGTGCACCGCCAGCATGATTTGTGTGGCCCGCGTGTGGTCCAACGCAAAAAACATTTGCAACACTGAGACCACAAACTCCATTGGTGTGTAGTCGTCGTTCATCAACGCCACTTCGTACATGGGAGGTTTGGCGAGCTCGGGACGCGCTTCCTCCAGCACAGTGCCGATCTGATGCTGTTCGCTGGGTTCCCTCGTTCCTGACATCCAAAATCATTCCTTGAAGAATGCAGCGAGTATACGTAGGAGCAACGCGCTGCGACAGCTGCCAACAGCGGAGCTGGTCAAGGTCACCAACACGGGTCAGCTGCAGACGTCAGCAACGAACACGAATAAGTGTCCCGCGCGCGTCTGAGGATATGGGGTGCCCGCTGCAATCCACAAGCACGCCGACGCGCTCAGCTAGAATCGCAGTCAGCAACTGCTCTTGGGTTGCGCAGCACATGAATGCGCAAGTGTCACCAGCGGCCGTCTCTCAGCGTCCTGCCTACGACGACACTTGAGCGTCCATGTTCGGCGCAGGATGCCAAGCGCGCCCCCTACCTGCTGCGTCAATGCAGTCGTCTGCAATCGAGTTCATGCATGAACGATCCCCTAATCTGGCGCCCGGACGTGACGGTCGCCGCCATCGTGGAACAGGAAGGTCGGTTCCTGTTCGTCGAAGAACTGGTGCGCGGGCAACTGGTGCTGAACCAGCCAGCTGGCCACCTCGAAGCGGGTGAATCCCTGATCGAGGCAACCTGCCGTGAAACCCTGGAGGAATCCGCATGGGAGGTTGAGGCGACACATCTGGTGGGCGTCTACCAATGGACCAGTCCGTACGATGGCCTCGCCTTCCTGCGTTTCGCTTTCGCGGCGCGTGCCCTGCGCCAACAAGACCGTGCTCTGGATCAGGGCATCGAGCGCGCGGTGTGGCTGACCGCCGACGAGCTGCGTCTGCATCCGGTGCCTGCGCGCAGTCCGCTGGTCGAACGCTGCCTGCGTGACTATCTTGCCGGGCATCGCCATTCTTTTGATTTGTTACGCAATCTTGACAGTCGCGGCCGGCAACACGCATGAGCGCCGAAGCGATCATGGTGGGTGTCTCTGGCGGCGTCGATTCGTCGGTTGCCGCGTGGCTGCTGGCTCAGGCCAAACAGCCGGTTTCCGGCATGTTCATGAAAAACTGGGAAGAAGATGACCCAGACGGTACCTGCCCCTCCGCACAGGACGCCGAGGATGCCGCGGCGGTCTGCGCGCGCATCGGCATCCCCTTCCATGCGCGCAATTTCGCGTCGGAGTACTGGGACGGCGTGTTTCAACACTTCATCGACGAGTACCAGGCCGGGCGCACACCCAATCCGGATGTGCTGTGCAATCGCGAGATCAAGTTTAAAACCTTCATCGAGCATGCCGAAGATCTGGGTGCCGACAAGATCGCTACCGGCCACTACGCACGCGTTGATGCGCTCGACGGGCGCTACCGCTTGTTGCGCGGGCGGGACCAAAACAAGGACCAGAGCTACTTTCTACACGCCATTGGGCAGGACGCATTGTCACGCACCTTGTTTCCGGTCGGAGAGCTGCCCAAGTCCGAAGTGCGGCGCATCGCCGCCGAAGCCGGCTTGTTGACGGCAGACAAGAAGGATTCGACCGGAATCTGCTTTATCGGAGAGCGGCGTTTTCGTACTTTTCTTTCGCGATATGTCGTTGCTCAAGCCGGTGAGATTCAAACTCCGGAGGGGCTTTGCGTTGGCAGCCATAGCGGCGTGTGCTTCTACACCATCGGCCAGCGCGACGGACTGGGCATCGGTGGTCGTCGCGATGCCGGACCCGAACCCTGGTACGTGGTTGGAAAAGAGCTGCAACGCAATGTGCTGATTGCGGCACAGGGGACCGATCATCCACTGTTGTTTGCAAGTCGGCTGCAGGCGCACTCTATAACCTGGGTCGCAGGCGCCGCTCCACCAACGCCGCTGCGCTGCCATGCGAAGACGCGTTACCGCCAGCCGGATCAGGATTGCACTGTTCAATTATTCGGCGACGGACGGCTCGAAGTGCAATTTGACAGTCCGCAGCGCGCGGTGACGCCAGGTCAGTCGGTCGTATTTTACCAGGGAGACGAATGCCTCGGCGGCGCTGTCATCGATCGCACCGACGCGGTCTACGGCGGTTGGAGCGGCACATGAAACCAGGTTCCACACTCGGGCTTGCGGCAATGCTTCAGGCTTTGGCCCAAGTGCGGCGGCTGGGGTTCGAGGCGACATGGGACGAAGCCCAGATCGCGCCGCTGATTGAAAGCCTGTTCCACATTGATGCCGAGTCTGCGCAAGAGGTATACGGGACCAGCAGCGCTCTGGAGCCCGGACTGAGGACACTCTGCGACCAATTGGAGGGCCGCAAAGTCGACCCGCTGGTAGCGCGCATGGCCGGCACCGTGCTGCATCTGGAACGCAAGCTGACCCGGCGGCAACCCATGCTGAAATTACTCACTACGCACATCCGCGATGCCGAACGCGCGCGCGCCGCCTTCGGTACGTTGCACGACAACGTCATTGAGCGTATGGGCGAAGCCTATTGCGCCACACTCAGCCGCCTCAGCCCACGCGTCATGGTGCAGGGAAACCCCGAGCACCTGGGCAATGCGCGCAATGTCGCGCGCATCCGCGCACTGTTGTTGGCCGCGATTCGCGGCGCAGTGCTGTGGCGGCAATCCGGTGGCAGCGGCTGGCATCTGTTGCTCAAACGCAAAAAAATCCTGGCCAGTGCGCGCGCGTTGTTGGCATAGCAGCACAGGCGCCGAGCGCAGTTTCTTGGCTGTGCTCACGCACATCGTGGGGGCCAAACGCAATCGCTGATCTGATCGCGAAACAAAGGCGCGATACGAGGGTTAGCCCTTCGTTTTGCCGCTGACAGCGTGCCGCTTGATGCCGTCACATATTGTATATACACTCAACGCATGGATTTCTCCTGGTCAGTGAGCAAGCGCTCCCTCAACCTGAAGCAGCACGGCCTCGATTTCGTGGATGCGGCTGCAGTCTTTCAAGGACTCACCTTCACGTTCGAGGATGATCGGTTTTCCTAAAAAGAGCAGCGCTTGGTCACGCTCGGGTTGCTCGCTGGTATTCCCGTCCCAATCGTCCATACGGAGACAGATCATGAAATCCGAATCATCTCGTTCAGAAAAGCGACCACCCGTGAGGCGGATATCTACTTCTACCAAATCAAAGATTGACTGGGCAGGGCTAAGGTCAGCTAATGCGCCCGCTCCAGCCAAGAGGCACCCCGAAGCTGAAGTACGCCACATCGTCCGAGGTGCAGTGCGTCGCGGTTTGCAGCTGCAATTGCCCAAATCCGCCATTTCGCTTCGTCTGGATCAAGACGTGCTCGAGTGGTTCAAGACTCAAGGGCCCGGCTATCAAACCCGAATCAATGCAGTATTGCGTGCGTTCCGCGATGCATCGGTCTAATACGCACTGCGGGATCGGTCACGGCCAAATTGCTAAAGGAAGCGTCGCTCCGCCGAATGACTGCCGGTGTCGCCGTGATTGCGGGACAGCACCACATAAATCGTGGTGGCCTGCGGCCAACGTGCAAACCATTGCCGGACCACCTCGTCAAACGAGACACCAGTGATGACACGCGGGTTCTCGCTGCTGACTTGTCGGGCTTCTCTTGCTGCTCAAAGTATCGACCGCCGCGTTGACGCACTACAGTCGGCGCCGCCCCGGACGCAACCTCAACCGCCTGGAGGCGGGTTGGGAATAAAGTACTCGCCGCCGCCGCTTGGCGGATTGGGTTTCAAGTAGGGCAAGGTTGCTTTCAAGTCCATTTGGAACGGCCCGAGTCCGCGCTGGGCGCGGGCGGCGATGACTTCTTCCAGTCGCATTCGGGCAATGCCGAGCGCGTGATAAATGTGACTGTTGTCCACTCCATAGGGTGTGGTGGCTTCGAGTGATTTCAGGGCGCGCTCATCGCCCATCAGATAGGCAAGGAAATAGTACTGGCTGCACGTCGCCAATTGGAAAGGTCCTGCGGATCGTCTGGATTTGCTGGATTGCACCTGGACAGACACAGATCGCCGGCGAGCAACGCGGCATCGGTTGATCCCATAATCGTGGCTTGATCGAGTCAGTGCAGCGCTTCGTTCATGCCTCCGTCCGATGGATCGCCGTCGAACAACTGCCGAGCCAGCGCCATCATGGCGTCGATGTCGCCTTGCAATGCCTTGGCGCGCAACGCGTCCAGCGTCAGCATCGTGAGCGAGTCCTGCTTGCTGGTCTTGGCTGCCGACGAAACTTCGGTTGCAGGGTCCGAATGCTTAGCGGTTTCAACCGCGGGCTCGCGGCCGGGCTGCTTCACCGAAACCAGTGTTTCACAGGCAACGAATTACGTGTTGACCCCGCAATCGAAGCGGGCTTGGCTGCCGGCCCGGCGCCCGCCTGCCCCAAGCGCTGACCCGCATACAGCGACCCCAGATACGCCAACACTGCAACCACCAGCGCGAGCATGAGTACTGGCGATAATCTTCGTTGGTTCATGGACATGGACACCGTCGAGGCATCGCGCTATCGAGTGCCACTATGAATGCTTGCTTGTGATCGCGTTGTTAGTGATCGCGCTGACTGTGACCGCTCTGACCCAACCAAACGCAGCCCTCATACTCACGGTTCAATCGGCACTTCGATGATCGTCAGCCGCTCCGCTTCTGGCGTGTTCACCGGGTCGCTGACGTAGATCTCGCTGCGCCGACCGATTTCCTTCCAACCATTGACTGCCAGCCAGGCATGCGCCTTGGCATGCGTGTCACCGAGTGTGTCGCTACTTCCCACATGCTTGAACAATACGACCTTGCCCTCGTGTGTCGTACCGGTTTTGAGGCGGTCGCCAGGTGCGGCGTCATTGCGGTCGTAGGGGATAGTGACGTCGAACTGCCATTGCTGTGTGTCGTGTCCGTTGATCACAGCCCGCGGCGGTCCGGCCTGCTGCAACGCGTTCAGCGTTGCAAATACGCTGATCTCGGTAATCGCGGCCATCAGCGCTGAGGTCGATGATGCGGAATCCAGTGCCGCCTGAGTACTGATGAAATAGGTCGGGCGCGCGGTGACCGCACCGACGTCCACTACTAAATCTGCGATATCGACGTTGGGCATGGACGCCATCAGCGACTTGAGCGAGGCCAGGCCGCGTTCGTAGTCCTTGCCTACCCATTCGCCCATCCATGGCCCCATCAGGCGACCCATCAGGTTCCAACCGAACCTGCGGTCGAATGTTAGCGGCAGCTTGGAATCAAATGCCCAGGTCAGTTTCGTTCCACTACCTTCGGGCGCCAGTGTGTAGGTGGCGACTGCCTGGCCCATCGGCCCGAAATCCAGAGCACTCTGGACGCGCTTGTTGGGTTCCGAATGTTTGATTTCCTGGGTGCCCTCGCCTACCTCCGAATTGCCCTTCCAGGCAAATTTTGCGCCGACACCTGTGTCCGGACCACTGCGCGTCATGACTGCGTCGGGGTCGAGTCCGGCCCACGGTGACCAGTCCTTGAAGCGCTTGAAGCCATTGAGCACGCCAAACACCATGGATGGCGGCCGGTCGATGACGATGCTGCGCTCGCCATGCGCCTTGTCCGGCATCACGAACGCCACGCCAACGAGCACCACCAGCAGTGCCACGAACAGCATCAAGAGTCGCTTGAGCACAGTCATCGATCGCTCCTTGGTGATGAATTTGCGCGAGTATCTTGCAATCAGGCGCGCTTGGCGATGCTCTGCGGCGGACATGTCACAGTTTGTGCACGCGGGCATGTCTGAAGAACCCCTGGTCCGGCTTGACGTGAAAGACACGGCCGTGCCGGAAACCGCGTTAGCTCCCTCCCCCGATGTTCGGGAGAGGGCTGGGGAGGGGTTGGGCAACATGCGCGACTTTCATGCAGCGGGCTGCTGTATCCCGAATCATGTAAGTTTCCGCTTCGCCCGCGCGCCGTGATCGGCGATAATGTGCTGCTGGCAAGGCCGTTTTCGCCGGTTCCTCCGCAACACCCTTACCCGCAAAGGAATTCTCATGCGCGATTCAACTTTGGTTGACTCTTTCACGGTGCTCGACACGCTTATCGTCGGCGACAAAAGCTACCGCTACTTTTCTCTCGCCAAACTCGGCCAGAAGTTCGACGTGAAGCGCCTGCCGTTTTCTATGAAAATCGTGCTGGAAAACCTGTTGCGCTGGGAAGACGGACAAAACGTCACCACCAAGGAAATCGAAGCGGTCGCGCAATGGGATGCAAAGGCCGAACCAGATATCGAGATCGCCTTCATGCCGGCGCGCGTGGTGTTGCAGGATTTCACCGGTGTGCCTTGCATCGTCGATCTTGCCGCGATGCGCGACGCGATGGTCAAGCTCGGTGGCGATCCGAACAAGATCAACCCGCTGGCGCCGGCCGAACTGGTCATTGATCACTCGGTGCAGGTTGATTCGTTCGGCAAGGCCTCGTCCCTTGAAGACAACGTCGCTATCGAGTTTGGCCGCAATGGCGAGCGCTACAGCTTCCTGCACTGGGGCCAGAAAGCCTTCCGCAATTTCAAAGTAGTGCCGCCGCGCACCGGCATTGTGCACCAGGTCAATTTGGAACATCTCGCTCGCGTGGTGATGACCGATGAACGCGATGGCCAGCTGCTTGCATTCCCCGACACGGTCTACGGCACTGACTCGCACACCACCATGATCAATGGTCTGGGCGTACTCGGCTGGGGCGTTGGCGGTATCGAAGCGGAAGCCGCGATGCTCGGCCAGCCCTCGTCGATGCTGATTCCGCAGGTTGTGGGCTTCAAGCTGACCGGTAAGTTGCCCGAGGGTGCCACTGCAACGGACCTGGTGTTGACCGTTACCCAGATGCTGCGCAAGCTCGGTGTGGTGGGCAAGTTTGTCGAATTCTACGGCGACGGCCTCGACCATCTGCCACTGGCCGACCGCGCCACGATTGCCAATATGGCCCCCGAATACGGCGCCACCTGCGGCATTTTTCCGATCGATGGCGAATCGCTCAGCTATCTGCGTTTGTCCGGCCGCGGCGAAGATCTGATCGCATTGGTCGAGGCCTATGCCAAAGCCCAGGGACTATGGCGCGTGGCGGGAGCGGCCGATCCTGATTTCAGCGCCACGCTTGAACTGGACATGGCCAGCGTCCTGCCATCGCTCGCCGGGCCCAAGCGTCCGCAGGACCGCGTGTTGCTGAGCGATATGAAGAATAATTTCCATGCCAATCTCGAAGGCATGGTGGCGAACCGCAAGCCCAAGATCGGCGAGGTGTCAAAGTTCGTTGACGAAGGTGGTGGCCAGCAACAGGCCGTGCAGTTGTCCGGCAAACCGCGAGCGAAGATTCGCATCAACGATCAGGACGCGCATCTCAGTGATGGGTCCGTGGTCATCGCGGCGATTACATCCTGCACCAATACCTCGAATCCGGCGGTGATGCTGGGCGCCGGCCTGCTCGCGCGCAATGCCATCGCCAAAGGCCTCAAGGCCGCACCCTGGGTGAAGACGTCGCTCGGACCAGGGTCCTTGGTGGTCACTGATTATCTGGCCAAGGCGGGCGTGCTCACCGACCTGGAAAAGCTCGGCTTCTTTGTCGTCGGCTATGGCTGTACCACATGTATCGGCAACTCCGGTCCGCTGCCAGTGGAAGTCAGCGCGGGCATCGTCGAGGGCGATCTTGCAGTCGCTTCGGTGCTCTCGGGCAATCGCAATTTCGAAGGCCGCGTGCATTCCGAAGTGAAGATGAACTATCTCGCTTCGCCACCGCTGGTGGTGGCATACGCCATCGCCGGCACCGTGGACATCGACATGACCACAGAACCGCTCGGTACCGGCAGCGATGGCCAAGCGGTTTATCTACGCGACATCTGGCCGAGCAATCGCGAGATTTCCGACACTATCCTCGCAACCATCGGACCAGAAATGTTCAGCAAGAACTACGCCGATGTGTTCAAGGGCGACAGCCGCTGGAATCAGGTGCAGTCACCGGAGGGCGATCTCTACGTCTGGGATAGCGCATCGACCTACATCAAGCACCCACCCTACTTCCACGGCATGACCATGGACGTGGGATCGATCAACGACATCTTTGGCGCGCGTTGTCTGGGCATGTTTGGCGACTCGATCACCACCGACCACATTTCACCCGCGGGTGACATCAAAGCCAGCAGCCCGGCTGGACTGTTTCTGCAGAGTCGCGGTGTCGCCAAGGCCGACTTCAATTCCTACGGTGCGCGGCGCGGCAATGATGACGTGATGTTGCGCGGCACCTTCGCCAACATCCGCATCAAAAACCTGATGCTGGGCGGTGAAGAAGGTGGCAACACGGTGCACGTACCCAGTGGCGAAAAGCTCAGCATCTACGACGCGGCGCAGCGCTACAAGTGTGAGGCCACGCCCCTGGTAGTGCTGGCTGGCAAGGAGTACGGTACCGGCTCGTCGCGCGACTGGGCGGCCAAGGGCACCATGCTGCTTGGCGTCAAAGCAGTCATCGCCGAAACCTTCGAGCGCATCCACCGCAGTAATCTGGTCGGCATGGGCGTCTTGCCGCTGCAGTTTGTCAACAACGAAAATGCGCAGACCCTCGGCCTGACCGGAAAAGAAACGTTCACGCTGGCCGGCCTCAAGGACGGCATCGCGAAGGAAATCGTAGTCGTTGCTTCAGGCGAAAACGGCAAGGAAACCCGCTTCACGGTCAAGGTGCTGCTGCTCACGCCGAAGGAAGTCGAGTTTTATCGTCACGGCGGGTTGCTGCAGTATGTGCTGCGTCAGTTGGCTGCGAAGGCGAAGGCGGCTTAATTTTCGCTCCGTGCACAGTGGGGCAATAGGCCGGAGCGATTCGGCCTATTGCTTTCAAGCTTTCCAATGTTGACTGCGCGATGCGGATTTACGCGGCGAGAAAGCGACCGCGCGCAGCGCGCACCCACATAGGCTCGGTGGCTCCCACTCGCGGTCGGACGCTCTCAGCCAACGTCATTCCCAATGTGCTTGGGTAAGTGGGTTCGGACCGGTCGGAATGCAACGTTGCTGGCGCTTGCGCAGCAAGAAGTTGCCGTTCCCGGTCGGTGGATATGGGTCCAGCAGTGCGACAATCGGCAATCTCTGAAGGTGGATCGCAGCATGCCCAATCGTCACCATGAATCGCACCGCAGTCATCGTATTGGTTGGCTGCGTGCGTCGGTACTCGGCGCCAACGATGGCATTGTCTCAACCGCCAGCCTCATTGTCGGTGTCGCTGCCGCTGGCGCCACCAGCGCCGATATCTGGGTAGCGGGAATCGCGGGCCTGGTGGCCGGTGCCATGTCGATGGCGGCCGGAGAGTACGTTTCGGTCAGCTCGCAAGCTGACACCGAGCACGCTGACCTGGCGCGCGAGCGTGCCGAACTTGCCGACAGCCCAGCCAGCGAGTTGGACGAGCTGACCAATATCTATGTGCACCGCGGGCTGGAGCGAACGCTCGCGCGTCAAGTTGCCGAACAGTTGACCGCGCACGATGCGCTCGGTGCACATGCGCGCGATGAGCTGGGCATCTCGGCAACTGTAAACGCGCGACCGGTCGAGGCAGCACTGGCGTCCGCAACGAG
>JAWXCG010000315.1:0-7801 GCA_034440555.1 Pseudomonadota bacterium
AGTTGCGCATCGACGTAACGATACGCGCCGCTGCCAAGAAACACGGCATCGTAATCGCGCAGCAGCTCATCGATGGTCAGCGCTTGGCCGATCTCCACGCCGAGATGAAACTGTACGCCCATCTCTTCCAGCACACTGCGACGCGTGGCCATCACCTGCTTTTCCAGCTTGAACGGCGGGATGCCGAAGGTGAGCAGGCCGCCGATTTCCTCGTAGCGATCAAATACATGCGCTTGGATGCCATAGCGTGCGAGGCGATCGGCGCAACTGAGTCCGGCCGGTCCCGCGCCGATCACTGCGACGCGCTTGCCGCTGGGTTTTACGTTGGACAGGTCCGGACGCCAACCCTGCTTGAAGGCTTCGTCGACAATGTATTTCTCGATCGAGCCGATGGTCACTGCTTCGAAGCCGACATTGATCGTGCAAGCGCCTTCGCAGAGACGATCCTGCGGACAGACGCGACCGCATATTTCCGGCAGCGGGTTGGTTTCGTGCGCGAGTTCGGCGGCCTCGAACAAACGCCCTTCCTGCACCAGCGACAGCCAATTTGGAATGTCGTTGTGAACCGGGCACTTCCATTCGCAATACGGATTGCCGCAGTCGAGACAACGCCCGGCCTGTTCGGCCGCGCCGGGCGCATCGAACTGTCCGTAGATTTCGTCCCAGCCGAGCACACGAATACTGACCGGCACTTCGCGCGGCAGGCGTCTGGGCACGTCCATGAACTGAAACGGCTTGGCGGCCATCACGCAGCCCGCCGCAAGGTCTCGATCAACGAATCAAGGCTTGCCGCCTTGGGCTTGACCAACCAGAACTTGCCGAGAAAGTCCCGATAGTCAGTCAACAAGGTTCGGCCCCAGGTGCTGTCGGTTTCGGACACATGCTGCACCACCAGCCGGCGCAGATGCTGCAGGTGATTTTCCATCCCTTCGGGCGACAGACGCAGGATGTCGATCAGCTCGTGGTTATAGCGATCGACGAAATCGCGATCCATGTCCAGCACATAGGCAAAGCCGCCGGTGAAGCCGGCGCCGAAGTTCATGCCAGTGCGGCCGAGCACGACCACCATGCCACCGGTCATGTATTCGCAACAATGATCGCCAACGCCTTCAATCACCGCGGTGGCCCCGGAGTTACGTACCGCAAAGCGTTCGCCGGCGCGCCCTGCTGCAAACAGTTCGCCACCGGTAGCGCCATACAGGCAGGTATTGCCCATGATCGGCGTCTCATGCGCAACATAGCGCGCATCGCGCGGCGGCGTGATCACGATCTTGCCATCGGTCATGCCTTTGCCGACATAGTCGTTGGCATCTCCCTCTAGATGCAGATGCAGTCCGCCGGCGTTCCAGGCGCCAAAGCTCTGACCACAGGCGCCTTTGAAACGCGCGATCACAGGAGTGTCGGCCATGCCGTGATTGCCGTGCGTGCGTGCAATCAAACCCGACACCCGTGCGCCGACAGCGCGGTCGGCATTGCGGATTTCGTAGCTGAATTCGCCGCCCTGCTTGCTGATAATCGCATCGCGCATGTCCGCTTCCATGCGCCGCGCCAGCGTGGCTGGATCGCGCGGCAGGTTACGCGTTCCTGCCATGCAGTGCTGCGCGTCGCTGATCAGCGCGGTATCCGACAGCAGCGGCGCCAGATCAAGCCGGTTCTGGCGAGTGCTGATGCCCTCTATTTGCTCGAGCAGATCGGTGCGCCCGATCAGCTCTTCGAGCGAGCGCATACCGAGCAGCGCCAGCCATTCGCGTGTTTCGGTTGCCACGAACCGGAAGTAATTCATCACCCGCTCGGGCAGGCCGGTAAAATAGTGCTCGCGCAGACGTTCGTCCTGCGTGGCGATACCGGTGGCGCAGTTGTTCAGATGGCAGATGCGCAGATATTTGCAGCCGAGCGCAATCATCGGCCCGGTGCCGAAACCAAAACTTTCGGCGCCCAGGATCGTCGCCTTGATCACGTCCAGGCCGGTCTTCAGTCCACCGTCGACCTGCACCCGTACCTTGCCGCGCAACCCATTGCGGCGCAGCGTCTGCTGCGCTTCGGCCAGCCCCAACTCCCAAGGCGTGCCGGCGTACTTGATCGACGAGATCGGACTGGCGCCAGTGCCACCGTCATAGCCCGAGATCGTGATCAGATCGGCATAGGCCTTGGCCACACCCGCGGCAATGGTGCCGATGCCTGCATGCGACACCAGTTTCACCGACACCAATGCATCCGGGTTGATCTCCTTCAAATCAAAGATCAGCTCTGCCAGATCCTCGATCGAGTAAATGTCGTGATGCGGAGGCGGCGAGATCAGGCCGATGCCGGGCCGCGCGTAGCGCAGACGCGCGATCAGTTCGTTGACTTTGTGACCGGGCAACTGGCCACCTTCGCCGGGCTTGGCGCCTTGCGAAATCTTGATCTGCAGCACCTCGGCATTGATCAGGTATTCGGGCGTGACGCCGAAGCGTCCGGACGCAACCTGCTTGATCTTGGAGCTCTTCTCGGTACCGTAACGCACCGGGTCCTCACCGCCTTCACCGGAGTTGGAACGCCCTCCCAGTCGATTCATCGCGATCGCCAA
Organism: Pseudomonadota bacterium; assembly: GCA_034440555.1. Taxonomy (GTDB): domain Bacteria; phylum Pseudomonadota; class Gammaproteobacteria; order Xanthomonadales; family Ahniellaceae; genus 0-14-3-00-62-12. The sequence goes on from JAWXCG010000315.1 coordinate 2,567, forward strand.
TGCCTCGTGCGCTTCGGGCGACAAGGCGCCCAGCGACATACCCGCGGAGTCGAATCGCGGCAGCAATTTTTCGATCGACTCGACCTCGTCCAAAGGCACCGACTGGATGCCGGCGCGAAAACCAAGCAAGTCGCGCAATGTCGACGGTGGCCGTTGATTCACGTGATTGGCAAATACTTGATAGTCGGCGTAATCACCGGTCATCACCGCACGCTGCAGGTTCTGCACCACGTCCGGATTGAACATGTGGTACTCGCCACCATGACGGTACTTGAGCAGGCCGCCGGCTTCGATACTGGCGGTGTCATCAAAGGCGCGTTCGCTCAACGCGGCGGCGTCCTGCTCCAGCTCGGCGAAACCGGCACCACCGATGCGACTGGGCGTGTGCGCAAAACACAGGTCGACAACTTCGCGCTGCAGCCCAATGATCTCGAACAGACGCGCGCCGCGATAGCTGCCAATGGTGCTGATGCCCATCTTCGAAATGATCTTGAGCAGGCCCTTCTTGATGCCACGCCGATAACTGCGCCCAAGCTCGGCGCGCTCGCCGCTGCGCTTGGCGGTCACTACTTTGGTGCGCCCCAGATCGAACAGCGTTTGGTAGGCCAGATACGGATAGACCGCGGTCGCGCCATAGCCAATCAGGCAGGCGAAATGATGTGGATCGCGGGTGGTGCCGGTTTCGACAATCAGGTTGCATTCACAGCGCAGGCCGGCGCGGATCAGGTGCTGATGCACTGCACCGGTGGCAAGCAGCGCATGGATCGGCGAAAGCCCTTTTTGCGGATAGCGATCCGACAACAGGACGATCACCGTGCCGGCGCGCACTGCAGCTTCGACCGCGGCGCACAGTGCCAGCAACGCGTTCTGCAAGGCGGTTGGGGCGGCGGTGGCCAGTGTGGTCTGCGCAGTCGGGAAAAACAGATCGAATCGCGTATGCGCGTTGGCAAATTCCTCCAGCGCCAACAACTGCCGCAGCTTGCGTTGCGAAACGATGGGCGAATTGAGCATCACCTGACGCGCGTTCTCCGGCGCCAGTTCAAACACATTGCCCTCGCGCCCGATCTGCGTGGCCAGGCTCATTACACACTGCTCGCGCAACGGGTCGATCGGTGGATTGGTTACCTGGGCGAAGGCCTGGCGGAAATAGTCGTAGAGCGAACGGGTCTGCGTCGACAGCACCGCCAGCGGTGTGTCATCGCCCATCGAGCCAATCGCTTCCTGTTCGGTTTCGGCGATGACGCGCAGCACGTCTTCGCGTTCTTCGCGGGTGAGATGAAACAATTTCTGGAATCGCTGCAGTGTCGCCGAGTCGAATGGCTCGGCGGCCAGCGCCGGATCGATCAGATCCGAGATCAGATACTTCAACCCCTGCTTGAGCCAACGCTTGAACGGCGCGCGACCGCGATTGATCGTGTCGATCGCCGCGCTATCCAGCAACTCGCCGCTGTACAGGTCCACCGCAATCATTTCACCCGGACCGAGCTTGCCCTTGGCGGTGATTTCCGCAGGCGCTATATCGTAGACGCCAGTCTCCGAGGCGATCACCAGATGACGGTCACGCGTCAGCAACCAACGCGCCGGACGCAGGCCGTTGCGATCCGCGGTGCAGGCGGCGTATCGTCCATCGCAAAGCACAATGCCGGCCGGGCCATCCCACGGGTCGACCGACAGCGAATGATAATCGTAGAACGCGGCCAGATCGGGATCGCGCGCTTCCAGCGCACCGGTTGCCGGAGGAATCAGGATGCGCATCGCGTGCAGCAGGTCCAGCCCACCGGCGAGCAGCACTTCCAGCATGTTGTCCAGGCTCATCGAATCGGAACCATCGAGTGAAACCAGCGGACTGAGCTCGCGCAGGTCGATCGCCGGCGTGCGCCACTTGGCGCTGCGCGCCTCGGCCCAATGACGGTTGCCTTCAATGGTATTGATCTCGCCGTTGTGCGCGAGCAAACGAAATGGCTGGGCCAGCCGCCACTGTGGCGCGGTGTTGGTCGAGAAGCGCTGATGGAACGTGGCGAAGCTGGCGGCGATCAGTGAGTGCGTCAAATCCGGATAGAACTGGCGCAATGCTGCCGGCAGCACCATCGCCTTGTAGCCAATCGAATGCGCCGACAGCGTGACCACATAAAAATCGCGGTCGCCAGCGAGACGTTGTTCGGCGCGCCGTCGCGCCAGGAAGAGCGAGCGTTGGAAACTCGACTGATCCATCGCCGCCGCCGGCGTCACGAATACCTGTTCCATCCGCGGCAACGACGTGGCCGCCTGTGCGCCGCAGGCATCGACATCCACCGGCAGCACACGCCAACCCGCGACATGCACTTCGACGCGCGCCAGCTCTTCCTCCAGCACGATGCGCGCCTGCACTGCCAGGTCCGGATTGCACGAGAGAAAAACATTGCCAGCGGCGAACACCGGTCCCAGCCGAATGCCTGCCTGTGATGCAACATGGCGCAGGAATTTCTCCGGTCGCTGCATCAGAATGCCGCAACCATCACCACTCTTGCCGTCGGCACCGACCGCACCCCGGTGCGACATCCGGTCCAGCGCTTTCAACGCGGATTCCACCAGCTGTCGCGAGGGAATGTTGTCCAGGCTCGCAATCAGCCCAAAGCCGCAGCTGTCGTGCTCGAAGCGCGGGTCGTATAAGCCTTGCTGATCGCAATCCGTCATTGTGAGTCACCGCGACGATGGTCCGCACCGACGCGGAAAACGTAGATGTCGGAGAGAAGGGATGTAGTTGGTATTAGCGGTGCAGGCTAGAGCCTTCGCTCTATCTGATCCTTTGGGCCCCGCTGCGCGTGACCCAAAGACGATACTCATCCCCTAAATCGCTCCCCAACCCTCCCCGAACATCGGGGAGGGAGCAGCGCTTGTGGCACCGATCATGTGGTCAATGAATTCGTATGCAGCCTGCCCGCTGTCGAGCGGAAACTGTGGGAGCGGCTTCGGCCGCGAAGCTGCGCGCTTTCGTTATCGAATGCAGGGCAAAGCTTCGCGGCTGCAACTGCTCTCAACCAACCCGTGCTCAAGAATCTTTCTCAGCCGCCTCCACATGCACATCCCGGTACAACAACATCGAACCCAACTGCCGTTCGCGTGCATCCTCAAAGCCGCAGGTATCCTCGAATGTCGCACGATTTTCATAGGTGCCAAACAACATGTCCCACCACACGATATCGCCATAATTATTGCGATGGCGTCCGAACTGGTGATGCACGCGATGCATTTCCGGTCGCTGAAACACGTAGCCGATCCAACGAGGCGTACGCACACTGGTGTGATAGAAAAACTCACCCAGCGCCGTACATGCCGTATAAATCGCACCTGCTTCCAGCGACAAACCGAGCAAGGTGTACACCAGCAAACTCCCGATGATCGAATTGACGATCATTTCGCCCGGATGTTTGTAGAACGAGGTGATTGCCTCAATGCGCTGCGGGCTATGATGGATTTGGTGAAACACGCGCCACAGCAGCGGCACCTCGTGACGCCAGCGATGCCACCAATAGAACACGAAGGTGGCAATAAAGTAGGCGATCAAACCGCCTACGAGCGGCGACACGTGCGCCGATAGTCGAAACACACTTGACGACGACAACCAGCGCTCCCAGCTGATGCCAGCCAACAGCACCACCCCCAACTGCAACGCATTCACCGTCAACACGCGCAACGGCCAGGCCCTGACCCGTGGTAAGTCCCAGCCCGGGATCAGGCGTTCAAGCACGAAGCAAAATGCAAACACGGCCAGGATCAGTGGCAACATCGGAGCGCCCATCGTCGCAAAGCCTTCGGCCTCGTTGGCATCGAGAATGCGAGCGTCCAGGGGATCAGGCCAGCTGGATGGCGATAGTGTCGGGCTTGGCGTCGATGGGTAGCGCGTGACGATACATTGGACCGCGCGCAAATTCGGCGCTGCGTGTTGCCTGTTGCGCGCTGTTTCGTTGCAGTCAGAGCGAGCCGCTCAAACGCCTGCGACAATTCGGAAACTTGGCTGAGAGAACCTTCTGGCAAAGGGCAAGACTTGACGCCTTCCGCTTCTCGCTTCCGTTCGAAAGGCGAGAATTGTCTGAGTGGACAGGAAATGGTTCACTGGCCCCTGTTTCTCCACTTCGTCTTCGCCACACTGCTTACTTCTTGCCAAACCCCCAAAAACCTGCGGTTTTTCGCCCTCTGACTCCAGGGGGCTGTCGTGGCTCCGGACTTGTTCAGAGGTTCCCTAGTTGTGAAATTGACCCTGACCCCTGGTTCTTGGGGCACCCGCAGCTCGCTCAACCTCGATCCGCCGGTCGACGTCATGCCCGACTACGAGAACCAGAACCAGGAACTGGTCTGGTAAGCCCGAACCCACCCGACGCGCGGCAACTTCAACATCGCGTCGATGCCGGCGCTCGCCCGCGAGTCAAGCACGCGACCTCCAGCCCGCCGAACCGCGCGCTGGGGAAAGCGCGGCATGCTCGCGGGGAGCTTGACGGCATGGGCACGCGGCATACACTTCGCAAGAAAGCGGTATTGGATTTCACATCCTTCGGCATTGAGGGCTCGACGCCGCTGCTAACCGAAGCATCAACTTTTGCGCATTCGGCGCGCGAAGCTAATATGACGCCCACGAAACGCCATTGGAATTTGTGCATGAAACGCGTGTCCCTTGCCTTGTTGTTCCAGATTTCGATTCCGCTCGCGGCGGCGCCGGTGGATCGTTGTGACCAAATCGTTGCCTACCAAACCACGCTGGCGACCTCCGGCAATACGGTTGCCGCGTTTGGCAACCACAATGATCTGACCACATGTAGCGGGCAGCCCGGAGCATCGCTGCTGCCGGCCTCCGGCCAGTCGACCGAGCACGTCATCAAGCTGCGTGTGCAAACGGCGTGCACCTTGCAGGCGGTGGTGGTGGGTAGTTTTTCTGGAGGCAACCAGATGGATCCGGTGGTGTATGCAGCCAATACCTGCCCGCTGGTTGATCCGGGCATCACCACTGCGATGGACAGCAGCTGTCTGGCCGCAGCAGATGCCACCGGCGCATTGGGTACCGAAACGATCAGCTTTGCGGCACAGCCGAACCAGGATTACTTTTTGTTCATCGACGGTTTTCTGGCCGCCGCCGGTCCCTACACCGTAACCCTGAGCGGCTGCACGCTGATTGACCCGAATGCGTCGCCGCCGGAAATCTTCAGCGACGGTTTCGAAATCTAACGGCGGCGACTGCCGCGCGATAAAAAAGCTGCGCGTCCC
>JAWXCG010000316.1:0-6681 GCA_034440555.1 Pseudomonadota bacterium
GAAGAGCGCATCATCGGGCCCAGTCTGGGCAAAGAAAATGTCGAAGCCGGGCTTACTGCGGTGATCTTCGCGTTTATCTTCGTACTCGCGTTTTTTATCGTCTACTACAAGATGTTTGGTGTCATCACCTGCGTCGCCCTGCTGTTGAATTTGCTGCTGGTATTCGCCGTCATGTCGGTACTCGGCGCGACAGTGACTCTGCCGGGTTTGGCGGCTATTGCTCTGACCGTCGGTATGTCGGTCGATGCCAATGTGCTGATCAATGAACGAATTCGCGAAGAATTACGCTCGGGCAACTCACCCCTGTCCAGTATCGTTGCCGGCTACGACAAGGCCTCCGGCACCATCCTGGACGCCAATGTGACCGCGCTGCTCGGCGGAGTAGCAATGTTCGCCTTCGGCTCCGGACCGATCCGTGGATTCGCTGTGTCGCTGTGTGTCGGCATTCTTGCTTCGCTGTACACCGCGGTCTCGGTGTCGCGCGGTATTTCGTCCATGATTTACGGCGGCAAGCAAAAGCTTGCGCGCCTTTCGATCTGATCCGGAGCGCATCCTGTGGAACTGTTTCCTCATAGCAGCAAGATCAACTTCATGCATTGGCGGGGCCCGGCGTTGGTCGTGGCGGTGCTGTTGCTGGTCGTCGCACTGATTTCACTGCCGACCCGTGGATTGAATTTCGCGCTCGACTTCACCGGCGGTGCATTGATCGAGATGAAGTTCGAGAAGCCCGCTGATCTGCCTGCCATTCGCAAGCAGCTCACCGAGGCCAAGTACCCGAACGCGGTCGTGCAGAACATCGGCGCCGACGACACGGAAGTGGTGGTTCGACTTCGCGTCGAAGACGGCAAGATGTCGACGGACATGCTGGGCACTTCGGTGGTGTCTGCGCTGCAGAGCTCGGCCAATCCGGTACAGATCGTGCGCAGCGACTTTGTCGGCCCGCAGGTTGGCAAGGAGCTTGCCCAGCAGGGCATCCTGGCTGTGCTGTTTGTCGGTATCGGATTTCTGGCCTATGTCACCTTGCGCTTCGAGATCAAGTTCGCGATCGCAGCCATCATCACCACGATGCACGACGTGATCGTCACTGTAGGGTTTTTCTCGATCACGCAATTGGACTTTGACCTGAACGTGCTCGCCGGTGTGCTGTCGGTGATGGGCTACTCGATCAATGACACCATCGTGGTGTTCGACCGTGTACGCGAAAATTTCCGAACGGTGCACAACATCAAGCCATTCGATCTGCTCAATCGCTCGGTGAACCAGACGCTGTCACGTACTGTGATCACCTCATTCGTGGCGTTCCTGACAGTGTTTGCCTTGTACCTGTTCGGCGGTGAGCCGCTCAAGGGTATGGCGATTTCGCAGATGCTGGGTATCGTGATTGGTACTGTGTCGTCGATCTTCATCGCCTGCCCGTTGCTGCTGTGGTTGGGTGTGACGCGCACCGACTTGCTGCCACGTGCACGCGACGAGAGCGATCTGGAGCGTCGTCCGTAGTCATCGTCGGGGGATCGGCGCAGTGCGCTCGATCCCCGCACAGGAGCGCCGCCGATGGCCATCGAAATCGAGCGCAAATTTTTGCTCCGTGGACAGTCGTGGCGACGCCATGTGCACGCGACGCAGTCGCTCGCCCAGGGCTATCTGGGCGGCGATCGCAGCTCGGTGCGCGTACGTATCGACGGCACTGAGGCGCGTTTGAACATCAAAGCCAAAGTGCGGGGCAGCGCTCGCCTGGAATTTGAGTACGCCATTCCGATGGCCGACGCAAAGGTGATGCTGCACGAACTGGCAGGTGCCGAAGTGATCAAGACGCGACACCTGGTGCGTCACGGCGAACACCTTTGGGAGCTGGACGAGTTTGCTGGCGCAAACAGTGGTCTGTTGGTTGCCGAGATAGAACTGGACGATGCCGACGAGGCATTTGAGCTGCCGGACTGGCTGGGTCGCGAAGTGACCGAAGAGGAGCGTTTCTACAACGCTGCTCTGGTCCACGCGCCATTTTGCAACTGGATCGATCGCGCTGCGATTATGGAAGAGCTCGCGTGCTGATCATTGGCATCTCCGGCACCACGCTCACTGCCGCCGAACGCGTGCAGCTCAGTACCAAGACTGTGTGCGGCGTTATCCTGTTCACCCGCAACTTTGTGTCACGCCAACAGGTGCAGCATCTGGTGTCGCAGATACGCGCAGCGCGTGCCGGACCGTTTGTTATCTGCGTGGATCAGGAAGGCGGTCCGGTGCAGCGCTTTCGCCAGGGTTTCAGCGCTCTGCCTGCGCTTTTGCGGCTGGGCGAACGCTATGCGTTCGACGCCGCCAGCGCATTGGCACTGGCCGAACACCATGCGTGGCTGATGGCCAGCGAGATTCTGGCATTGGGTATTGACCTGAGTTTCGCGCCGGTGGCCGATCTTGGGCGCGGCAATCGTGCTATTGGCGAGCGCGCATTTCACGACGACCCAGCCGTAGTCGCCGCGTTTACCGCTGCCTATGTACGCGGCATGCGCAAGGCTGGCATGGCCGCGACACTCAAACATTTTCCCGGACACGGTTCGGTCCTGGAAGACACCCATTTCGATGCCGCCACCGATCCGCGTGCGCTCGACGAGATTGAGTGCACCGATCTGTACCCGTTTCGAGCCGGACAGGCGGCAGGCGCAGCGGCGGTGATGATGGCCCATGTCAGTTACCCCGCAGTATGTGCCGAACCAGCCGGCTATTCACCGCTGTGGATCCGCGAGATTCTGCAGCAACGCATGCAGTTCGGCGGCATCGTATTCAGTGACGACATCGGCATGGCAGCAGCGCAAACTGCTGGCGGCATCAAGGCGCGCATTGATGCGCACCTGGACGCTGGTTGCGACATCGTGTTGGTCTGCGCGCCCACACTGGTCGAGGAATCAATTCTGGCCGTGCAGGCGCGCGCGCCCATCGCGCCGGATCGTCTGGCAATGCTGCTGGCGCAGCGCGCTGTCGCGTTGGAGCCGCAGCAATGGGATACGCTCATTGCCAGCGCAGACTGGCATCTGGCTAGCGGCGCTCTCACTAACCTGGTGGGTGCTGTCAAGAACCCGTCGACCCCTCTTGATTCGGTTTGAAAACGCCATGACACGATTGTCCCTGACTGAAGCGCTGCAGAATTCCGATATGCTCCATTCGCAGCTGCAACTGGACACCGCCATTGCCCGCATGGCCGCCGAAGTCGATGCCAGCTTCGTGGGCGTGGACACGCCCCTGTTCATCACTGTGATGAACGGTGGCCTGATGGTTGGCGCAGCTCTGGCCCTGCAGTGCAAGACCAGCTTCCAGTTCGACTATGTGCATGCCACGCGCTATCGCGGCGCAACCCAGGGCTCGGGTTTGGAGTGGGTGGCGCGGCCACGGACTTCGCTCCAAGGTCGCGATGTATTGATCGTTGATGACATTCTCGATGAAGGCCGAACTTTGGCACCAGTCAAGCAATGGTGTCTGGATCAGGGCGCGAGCCGCGTGCAGATCGCAGTGTTGTGTGCGAAGCAGCATGATCGACGTGTGCCCGGAATCAATGCCGAATTCGTCGGCGTCAGTGTGCCCGATCGTTATGTCTACGGTTTCGGCATGGACTATTACGAACTCGGTCGCAATCTCGATGCGATCTACGCGCTGCGATGAGAGCGCGCGGCCAGATTGATACTGCCATGGCAAAGTCGAACCGAGGTACGAAACCATGAACATCGAACTTGCCGTGATCGGCGGTAGCGGTCTCTATCAATTTGATGGTCTGCTCAACAGCCAGCGCCTGCAGCCCGATACGCCCTATGGCAAGACTTCGGGCGCGATTGTAGTGGGCGAACTGGACGGACACCGCATCGCCTTTCTGGCACGCCACGGCGAGTCGCACACCATTGCGCCGCACCGGGTCAATTATCGCGCCAATGTCCATGCCCTGCATGCGCTCGGTGCGCAGCAGGTGATTGGGGTAAACGCCGTGGGTGGCATTCGTCACGACATGGGCCCGCGCGCGCTCGTGGTGCCAGATCAACTCATCGACTACACGCACGGGCGTTTCTCCAGTTTCTGTGATGTCGAGGGTGCGAAGGTCGAGCATGTGGATTTTTCGCATCCGTATACGGCGCCTTTGCGCCAGCGACTACTTGCCGCCGGACGCGCCACCGGCGTGGCGCTGGTAGACGGTGGCTGCTATGGCGCCACGCAGGGGCCGCGACTTGAGACCGTGGCCGAGATTGCGCGCATGCGACGAGACGGCACCGACCTGGTTGGAATGACCGGCATGCCAGAGGCCGTGCTCGCGCGCGAACTGGGCATGCAATACGCCTGCATCGCGCTGGTGGCGAACTGGGCCGCTGGTTGTGGCGACTCGGCCAGTGTTGACGCCCAGGAAATCAGTATCGACGAGATTTTCGCAATTCTGAGCGAGTGCACGGCACGGGTGCCAGGTCTGATTCGCGCCGTGATGGCTCAACCAGGAGTGTGACGTGATTCGAGCGTTTGCCTTTTACACCAACCGAGCCGGCGCGCGATTTGATTTTGATTACTACACGCAACTGGTGGGTGGTGAGCGCGAAGCAAGAGAAAACGCGCGCGCCGTCTCGAACAGTTGATCAACGATTCCGCGCAAGGCAAAACGACAGCTCGGTTCACCCGCACGCGAAACTAGTGTCCAGAGCGGTGACGGCCGCAATCGACGTCGCCAAGGGATTCAGCGTTCCCACCTGACTGCGCTGATACGACCGGCTCAGGCGACGAACTGCAGTCTCGCCAATTCGGCATACAGTCCACCGGCTGCCACCAATTCGTCGTGCGAACCGATCGCGACGATGCACCCTTGATCCATGACCACGATGCGATTGGCCTTCTGCACAGTCGCCAGCCGATGCGCGATCACGATCGTGGTGCGGCCTTGCATGACGTGTTCCAGCGCTTTCTGGATGGCTGCTTCATTTTGCGCGTCGAGCGCCGATGTGGCCTCGTCCAGCAACAGGATCGGCGCATTGCGCAGCATCGCGCGCGCGATGGCAATGCGTTGCTGCTGACCACCCGACAATTTCACACCACGTTCGCCGAGGTCCGTCATGTAACCCTGCGGCTGCTTCTCGATGAACGCGTGGGCTTCGGCGCCGACGGCTGCATCAAATACTTCCTGGTCGCTGGCGGCGCTGCGCCCGACCCGAATGTTCTCCAGTGCGTTGCTGGCAAAGATGACACTGTCCTGGGGCACCAGTGCGATGTGGTCACGCAGCGAACGGAGAGTGGTGGTCGCGATGTCGTGGTTGTCGACAAGAATGCGACCTTGCTGTGGCTCGTGGAATCGCAGCAGCAACTGGAACACTGTACTTTTTCCGGCGCCACTGGGCCCGACCAGTGCGATGGTTTCACCGGGGGCAATGTCCAGCGAAAAATCCTGCAGAGCGCAATGGTCGGGGCGGGACGGATAATGGAAGGAGATGCGGTCAAGGCGCACAGCGCCGAGCACCGGAGTCGTCAGAGGGATCGCGCCTTCTGCGTCACGCACACTGGGTTGCGTGATGAGCAGTTCATTGATTCGCTCCATCGCGCCTGCGGCGCGCTGCACCTCTCCCCACACTTCAGTCAACGCGCCAACCGAGCCCGCAGCAATTACTGCGTAGAGCACGAATTGGCTCAACATGCCCGGGGTCATTGCGTTGTTGATCACATCTTTGGCACCGACCCATAGCACCAGAGTGACCGCGCCAAACACCAGTAGAATCACTACCAGTGTAAGCGCCGAGCGTGTACCGATGCGCCGACGCGCGGTGGCCAGGCCGCGCATGATGGCGCCATCGAAGCGCTCGGTTTCTTCGCCCTCGCGGGTATTGGCCTGCAGTGTCTGGATCGCGCCCAGGGATTCTGCGGCCTGTGCACTGGCATCGGCCAGTCGATCCTGTGAGTCGCGCGACAGCCCACGCAGCCGGCGTCCAAACAAAACGATGGGCAGAATGGCCATCGGAATCACCAGGGCAGCCAGACCCGCCAGTTTGGGACTGGTTAACACCAGCAAAGTGCCCGCGCCGATCAACATCACTACGCTGCGCAGGGCCACCGAAGCGCCGGATCCGACCACGGTCTGCATCAACTCGGCGTCGGCGGTCAGTCGCGATAGCAACTCGCCGGTTCGGCTTTTTTCGAAGAAAGCTGCGTCCAGCCGCAAGAGATGCGCGTATACGCCCCGGCGCAGATCGGCGACCACGCTTTCACCCAGCAACGAAACAAAATAGAAACGCAGCGAAGTGCCGATGGCCAGAATCACCGCGACCGCAAAAAGCCCGAGAAAATAACGGTCGATGGTGCTGGTATTGGCCGCGGAAAAGCCCTGATCGATCATCTGCCTGACGGCGTAAGGTAGCGTCAAAGACGCCGCCGATGACAAGCCCAGGAACAGCAGCCAGGCCACGGCCAGCCGCCAATACGGCCGCGCGAAGGGCAAGACTTGGCGCAGGGGCGACAGCGTGCGCCGGGTTGTTTGCGTAGTTTCAACAGTCATGGATTTTGCTCAGCCGGTCATCACGGGCAAATTGCCAGACCGTTGCTGGTCACGCTGCAAGGGCTATGTGCCTCGGCCTGGATATGGTCATGCGATTGACGAGTTCAAGGTTGCATTACTATTGGGTTTCGCTCACCCAGACGGCGCCGCGCGTGGCGTCACGCAAGACCGCAGCAAATGCC
>JAWXCG010000317.1:0-7032 GCA_034440555.1 Pseudomonadota bacterium
GAAAATAGAAATGTTCCAGGTGCTTGAATTCACCTTTTGCCGCCGAGAACAGTTCCTCACAAACGCGCAAGTGTTCGTCCATCGAGCCGCCGACATCGAGAAACAACAGTACTTTCACCGCGTTGTGGCGCTCTTTCTGCCAATGCAGATCGAGCCAGCCACCATTGCGAGCGGTGCCATCGATCGTTCCCGGGAGATCGAGCAGATCGGCCGCGCCGGTGCGCGCAAAGCGGCGCAACTGGCGCAGCGCAACTTTGATATTGCGCGTGCCAAGCTCGACCTGATCATCCAGATTGCGGAACGCACGTTGCTCCCAGACCTTGACCGCACTGCGACCCTTGGACGCGCCGCCGACGCGCATGCCTTCTGGATTGAAACCACTGTTGCCGAAGGGCGACGTACCGCCGGTACCGATCCAGCGGTTGCCGCCCTGATGACGCGTCTTTTGCTCATTCATGCGTTCCTCGAACTGACGCATGAGCTCTTCGAGCCCGCCCAGCGACTTGAGCTTGGCCTTGTCTTCGTCTGACAACAGCAACTCGGCCTGCTGGCGGAGCCAGTCTTCGGGAATATCACCAAATATTTTGCCAGTCGTCGCCTCGACGCCTTTGAAGTAGGCCGAAAAAACCCGATCGAAACGGTCGTATTGGGTTTCGTCCTTGACCAGACAAAGCCGCGACAAAGCGTAGAACTCCTCGATCGAGGCCTGCGCCAGACCGGCCTTCAAGGCTTCAAGCAGGCCAAGGAACTCTGTCAGGCTGGTCTTCAGTCCGCCGGAACGCAGTGCGAGCAGAAACGAAATCAGCATGGTGTATGGATGTCTTGTAGCGCAAGCCCGTGGTCTGCCATCTCAATGTCTCGCGCGTCTTTGGCGAGCCACAAGTCTGCCCAACAGGATCATGACCCGCGTCGTGTCATGAACGCCAGCTTCTCAAACAGGTGCACATCCGCCTCGTTTTTCAGCAGCGCGCCGTACAGTGGCGGAATCTGCTTGCGGGCATTGGTTTCGCGCAGAGTTTCAACCGGGATGTCCTCGGCCAGCAGCAGCTTGATCCAGTCCAGCAGCTCCGAGGTGCTGGGCTTCTTTTTCAGTCCGGGCACTTCGCGCAATCCAAAGAATGCCTGCAGCGCCTCGTTCACCAGATCACGCTTCAGTTTCGGGAAATGTACATCGACAATACGCAGCAGGGTCTCGGCGTCCGGAAAGCGGATGTAATGGAAGAAACAGCGACGCAGGAAAGCGTCGGGCAATTCCTTCTCGTTGTTGCTGGTGATGATGACGATGGGACGGTGCGTCGCGCGGATTGTTTCGCGGGTTTCGTGCACGAAGAAATCCATGCGATCGAGTTCGCGCAGCAGGTCATTGCGAAACTCGATATCGGCCTTGTCGATCTCGTCGATCAGTAACACCGCACGCTGCGTGCTCTGGAATGCCTCCCAGAGTTTCCCGGGCAGGATGTAGTTGCGGATATCACTGACCTTGGCATCGCCCAACTGCGAATCGCGCAGCCGCGACACTGCGTCGTATTCGTAAAGTCCGTGCTGGGCCTTGGTGGTGGACTTTACATGCCATTCGATCAACGGCGCGTTAAAAGCCTGCGCCACTTGTTCGGCGAGCAAGGTTTTTCCGGTGCCGGGCTCGCCTTTGATCAGCAGCGGCCGCTGCAAAATGATCGCAGCATTGACCGCGAGCTTCAGTTCATCAGTGGCGACGTAGGCGGCGGTGCCTTCAAAACGCATGGGCGGCATCTCGTGGAGGGATGCCGCATCTTATATTGAGAGCGGATCAAGCTCCGCTCTACAAGAGCACTACTCGTAGCGCAGGGCTTCGATCGGATCCAGCGCAGCGGCTTTGGACGCGGGCATGATGCCGAACACCACGCCGACCATCGCCGAAAATCCCGCCGCTGCGATTACCACCCAGAGCGGCACGGTCGCCGGCGGGAAATTGGGAATCAACGCTGCAACCCCGATGCCGGTGACAAAGCCGAGCACGATGCCGATCAGCCCGCCAAGCAGGGCGAGCAGCCCGGCCTCGAGCAGAAACTGGACCAGAATGTCCTGACGGGTGGCGCCCAGAGCCTTGAGAATGCCGATCTCGCGCGTGCGCTCGGTCACCGACACCAGCATGATATTCATGATGCCGATGCCACCGACCAGCAGGGAAATACCGACGATACCGCCGAGTACGCCGGTTGCCATCGCGGTGATCTGACCAAATTGCTTGACCACCGAATCGGCTGCTTCGACCTTGAAGTCATTGTCCTTGCCAGGCTTGATGTCGCGCGACTGGCGGATCGCCCGCTTGACGCGTTCGCGTACCTCCTCCACTTCTTCGAGCTTGGGCACGGTGAACGACACCGACAGGAACGGTTCCTGATTGTGGCCCATCATGGCGCGACCGACATCGAACGGAACAATGACGTAATTGTCCTGACTGAAGCCGAATATCTCGCCGCGCTTTTCCATCACGCCGACGACTTTGAACCACTCATCGCCGATGCTGAAAAACTCGCCAACGGGATTGTTCGGCATTTTCAAATCGTCTCGCAATTGGGTACCGATCACCGCCACACGGCGACGACTGCGATCATCACTTTCGACAATGAACCGACCGAACGACGGGTAGCGCGCGCGCACCGCTTGAAACTCGGCCGTGGTGGCCAGAATCTCCGGCGTGGACGTGCGCCCCTTGTAACTGGCGCCGGTTGCCTGGATCTGCATCATCGGTGCCACCGCGCCCACGCCGGTGACGCGAAGACGCAGTGCCTCGACATCGGCAACGTGGATGTTGTTGATCTTGCCAGTGCGGAAATTCTCGTTGTTGTTCTCGGCGGTAAGAGTCAGGGTTCCAGCGCCGATGTCGGCGAACTGACTCTTGATTGATTCGGAGAATCCTTGCACCAGCGACACCACAGCAATGACAGAAGCAGTGCCGATCAGAATGCCGAGCGTAGTCAGAAAACTGCGCATGCGGTGCGCCATCAGGCTGGCCAGCGCGGCACGCAAGCCCTCGAGGAACACGTTCATGGCTGTGCCTGCACAATTTTCGGGTGAGCAGTGTCTTGCACGATGCGGCCATCGCTGACACGAATCGTGCGTTGGCAATGCGCGGCGATTTCCGCCTCGTGCGTCACCACCACCACGGTCTGACCCTGTCGATGCAGGGCATCAAACAGCGCCATGATCTCCGCCGAGGTTTTTGAATCCAGATTGCCGGTGGGTTCATCCGCGAGCAGGATCGACGGATTGCCGACCAACGCCCGCGCCACCGCGACGCGCTGACGCTGACCACCGGAAAGTTGGTTGGGACGGTGGCCCAGGCGATCGCCCAGACCCACATTCTGCAACGCGATCTTGGCCAGGCGCTCGCGTTCGGCTGCCGGCAATCCACGATAGACCAACGGCTGCATCACGTTCTGCAATACGGTCATGCGCGGCAACAAATGAAAACTCTGGAACACGAAGCCGATTTCCTGATTGCGCACACGCGCCAGCTCGTTGTCGTTCATGGTCGAGGTGTCACGACCATTGAGCACATAGCGGCCTTCCGAAGGCGTATCCAGACATCCAATCAGATTCATCATCGTCGACTTGCCCGAACCCGAGGCGCCAATCAACGCCACGTATTCGTTGCGGCCGACATGCAGGTCGACGCCATTGAGTGCGAGTATTTCCTCGTCGCCCATGCGGTAACGCTTAACGATGTCGGTGAGCTCGATCATTCCGAGTCGTCCTCGTCCTCGTCCTCGTCGGACGAATCTGCCTTGGACTTGGCATCCTTTTCGCTCAGCTCGGTCAGGGCTTCGCCGACTTTCAAAAATCGCAGGGTCTTGGCCGGCCCGGTTACCACTCGATCGCCGGACTTCAGTCCCTTGGTGACCTCGTCCCAGTTGTCGTCGGAAATGCCGGTTTCGATGACCGCTTTATGCGCACGACCATCGCGCAGCAGCCAGACATGCTTATCCACTTTATCTTCCTCGCCGGTCTTGCTGACCACGGCCTCCACCGGCACCGCCAGCAGCTTGTTGCCATCGTTCAGGAAAATGTCGGTGCGAGCGCTCATGCCGGAGCGCAGTTGCATATCGGCCGGCGCATCCAGTAACACGGTGACCAGATAAGCGCGCCCCTGTGCTTCGATGGTCGGCGCCAGAGCAATTTTTTCAACGCGCCCCTTGATCGCGCGCTCGGGGTAGGCCGCGGCAAAAACATCGGCCTGCTGTCCGATCACGATGCTGGCGATATCGGCCTCATCAACTTTCAATTCGGCCTGTATCGCCGATGTGTCGGCGATCTTCATCAGCTGTGCCCCAGCCAGCGCCATGGTCGAAGGAATCGCGGTCTCGCCCACCTTGATCGGCAGGGCAACCACAGTGCCGTCCATCGGCGCCAGAATGTCGGTTTTCGCCATCTGTTCACGCGCTTCCTTGAGCACGGCCTCGGCGCCACGCAGGGCTTCGGCGCTGCTCTTCAATTCCACGCGGGCAAGTTCGAGCTGGTTGCGGTCTTCATCAAAACGGCTCTGATCAATCATCCGCGCCGCAATCAGCTTGTTGCTGCGTTCGAATTGCTTCTCGCGCAAAGTCAGCGCTACGCGCTGGCGTTCGATGCTGATCACACTTTGCCGACGGCTGGCCTCTTCACGTTCAATCGCGTTGAGATAGGTCTCGGGATCCAGCGTCAGCAGCACCTGGCCGCGGGTGACGGCGTCGCCCTCCTTGACCGCGATCGACTTCACTTTGGCAATCAGCTCGGAAGTCAGGTTTACTTCGGTGCGATACGCCAGCGTGCCCGAGGCAAGAATCGTTGGCCGGATTTCCTGTTGGCTGACGGTACCGAGTTTGACCTCGGTGCCTTTTTCGCCGCGCAGCTTTTTGACGGTGATCGGCAGCACGATCACCATCAGCACCAGGACGACAGCCAGCCATTTCTTCTTCGAGTTCATGCGCGAGTCTCAAGCAATGGAGAGTGGATCAGGACTTCATCAAGGCAAACAGCGCAATCACGCCGAACGTCAGCAAGCTCGGAATCGTGGCAACAGTAAACGCCTGGGTCCAACTGGTTTTTCCCCATACGCGCCAACCCAGCGCTGTCAAAAAGATGCTCCAGAAGGTGAGCAGACTGAAGTGCTTCGCAGCGCTGCTCCAGGTGTGGTCGACAGGGAGCTGCACCAGCAGCGGGTCGACATTGGTCAGCATCAACGAGTCGAGCGTGGTCTGCGGAGTCATCGAAAAAATGCCGATGATGGCAACGACCATGCCCAGAAGTGACGGCACGCTAGCCCATGCGGTCAGACTCAGACCATGACGGAATGAAGTGCGGTTGCCGGTGATCTTGCCGGCCAGCATGTAGTACAACGCCATCAGCGACGAAACGACCGCGATACCGATGATCGCAAACGGAGCGCCGATGTAGCCCATGGTCTTGGCGCTTGGCATCACCTTTTTGGCCTCGGCGATCTTTTCCGCGGACATGTCCGCGTCGGACGCGGCGAGCTGCTGGTCCATCAGCCAGTCGGAATCGACTTTGCCGAAATACATCAGGGTCATGGCCACGGTCAGTACCGTCATCAGCAGCAGCGGTAGCCAGAACGTTGGTTTTTCCTTGAGCTCAGCGAATACTTTGCCCGGTTCCAGAAAGATATTGATCAAATGACTCATGGCCAGCTCCTTTTCCCCAAAAGTTAAAATCGCACGGTCCGACACTGCCGCCGAGTGACGGCAAGATAGGTGTCTTCACCAGGGGTGAACAAGTGACGCCCGTCGAAAGCGCGCATGTCAGTTGTCATGTGCGCGCCTGCGGCGCCATAGCAGGGCGGGGCATGGTCGCCTGCCATTGAATTTGTCATAGTTGCCCACGAGCCAGCTCTGCAGACCCGATTCCAATATGCGCCTATGCTGCGGCTACACCCCGACTTTCGCGAGGATCAGCCTCCATGAACAGTGACTCCGAAAACAAAACACGCGCACCCATGACGGCCGCTATGCGCAGCGCATTCGAGGCAAACGCGCCCACCGCACTCAGGCGACGCAGCAACGGCTACATACTGAGTATGGCGACCAACGTTGGGCAGTGGCTGGTCATCTCTGGAGTCGCATTGATCGGTCTCTATCACTGGGGCTGGACGCCCACGCACCTGTTGCTGGTGTTCGTTGCCGGCATTGTGGTGGCCACGGTGGCTGACGCGGTTAAATGGTTGCTGGCGCGGCGCAGCATGCTGGCCGACTACCAGAAGATGCGCGATGATCGCCTGGTCTGGCAGATAGTTACCGCAAGGCAATGGGGTCGCGAAGACATCGAGGCAGAAAAAATGCAGCGCCCCGGTGCAGCGATTGCGATGGATCTGGTGCTCGGAGCGATTGGTGTCTGGTTGCTGCTCGCACAACTGCGTGCAATGGGCGTGCAACCCAGCGAATTTCTCGCGGCTGCATCGGGTTTACGCGGCGCTCTAATCGCGGTATGCATTGCGCCGCTGATTTCACTGGCCTCGTCGTTAGCGGCCGGCAATGCCGAGGACGGCGCTCATGACGACCTGGAATTTCGTGCCGGAGGTCGTGGCATCAGCCTGATTTTTCTCGCCACCGCACTGTGGATTCTGGGAAACAAACCCGATGCCGCACGCAGCCTGATGCTCTTCATCAATGGCGCCACGGTGTTCCTTGGCGTAATTGGGATCTTCGGTGTGTGGATCATGTACCGCCAACGCGAATGGCTGCGCGCGCATTTGCGAACCACGGATTCTGCCAAATCCAGAATCGAAGCGTCACCGACGGACGGCGATCCGAAACGGCGGCGGCGCAACAAAGCGGATCGTGCGGGCTGAATCGGATGCAGGTCGCGGCGGCAGGCCGCGTCAAGCACCGCGCTTAGGGAAGGTCTGAATAAGTCAGGACGTCGTCTTCGCCACACTGCATATTGCTTGCCAAACCCTAAAAAAAACCTGCGGTTTTTCGCCCCCTGACTCAGGGGGCTATTGCGGCTCCGTACTTGTTCACAGGTTCCTTGGCGCTCAATCCTCGCGCACCACGCGCA
>JAWXCG010000318.1:0-5026 GCA_034440555.1 Pseudomonadota bacterium
CTGCGCCTACGGTATCGGCCAGTGAGCAGGGCACGCGCGATGTGATCGCGTTGCAGGCGACCGCCAGCGACAACGTCGGCGTCATCGCGGTAGCGTTCTATGTCGACGACATCTTGCGTGGCCAGGATAACGACGCCCCGTATCAGCTCGATTTCGATTCAACGACACTGAGTAATGGCACCCACACTCTGATAGTGCGCGCCAGCGATGCGGCGTTGAACGAAGGCGTGTCTACACCAGTGCAGTTTGTGATTGACAACACACCACTGCCGCCAGGGATCTTCCTCGACGGATTCGAATAAGTGTGGGTGGAGGCAGCGCGATGTCGGTGGACTGGGTTGCGCCAGAGTACAGGACCGCACTTCGGTCGGCGTCGCTGCTACTCCGGCTTGACTACATTCCGTCGGGCAGATCATTCACCCGGGCCACAAAGCTGCCGCGAGACGTGCCGAGAAATACGGCGATGCCGCCGCCCGCTGCCAAATTGATGGCGAGTTCTCCCGATTCCCGGAGCTCAGCCACGCCGGACGAAAAATCGGTAAAGCTCAGGCCGCCATCCCGGCTGCGTTCCAACCGCGTGCCTGATTCGATGTTGCCACGGCGTGAGACGTAAAGCGTTTCGGCATCGCGCGGATCACAGGCAAGATCGGCAATCAGGCTGCCTTCCACACCGACCGCACGCCAAGAGTCGCCAGCATTTTCCGAGCGGAACACGCGCGACTTCCAATTGCCGAGCGTGGCGCCAAGGTACACGATGTCCGGTTTGACCTCGCTGAAACACAGGCGCAGATCACTCAGCACCGCAGGCAAGCCGGCGGAAGCATCACGCCAGGTCGTGCCGCCATCTTCGGAGCGCAACACGCGACCATTTCGCGCGCTGGCAGCATCGTCGAAGCCGGCGAGCATGCGCACGGCCCCGTTGTGCTCTATCAATTCGACATCGCCAATCACGCCGGCGCCAAAACTTTCATACACCTTGGTCCAATGCGCGCCGCGATCCTGCGATCGCCAGAGTGTGCCTTCGTTACCCACGCTGGCGCCACGATCGGAACCTGCCAGCACGATGAGATCTGGATCGATGGTACTCAAGCGAATCGCCTTGATGTCGGTTTCGTACATCGAACCCTGATCCGGCCCGAGTGCACGCCAACTGCCAGCGGCTGAGCGAACATACAAGCCTTCCGGCGCGACGCTGGATGGACCACCTGAAACCGCATAGAGCGTGCCATCGTTGGCAAAGCGCACGCTGTTGAAGCGGGTCGCGGGCAAGCGCTCCACGCTCCAGCTTAAACCCGCGTCGATTGAAGAATAGACCGCACCGCTGTTCAAACTGGCCACCGCAATGGCGAGGTGGCGGTCATCGAATGGATCGATCGCGAGTGCGCGCACATTCAGTGCATGGATTCCTTGCGCCGCGATATCGAAATGCAGTCCAGCATTACGCGACAATTTCACCGCCTGGCCGATGCTGCCGATAGCGACACGATCGCCCGATCCAGGCCGAAACCGAACCGAGCGAACCGACATCGATTCGGTGCCTGAAACCGCCAATTGCCAGCTCTGGCCGCCATCGTGGCTGCGATGCACGCCGCTGCCATCCGTTGCAACCAGGATCAGATTGGGATCCGTCGGCGCAATGGCAATCGACTCGACTGCCAACAGCGGCCAGTTCGCCTGGTGCAGCGGCATCCAACTGCGTCCGAAGTCCTCGGAAACGTATACGCCGAAATCTTGCTGGCCCAGCCGAATGCCGCCCCCCACATAGAGCCGCCGGCCGCCGAACGCCGTGCTGCGTATTGGGCGGTTGGGCAGACCGCTCGAGCGCTGTGTCCAACTGGCGCCGGAGTTCTCGCTGGTCCAGACCTGGCCACCGCCAAAGTCGCCGCCAAACACCGCCACCATGCGCCTCGGGTCGAGTGGATCAAACGCGATTTCGCGACAGCTCATCGGCTGGCTCATCGGCGGTGTGCGATTGCTCCAGGTGTGGCCCCCGTCGCCGGAACGCATCACGTTGACCGGCTGGGTGCCCTGGGCGTCGGTGATGCCCACCCAAAGGACCGAGCGCTGACTCGGATCAATTGCAACATCAAGTACAGCATCGTTGAGACCGATGCCGAGCTCGAGTCGAGTCCATCGTGCGCGTGCAGCAGGGGAATCAATTGCCCCCGAGGTGAGCACTCCGTCACCGGTCGCGACGAACGCCCTGCCATCCGCGGCAAACTCAATATCGTGCACCGGATGCGAAGCCATGCCCGGGACCACACTCCAGCTGGCGCCCTCATCCGTCGAGCGGTACAGCGTCCCGGAGGTGCCCGACGTTGTGTCGATATGTGCCGCGAGCATCAAGGCCCGATCAACCGGCGAATACGCCACATCCACAATGTCGCCACCAACGGGACTACGTTGCAACCAAAGGGTCGCGGCTGAACTGGCGACCTGCGTCTGCATCGGCACGCGAATCGCGGTGGCAACTTCGGCGCGAGTCGGCGAAGTCAGACACAACGCGCAGAGCATCAGCAAGCACTGCACATAGCGCAATACGTGCACATGATCGGCAGCGCGGATATTCTGCATCCGATCTATCGGGCAAGGTGAGGAACCAGGATGCGGCAGCATATGCGGGCCATGAGTTGCGAAGATGTCCGGACATACTTGCAGCGGCCGATTGCCACGGCCTGGGGCGGAATCTGAAATGCGTCTGCGAGATTTCTCAAACTGCGCGCGCGCCAGAGTTTTCTCGCCCACGGGTTTGTGGCCACTGGTGCGTCCCCGGCGTCCAGCCGGTTGGATCTTGCTGAATTCAGCGGCGGCACAGCGATGAGGTTGCTGATCGTTGAAGACAATGCACAGCTTGTGGCTAACGTTTTCGAATATTTCGAGGCGCGCGGCCACATCATGGACGCCGCGCCGGACGGACTGACTGGCCTGCACCTGGCAGTGAGCCAGGACTACGACGCCATCATCCTGGATTGGATGCTGCCGCGGATTGACGGCCCTACCCTGGCGCAGCGACTGCGCATCGACGCCGGCAAGCGCACACCGATCATCATGCTGACCGCGCGCGATGAGCTGTCCGACAAGATCAGCGGGTTCCACGCCGGCGTTGACGACTATCTGACCAAACCGTTTGCGCTGGCGGAGCTGGAAGTGCGGCTGCAGGCGCTGGTCGCGCGCAGCAAAAACGTGCTTCCGCAGTTGCGCACTCTGCAGGTTGAAGACCTCAGCATGAACCTCGACACGCTCGAGGTCAGTCGTGGCGGCATCTCGATCAAGCTGTATCCGGCTTGTCGCAAACTGCTGGAATGCCTGATGCGCGCGGCGCCGGCAGTGGTGTCACGCGAGCGGCTGGAGCACGCGGTGTGGGGCGACTCGCCGCCCGATTCCGACATGTTGCGCACGCATCTGTATGAGCTGCGACGCGCGGTTGACGCCGCGCACGCCAGCAAACTGATCCATACCACGCCGCGCATCGGCTACCGCATAGGAGCGGCTACATCGTATGAATCGTAGTCTGCGCTCACGCATCGCAATTGGCCTCGCTGGCTATTCGTTGTTGCTTGCCCTGAGCGTGATAGGGGTGGGCTATTCGGTGCAGGAATCGCTGGAACAAATGCTTTGGCATGCACAACTTGATGGCGAGATGGCAGCTTTTGTGCAGCGACGGGCGCGGCAACCGGACGCCACGCTGCCGCAAAGCGGCAAGCTGCGAACCTATGTGGTCGGACCGGGCGATGTGGGCCGGGATCTAGTGCCCCAGGCGTTGCTCGAGCTGCGTCCAGGGCTACACGATGACATAGAGATCGACGGCTTCGAAGCGGCGGTGATGTTGCGTGAGGTCGGCGAGCAGCGTATCTACATGCTGATTGATATTTCCACGCTCGAAGACGAGGAGCTTTCAATTGCTCGCGTACTGATCGTCTTGAGTCTGTTCGGCGCAGGCGCACTGGTGCTGGTGGTGTGGTGGTTGTCCGGGCGGCTGATGCAGCCGGTCAGCGAACTGGCCAACTCGGTCGATCGGCTGCAACCCGGAGCGCCGCAAGCACAACGATTGAACGTCGTGACTGGATCGACATCCGAGGTCGATTCGATTGCCAACGCAATGAACCGGTTGCTCGATCGTGTTGACGAACTGATTCAGCGTGAACGCGACTTCGTCAACAATGTGAGTCATGAGTTGCGCACTCCTCTGGCGGTGATCAGTGGAGCCGTGCAGTTGGTTGAACAGCAGACCGGGTTGCCGGAGCAGGTGCGCAGGCCATTGCGGCGCATCAGCCACAGTGCACAAGAGGTGGGGCAACTCATCCACCTGTTGTTGGTGCTGGCCAAGTCGCCCGAACGCATTGGCGAAAGCGCTGAGGAATTCTCGCTGGACGAGCTGCTGCCAGACATTCTGAGCGACCACCAGCATTTGATACGTGACAAAGCGTTGCAGATCGAATTGGGATTGCTCAGTGCCGGACGCTTGAGTGCACCGCCGGGCATCGTGCAGATCGCGATCTCCAATTTGCTGCGCAATGCGATCGAGAACAGCGACCGCGGACGGATTCAGATATCGGTGGAACCCGCTGGAGTAGTGCGCATACAGGACAGTGGACACGGCATGACGCCCGAGGAGATCAGTCAACTCTACGCGACGCTGGCGCGCAGCGGCGAGCGCAGAGGCGGTCAGGGTATCGGGCTGGCGCTGATTGCACGCATCTGCGAACACCTCTCGTGGCGACTCGAGGTGCAGTCCACGCACGATGCGGGCACGCTCATGATTCTGGATCTGCGCCAGAGTCTGATCGCGGGCGGTGACTAGCCTGTGCCTCCATCGGGTACTGCGCGCACCAGCCACAGACCGATGCAACGCTTCGCAGCGCGAATGCATTTAACGCTCGACTAACCACTGTCCGACATTCCCCCGACGCGTGCCTGCGTACAAAGGCAGCGAAGTCGATCGCGCCTGTGCCATCGACACGCACTGTATGCGCCGGATGCTCAGCCCCCTCGATCCCATCATTCACCCGCACGATCCGTTTAGCGA
>JAWXCG010000319.1:0-2909 GCA_034440555.1 Pseudomonadota bacterium
GAAGACGCACACGGTTGATTGCCTCATGGGAGGCCTAACGCCTTGAGTTAAGCCACGCCGAAGGCGTCGTCAAGAATGATCGGATGGGCACCTCCCGGGGCGCATGCGGCATCGGTGTGCCGCGCTGTGAGTTGTTGCTGTTCAAAGCACTGTCCACCAAGAGGAGTTCGTCATGAAGTCTACTGCTGCTGTCACCACGATTGCCATTGATCTTGCCAAGAATGTGTTTCAGCTGGCCCTGGCCGATGCGTCGTTTCGCATCGTGCGCTCGTCGCGCTTGAAGCGTGCGGATTTTTTGGCTTACTGAAAAACCTGGACACCGACTTTTTGCCAGATCAATCCCCGCGGAGCGATCGCATTGCCATCGCTGGCGGGATCGTCGCCGGTGACAGGGAACAGATTGTGGGTATCCAGTTCCTTTTACAGTTCCCCTGCAAGGCGACGAGTACGCGGGCATGTAGCGGCGCGCCGCAAAACTCGATCAGTCACTCAAACCCATCCCCAAACAAAACTCCTGCATCCAAAATAGATGTGTTGTCGACAAACAATCCGGCGGCGATGAATGGGGTCATGCCGTCGCTAATGGCGCCGGTGCCGAGGGTGAATGACCACAGACGCGGTGGATTGAATGCGAGGCCAGCTATGCCGGGGCCGAGGGTGATGAGACGGTTGTTGTTGGCATCCAGAGCACTGGCGCCAGCCATGACAAAACAGCAGTCGCTCATGCCGCTGCCCAAGGTGCTGATGTTGAGGGCAGCATCCGTGCCGAATAGCAGTGTGACTTCGGCCACAGCGGAGTAGGCCAGACCAAGCACGCTGCCGCTGGCATTGACGACGATCTCGTTGACGCTGAGATCGGGCGGGATGGCAACCGATTGCGCCAAGGCGGGCGGATTCATCGTGAAACGAAAAAATTGATCCTGGGTATCGGTGCTGCGGCGCCCAATCAGATACAGGCTGTCGTCAGTGCTGCGAAATGCCGAGACGCCACTTCGAAAAACGCAGCAGTTGGCAATCGGCATACCCAGATCGGTAACAGTGTTGCCGACGATCGAAATCAGCCGCACCGTATCGTCGCTGGTATTGATCGCCACACCGAGCAATCGCGGGCTGCCACCGCTGTCCCATTCCAGATGGGTGATTCGGTAAACGGGATCAAGGACCTGTGGCAAGGCTTGGCCAGCGCTGGTGTAGTTGAGTTGATAGAGCGACTGCAGGCCAGCGCTGTTGCCAACGAAAAATGCACGATTGCCCACTGCGTCGGCGGTGACGCTGCCGAGCTGCACGCTCATGTTGGTGGCATCGGCAAAGGTTGCCGAAGGCGTGCTGCCGTCAAAAACCCGCACAGTTGCCGTTGCGCTATCGCCGGCTACGCGCAGCACCGCCGATTGCACGGCGCCGGTCGCGGCCAGACTGAATACGATTGATCCCAAACAGGTGATGGCTCGCATGGCCGCTGCTCAGCGCACGCTGCGTGCTTCGAGATCGGCCAAGCGCCGCTCCAGGGCGTCGATCTGCTGATCGCGCCGTTGCACCTGATCCTGCAATGCTTTCACCGCCGCCAAAGCAACGCCGGCCAGGTCGGACGGCGCGATCATCTTGTCGGTGCTGCCCAGCCCAAATGCGGCGTGGAAATCTTCGGCGACTGGCCCAAGATGCCGATCCGGTGCGGCGATGTAGTGCCAGGTGGTGACCGGCAGCGCGTCCACTCTGGCCAGCAGCGCGACTGCATCGATAGCTTCAAAATTTTCCTTGGCGCTGCGACTGGAGAGTTGCGAAATGGTGCCGCGCGCGTTGACGTTGCCATTGCTGTCCACTTCGAACCTGCTGACTGGCGTCGCGCTGGCGTTCGTCACCCGCAAAAGAGTTTCTGGCGCAGCAACATCCACCGGCTTGCTGATGTCCAGGCGTACGGTCGGCGACGCGGTACCGATTCCGACGTTGCCGGATGCGCTGATATCAATGCTCGATGTCGGTGCGCCCGGACGAATGCGGAACGGCAAACGCGAGCCGCCGGTCAAATCGCGCACAAAGAAATTGGCTTCGTTACCGCCCATATCCCAGGTCTGCGCGGTAAAGCCGCCAGCGGAGGTTTGTTCGAATCGCTGCGCGGGTGTGTTGCTGGTGGCAATGTGCATATCCAGCACCGGGTTGGTCGTACGCAAACCAATGCGGCCGACAGCAGAAATGAACAGCGCATCGCTGGGCGCACCACCGGTAACGGTCAGGGGTCGGGTCGCAGCGGTGATGTCTTCAATCACGAATTCTTCCACGCCACCACCGGCGCTGGAGTTGGCGGTCAACTGCCAGTCTTGTGTGGCAAAACCTGCACCCACCGAGGTGTCCTCAAACATGATGCGGATATTGTTTTCCTTAAGGCGAATTGTGTCAAAACCGAAGGATTCATTGTTGACGCAATCCAGTCCGATACATGTACTTCCTTGAACGATCAGGTCATCCGGAATCACCTGGTCCTTGGGCTGCGCTGATGCTGATTTGTTGGCAAGGTCCTGTTTGCCGCCATGGCTGGGAGTCTTCGGGAAATAGACCTCGCCGTTCTGGATCATGAAGGTGCCGGCAACGGCCGCGGGTGAAGCCGCGCCAGGGCGTGCGGATTGGGCACGACCATCAGCACTCACGGGAAGCTTGGCGTCAGCGGCGGAAGTCGATCCGTTCACAAAGAAATCGAAACGATAACGATATTGCCCCTCGGGCAACAGCCGCGAATCGATGCGAAATGATTGAGCAGCGGCCGCATCCAGCACCTGTTCCGAGACCGGCCCATTGGGGCCGCTGAGCAGCAGGCGCGCGCTACTGAACGCAGCATCGACACGATGCGTGGCCAGTGCGCCACCCGCATGCAGTACAACTTGTTGCTGCGCCTGCTGCGCCTGCTGCGCCTGCTGCGC
>JAWXCG010000320.1:0-4988 GCA_034440555.1 Pseudomonadota bacterium
ATTGCCATGACCCACCTCCGCATCGAAAGTGGCTCTACCATTCACCCCGCCCGTCTCAGATCACGCGATCTTCGGCTGAGGTTCGGCGCTAATCAGGTCGCGGCTTCCGATTTTCCGACCCCGCTTGCAGTTTCTCCAAGTATATTCACATAATGCACACGTCGCATGTTCCGGAGGGTCGATATGAAAAATGCCGTGCTCACGATCGTCATATGTTTTTCGCTCTGCTTTTCTTTGCAAGCACGTGCACAGTGGTGGGATTGCAAATATCGGCGCCCGGACGTTTTCCAATGCACGCTATGTTCATCGACGCCAGGAATCGGCTTTTCCTATTTCAAGCAAGCAGGCGTTTGCTATGGCTGCCAGCGGACGTGTACCCAAATCACACCGATTGCGCCTTCCAGTACGAACGCCCCGATGGGCGAGCCGATTGATGAAGCGAGCTACTTATCGTTTTCCCCAGAAGAATTGCGCAGTGCTATCGGTGCGGAAGAGGCCAACGCCTGCGCCTTGGGCGTCGACGACCCCAACCCGACCGAGTTCATCGCGATACAGGTCACTCGAAGGATCGTGGCGGCTGTAGCGCAAATTTCACCGGCTGCGGCCCAGACGCTTGTCGTGTTGCGTGCGGCACCGGTGGTGCCCCCTTTGCGGGTTCATGGTGGCGAGGGCTTTTCTGACCGGGCGCCCACAATGGCGTCGGTGCTCAGCGCCTTCGATGACCCCACCGATGAGACTTCAACGGAAAAGATGATGGCACCCCTGCCATCGGCAATGGGGCACCTTTCAAGACTCGACATCGACATGATCGGTGATCGCACCCTGCTTGTGGTCCAGGCCGGTGTCGCAGATGAGAAGAAGCATTTCATATCCACCGAGCGGCTTTTCGCGATCGAACTCAGGGCAATACCCGGCACCAACACCGGAGTCGGGGGCAACGACGAGCATCGGGCGCAGGTATATGAGGTGCTCTCGTTCGGCTACCGGGATCGCTACTGATTCGAGGCGTCAAAAGCAAAGGCGGGGTTAAAAACTGAGCTTTCCCCAGAAAATTACCTTGTGAGCACGGCATTTGCGACGCTCCTGATGAGCGACTTCGCTGCGCTCGGTTTAGGCCTCCAGCGATGGTTTTGCAGAAGCCGCCATCCGACACGATGCCGGGAGACGATGGTTCGATGCGCAGTCCGTACGAGCTGATCTTCGATGGCTGAGTACAGCTGCGGTGAGGCCTTCCGCGCAGCAATCCAAGCGGCAACACACGCCATGGCGTTAAGCATCAAAAAAATCGCCAGGCGACCGCCGACGCGGGTGAGATTGTTCTCAAAGCCGACGCCAAAACGGTGCAATTTCAGGTCGCGGAAAGATTGTTCGATGTGCATTCTTCGGGCGTAGAGCGCGATCACTTGAGCAGTCGATAGCGCATCAAGATTGCGCGACACCGCCAACAGCCTCGGCTCGCTGTGATGCTGTGCAATTTTCCGGCTGTAACGCGCACGACATCGCTTACCTTGCAGCGTGCAATGCACTCGGCCCTTTGGCGACGCGACAGCGCATGCCCCGTGCCAATGCCCCTGAGGCTAGCTCTTCATGATCGGTGTCGGTACCCGACAAGACGAGAAAACCGGAAGCCGCGAAGAGATCCAGGACATTCTCAAGACGGTGAAAATCGAGCGGTAGGTTCGGGCGAGGTGGTCAGGCTTTGACTATTGCCTCGTCGGTTGAAAGTTTCGAAGCATGTCCCGCCCACTTCGAATCGAATTTTCCGGAGCTGTCTATGGTGGGGTTGGACCTGGAGGGCAGAGACATTTCGGGTTAAATGTCTCTGGCACCTTCGCCAGATCGGGCCGCGGCCACGACTAGCCAAGCAAATTGCTACATTGCTAGACCTGACACCTGCTTCAATAACCCCTTCTTCCTCAACGCCAAGCGCATCGAGCGTTGCTGCATATAGGTCGGCCTGCTCCTGCGGTGAGCGACCAGCCGCAGGCGGCGTTCCCAAATAACCCGGTCGCGATAGCGCGATCGCACGAAAGCGCGTTAGATCCAAAGCTCGCGCAAGGATCATGGAATGATCCCAGCCACCGATTCCCCATGCAGCGCAAGCACGGCAGGCCCTTCGCCCGCGGCGGCGTGCTCCACGTCGCCACGGACCGTTTGTAGGGTGATAGGAACAGGCTTCACAGTCATGGATGATTTCCGTGCGCAATACCACGCCGGCAATTCCGTCCGTCGACGCCTAACCTGACCGTCGCTGGCTTCGACCCATGACTCGTAGACCCGCGGGGTCGTTACCCCATCGCGGGGAGAGGCGATGCGCCTCCGATGAGCTGCCGGCGTCGCAGCGGCGCTGCTGACCTTCGCATTCTCGCGACGCGTGTCGTTTCATGCACGTGTTCCCGTTTACTTAAGCCGCAGCCAACACTCACCGCATGACGCCGGTACACGCTCGCTGCTCGACCATTCGCACTCATACGGAGAAGAACATGTCACGTTCCACACTGGCCATCGCGCTGGCCGCAGCCATCATGTCAATCGCCAACACCGCGTCGGCACGCGAACAGACCTTGTTGCTCGAAAACGAAGCGCAGGTCAACAACTCGTTGCAACCCGACCCCGCGCAGTGGGCCAAGGCGAACGCATCGCCATGCGGGCTTTCACCAACAGACTGCCAGCAATACCTTCGATGCCGGTGGTAGCGAGGGTTCGCACAACCACGCTGGTCCGCATTACGACTATGGCGGTGGAGTGATCACCTACTACGCCGGCGAAGACGAAGACGGCGGCGCCCGCTTCGGTCGCGCACTCGTACAATCATGCTCAGGCACGACGCGCTTTCGCGGCTGGCTAAAGTCATCCCCAACCACCGGCAGTTGGGGCGACCCCAGAGCCGAGTTCTACGTGGCACAGGGCCAGGTGCTCGTCATGCATCTCTGGGGCAACAATCAGCACAGCCTATGGATGGGTTACGACGCCGACGACATGCGGTTCCGCGCGGATGCGGTAAACGACGCCACCTTCGGATCGCGCATGTACTTCGCGAAGTACGGCTGGGGCACGCGGTGCGACATCAGGTACTGATCCGAGTCGCGTAGGGCGGGAGATTCACCCGCCACAATCGGGCCTCAGACAGAAACGACCGGCGGGTGAATCACCCGCCGGGCGCAACGGTTCCGATTCGATCCATCGCGGCCATCGGCGACGCGCCAGCTACTGCTAGAAACTATTTGGCGTACGCCAATTGCCGAGATTGCGGTGACTGCGCCGGAATACTGTTGCCAATTGGCAAAGTGCAATTAAACGCCCAAATGGGAAACCGCTACCGATCGCCATGCTGGTGCGCCAGCAGCGCCGTGGAGCGCGACTACACCGGGGGAACTACGGCGCAGGGCGTTGCCAGTCTCGTAAACAGCCGTTTCGATCATGCGTCAATACGAGACTGATCCCGATGATCGTCGCCGGGCAACCGAGGAAACCGGGCGGTCTCTAGAGTCAAGCGCAACACGTTTGGCAAATGCGGAAATTTCTCCAGCCACGGGTTCGTCTGGCGGTTTCCATACCAATGTTTTTCGCGGTCGACCGTTCAGCAGACGTGCGATGTCATTGAGTTGGGTTTGGGAGACGCCTGACAAGTCGGTGCCCTTGGGCAGGAACTGGCGCAACAAGCCGTTCGTGTTTTCGTTGCTGCCACGCTGCCAAGGTGCATAGGGATCGGCGAACCAGATATCCAGTTTCCGCCGCTTGGCCGCCTCGACGTGACAGGCCAACTCGCTGCCGCGATCGTAGGTGAAGCTTTCACGCAGGAACGCTGTGATCTTGCTCGTCTGGCGTGTGAATCCTACCAAGGCGTCGTCGGCCCTCTAAGTCAGGCTGGCTGGCGCCAAGAGGCGACTACCCAGCGATCGCCGCCGGTGTTGACGAGGTTGGTTGCCGACTGGGCACCATTGGGATCCGCGGCGTTGTCGTCGATGTTGGCGACGATCAAGCCGTCGGTGGTGTAGATGACGGCGGTTCGGTTTCTGTGTTTGTGGAAATCGGCGCGGGTGATGGCGGCTTTCCTGGTTTTGCAGATGTCGATGTTGAGTTCGTCGCAGGGGGTATTGGGGTAGCTCATAGGGGCGGTCCTCGGTCAGGTGCTGGTACACGCAGCGGTGGCGATAAGGTCAAGATCGTTGACGATGGAATCTGCCGAAAGCACTGCCTGTAGCGCCGAGGGCGTGGTCGCAGCTTTGATGGCCAGCACATCGGTGTCGCGCAAACCGGGCACTGCTGCAATGCCATTGAGTTTCGCCGTTCGTTGGTCCGCGGTGACAGTGCTACCGAAAAGGCAATCGGTAATCTTGCTGCGATCGGTGTCGCCTGTGGCCTGAGTTGCCTTCGCCGACGAAAGCGTATCGACCGTGGATTGCAGCATCTGCACCTGACCCTTGGCCTGTTCGCCTTCGGCGTCGACCGGCGAAGTGGAAATCAACTTGGAGGCATTGTCGCTGGCACCAAGCCGCTGTGCCGCGATGCCGGTGGCGAAGAACTGCGCGACAGCGGCTTTGGCAGTGCCGGTGCCGCCGCTGGCCTCGCCACCGAAACTGGCGAATACCGAGTAGGTGTCCGATTCCAGAGTCGAGCCGCCGACCTGGTTGCTCACACCTTTCGCTTCGCCAAGATATTTCGGGTTCCACGATGCGGACTGGCCCCAACGCGCGCATTCTTCGGGCTGCGCATCGACCGGTTCGATGCATACGACGCCGGGAAGACGCTTGATGCATTCACCCGTATCACGATCGAATTGGGCACAGTACACCGCGCTCTCGGTCGCATTGACGATCAGCGGCATCCAGACCGCTTCGCGGCGCTTGTAGCCGATCGATATATTGGTGACCTGCGCGTTGGCCGGATCGGCACCGACATTGACGCCGAGTGATGTATCGGTGCCGAAGATCAGCACATCGTGGTGCCGCGTGGCGCAGGACGCCAGCAGACACGCGACTACAGCG
>JAWXCG010000321.1:0-18166 GCA_034440555.1 Pseudomonadota bacterium
GTGTTGAAACCATGCGAATTGCCAAGAAAATAATCCGGCGTTTTCGAACTGCAGCCGATGCCCGAGAGCTTGGCGACCCGGTGCGGCTGAACGTCCATCTCAAAGCAAGCCTGGATGATCGCGGCGGAAATTGAATCATGGCCGCAACCTGCACACAGTGTGGAGATTTTGCCCTCGTAGTCGCGTCGCGTATAGCAGACCTTGTTTTGCGGCAGCGTCGGATGGTGCAGCTTGGGTTTAGCGAGATAGGTCATGTCCTACTCCTGGGTAGGCGCGGCGAAGCCGGCTCCGTACCATGCGTTCGCACACGTTCGCCGATGGCCTGGGTGATGAAACGTGCGGTGATCGGCGTGCCGTCGTAGTGCAGCACCGCCGGCAAGCGATCGGGGCTGAACTCCAACTCGTTGATCAACATGCCGCGCAGCTGCGCATCGCGATTCTGTTCAACTACAAACACCTGGTCATGCGCTTCAATGAACTCGACCACGGAATCCGGGAATGGAAAGGCACGCAGCCGCATGGCGTCGACGTGCACGCCATCTGCCTCGAGCGCATTCAACGCCTCGTTCATCGACGGACTGGTCGAACCGAAATAGATCACACCAAAGCGCGTCGCTACGGCTGCCTTGCGCAACACCGGCTGCGGCACCAGCGACTTGGCAGTTTCCATTTTCTTCAACAGACGCTGCACGTTGTAGATGTAATCCGGGCCAGCTTCGGAGTAGCGCGCGTAAGCATCTTTGGTGGTGCCGCGGGTAAAGAAGCTGCCCTTGTCCGGATGCGTGCCCGGCCAAGTGCGGTAAGGAATACCGTCGCCGTCCACATCCAGATAGCGGCCGAAATCGCGACCGCTATCGAGTTCCTCGGCGGTCATGACTTTACCGCGATCGTATTCCTTGGTCTCGTCCCATTCGAACGGCGCGCACAAGCGCTGATTCATGCCGATGTCCAGATCGGTCATGACGAAGATCGGTGTTTGCAGCCGATCGGCGAGATCCAGCGCCAGTGCCGCGTGATCGAAGCACTCGCGCGGATCTTCCGGAAACAGCAGCACATGTTTGGTATCGCCATGCGAAGCATAGGCACAGGAAATAATGTCGGCTTGCTGCGTACGCGTCGGCATGCCGGTGGAGGGTCCGCCGCGCTGCACGTTGATAATCGTGATCGGGATCTCGGCCATGTACGCCAGCCCAATGAACTCCGTCATCAGCGAAACGCCGGGGCCGGATGTAGTGGTGAACGCGCGCGCGCCATTCCAACCGGCGCCGACCACCATGCCGATCGAGGCGATCTCATCTTCGGCCTGCACAATGGCGTATCGGTTCTTGCCGGTTTCGGGATCGACGCGTAACTTCTGGCAGTACTTTTGGAAAGCCTCGGCCAGCGACGAGGAGGGCGTAATCGGGTACCAGGCGCAAACCGTGGCGCCCCCATAGACACAGCCAATCGCGGCGGCGGTATTGCCATCAACAAAGATGCGATCGCCCACACCATCGGACGGCTGCACGCGCAGGCCGATTCCGGGCAGATGGGCCTTGGCGTAGTCGCGCCCCAGATTCAGCGCTTTGATATTGGATTCGAGCAGCTTCTCCTTGCCTTTGTACTGTTCGGAAAACAGCGTCTCGATGACGGCAGGGTCGATATCCAGCAGCACCGACAGTGCGCCCACATAGATGATGTTCTTGAACAGCTGACGCTGTCGCGCTTCGTTATATGCGACGTTGGCGATCTCGGTCAGCGGCATGCCGATAACCGTGATATCGGTGCGAAAGCGCGAGGCCGGCAACGGCTTGCTGTTGTCGTAGAACAGATAGCCGCCGGGATCGATCTCGGCAACATCCTGGTTCCAGGTTTGTGGATTCATCGCCACCATCAGGTCGACACCGCCGCGACGGCCGAGATGCCCCGCCTCTGTGACGCGAATCTCGTACCAGGTTGGCAGGCCCTGGATGTTGGACGGAAAAATATTTCGAGGGCTGACCGGCACGCCCATGCGCAGAATGGACTTGGCGAACAGCTCATTCGCTGAAGCCGAGCCCGAGCCATTCACGTTGGCAAACTTGACGACAAAGTCGTTGATCGCGGTGATCGGCTGCGGCTTGGATTGGAGTTGCGCGTTCATGCCGCGCTCCGACTGCGGCAGCCCTTGCCGGCCTGCGTGGTTTCAAGCAGAAATTTCTGCATGTCCCAAGCGCCCGTGGGGCAGCGCTCGGCACACAGTCCGCAGTGCAGGCAGACGTCCTCATCCTTGACCATGACCCGGCCGGTCTTGACGTTTTCCGACACGTATAAATCCTGGCTCAGCTGCAACGCTGGCGCAGTGAGTCGCTTGCGCAGCTCGGGCTCGTCGGCATTGAACGTAAATGTGATGCAGTCCATCGGACAGATATCGACGCAGGCATCGCACTCGATACAGGCGTCTTTGAGAAACACGGTTTGTACATCGCAATTGAGGCAGCGGCCGGCTTCCTTGATCGCCGTTTCCAGATTGAAGCCGAGCTCCACCTCGACCTTGATGCTCTTGAGCGTGAGCTCCTTTGCCGCCCACGGCACCGCATAGCGTTCATCTGCGGTGATTTCGTTGTTGTAGCTCCACTCGTGGATACCCATCTTCTGCGACATCAACGTCACCATGGGTGGTGGGCGCTCTTGCGCGTTCCCGCCATTGAGTATCTTGTCGATCGAGATCGCTGCCTCATGCCCATGCGCCACGGCCCAAATAATATTCTTCGGGCCGAACGCCGCGTCGCCACCGAAAAATACCTTCGGCAGCGTCGACTGAAAGGTAATCTTGTCAACCACGGGCATGTGCCATTCATCGAAATCGATACCGATGTCGTTCTCGATCCACGGAAACGCGTTCTCCTGTCCGACTGCGATCAACACGTCGTCGCATTCGACCAGCACATCCGGTTCGCCCGTCGGCACCAAGGTGCGACGTCCCTTGGCGTCCTTGTCGGCACGCACCTTCTGGAAGGTCATCCCACTCAATCGACCAGCGCGATGCTCGAATGACTTGGGCACCATGAAGTTGAGGAACGGGATGCCCTCGTGCATCGCGTCTTCTTTCTCCCACGGCGAGGCCTTCATCTCGTCGAAACCCGAACGCACAATCACCTTGACTTCCTCGCCACCCAGCCGCCGCGCCGAACGACAGCAGTCCATAGCCGTGTTGCCGCCGCCGAGCACGATGACGCGCCGGCCAATCTTGTCGATGTGCTGAAACGAAACCGATGC
The DNA here is from genome assembly GCA_034440555.1 of Pseudomonadota bacterium. GTDB lineage: Bacteria > Pseudomonadota > Gammaproteobacteria > Xanthomonadales > Ahniellaceae > 0-14-3-00-62-12. The sequence goes on from JAWXCG010000321.1 coordinate 3,238, forward strand.
CAGCCAGTCGATACCGAGGTGGATATTGGCGGCAGCCTCGCGCCGTCCTGGAAGATCCAGATCGCGACCACGCGGCGCACCCGAACCCACGAATACCGCGTCGAACCCTTCAGCCATCAGGTCTTTCATCGAATTGATGCGGGTGCCGCCGCGAAACTCGACGCCCATGTCCAAGATGTATCCCGTTTCCTCGTCGATCACCGATTCGGGCAAACGAAAGCGTGGCACTTGGGTACGCATGAAGCCGCCAGCCTTGGGGTCGGCGTCAAAAAGAGTCACGTGGTAGCCCAGCGGCGCCAGATCGCGCGCGACGGTCAGCGATGCCGGGCCTGCTCCAACGCACGCAATGCGTTTGCCATTGGAGGCGCCCGCCTTGGGCAATCGTCCGCGGATATCGGTCTTGTTGTCAGCCGCAACGCGCTTGAGTCGGCAAATTGCTACGGGTTCTGGCTTCTCACCATTGTTTTCCTCGACGCGACCGCGCCGGCACGCCGGTTCGCAAGGTCGATCGCAGGTACGGCCCAGAATGCCGGGAAATACATTCGAGTACCAGTTGACCATATAGGCATCGTCGTGACGACCAGCGGCGATCAGCCGAATGTACTCGGGCACAGGTGTATGCGCCGGACAGGCCCACTGACAATCCACCACTTTGTGGAAGTAATCCGGATTCTTGATATCGGTTGGACGCACGCCTTCCCTCCCCAGAAAACTGCTGAATAAGGACAACAAGCCATCACCGGAGCATAGCCAATGCGCGGTGCCAGAGGTAGATCGCCGGTCACCGGGGAGATACGCAAAGCTAGAACTGTGATTGGGGGCGCAGGCGTCCGCTATAGTTTCCACATGACCCTGTCCATTCGCCCCGCCACACCGAGTGACATCCCACTGATCCTGAAGTTGATCCGCGAGCTGGCGGAGTACGAGAAATTGCTGGATCGCGTTGTTGCCACAGAAGCGCTGCTGACACAAGCGCTGTTCGGCAGCCAACGTCGTGCTGAAGTGGTCATCGCCGTGGTCGATGACCAACCGGCCGGCATGGCGCTGTTTTTCCACAATTTCTCCACCTTTGCCGGTCGCGCCGGTATCTATCTTGAAGACCTGTTCGTCCGGCCCGAATTCCGCAGCTTCGGGATCGGCAAGGCATTACTGATCCACCTGGCGAAGACCGCGGTAGAGCGCCAATGTGGTCGATTCGAGTGGGCGGTACTGGACTGGAACGAAGCGGCGATCGGGTTTTACAAAAAGCTTGGCGCCGTCGCGCAGGACGAATGGACTGGGTTCAGGGTGGAAGGCGCCGCGTTGAATCGTCTGGCTACGATGTAACCAAGTCATGCAAGAGCGGATCACTAGCTCCGTTGTTGAGAGCCAGCCGCGAAGATGTTGCTCAATAGATCACGCCTGTCCGGTTTTTCAGCCATTTCCTGTTGTTGATGGTAAATGTGCGCTGCATTCGTTGGCGCAACTGGGGTAATCCATGAGACTTTGCACGTGCCTGATGCTATTTGGCTTTGCCTTCACGGCAACCGCCCAGGATGTCGTGGTTTACGACGACGCTCTGCAAAATGGTTTTGTCGACGGTTACTCCTACGGCGGCGGCACCGATCTGCTGCACACCACCACCACGCACAACGCCTCGCCCTTCGCCATTGCGTTCACCGGCAACGACCCCAATGCCGTGGCGTTTCCGCACGAAACAGTGGATTTCAATTCCAGCCAATACGTAGGTGTGCGCTTCTATGTGCACGGTGGTATCAACGGCGGTCAGCAACTTCGAATCCAGCTGTACAACAATCTCGGCGGCGTGCCTGTCGCCAATGTTGAACTCGACAGCTTTATCAGTGGTGGTGCGATCGCCGCCAACGAATGGCGCTTGGTGGACGTGCGGTTCGCGAACGCGCCGCTGGCTTTTTCCGGCACCTTCGACCGCCTCGATTTGCAATCAGATGCGCCTGGCATGCAGCCTACGCTCTATATCGACGATGTGGCTCTGATCGCAGCGCCGCCGCCAACGCCCAACATTTTTTCCGACGGCTTTGAGGGCAGCGGCGTGATTGTCGCACCGACTTTCAGCATCAACGACGTGAGCAGCAACGAGGGCGACGCCGGCGCTACCGCATTCACCTTCACCATCACCCGTGGTGGCGGATTGGCGGCAACCGACAGCGTACAGGTGCAGAGTGTGGATGACTCGGCGACAGCGCCCAGTGACTACACCGCGCTGGCACAGACGACACTGACATTCGCGCCCAATGTGACAACGCAAACAGCGACGGTCGATGTCAATGGCGACACCACATTCGAGTCCGACGAGCGCTTCTTTGCAAATCTGAGCAACCCAAGCAGCGGCACCATCAGCGACAGTCAAGGCATCGGCACGATTACCAACGATGACGCTGCGGCGACGCCCGGGCAGTTGCGCTTCAGCGTTGCAAATTACAACGTAGGTGAAGCCGATGGTTTGGTGACTATCACCGTGCAGCGCGTCGGCGGCAGCGATGGCCTTGCCAGCGTTGATTACGCCACCAGTAACGTGACAGCCATCGCCCCAGGCGACTACAGCAACAGTAATGGGACATTGTTCTGGGGCAATGGCGATGCCCTTGCCAAAACTTTTGACGTGCCCATTGTCGACGATGGCCTGCCAGAAACCAACGAAACCGTTGCGCTGACCCTGTCCAACGCAGTCGGTGCTGCGCTGGATGTACCCAGCATGGCGGTGTTGACCATTGTCGAGCCGGAACTGATGTTCGTGCCACAGTACACCACCAGTGCGATCAAGATTTACCGCCGCGGCAGTGCTGGCTTTGCACTGCTGCGCACTGCGCCGCTGGGTGCCGCGGTGCTACCCAACTCGCTCGCGTTCGGACCTGATGGCAAACTTTGGGTGGTCGACAATGGTGTCACCAAGCGACTGCTCGGCTACACCCAAACCAATTTGTTGAACGCTGCAAATCCTGCGCCCACGGTCACCATCGGCCCGGTCGGCGGCAACAACGGCGACATCTTCGACATGGCCTTTTTCGGCGATTTTGCCTACGTCACGCAAAGCAACTTCGGCGCGATCGACCGTGTGCTGAAGTACACGCTGGCGAATCTGGCGGCGAGCGGCAATCCGGCAGCAACCAATTTGACTGCGGCCAGTCTGGACGTGCCCGCTGGTCTCGAATTCGACGCGGTGGGCCGCTTATGGATCAGCAACTACAATAACAACACGCTGGTGCGGATGAATAGTGCCACGGGTGCGATCGACAAGATCGGCAGCACAGCTGCAATGCCCGGCGCGCGCAACTCGCTCAACCTGCCGGAAGGCTTGGCGTTCGATGCCGACGACAGTCTTTGGGTCGGCAATAACGGCGAGCCGACGATATCGGGCTACGCGCAATGGCAGCTCGACGCGGCAGGGTTTGGCGCGACGGTACCCGTGCATCAGATTAACGTGAACCCTGCGCTGTTCCAGAGCGATACCGTGGGCGGGCTCGCCTTCGATCGCGACGGCGACCTGTGGGCCAATTATCAGAAGACGTTGTCGGTGCTGGAATACGGGCTCACCCCGTTGCCACGCGCTGGTGGTCTGCCTGGGGTGGGATCCTATGTGAGCGCAGCGGGACAGATTCTGGGCACTGCGACCACGCTCCCGGGATTCGGCGGGATTGCTATCTGGCCCATACCGGCAAGCACGCATACCTCGTCGGCAACGTTTCGCGGCACGAACGTCGTAGGCATGGAGATGAACTACGCCTGGTTCTCGCAGGCAATCGGACCAATCGGAGGCACCGATTACCCGGTGCACGACACCCGCCTGATCGACTATTTTTCATCGAAAGGAATGACCGCGATCCGCTTTCTGTTTTCCTGGGAGGCAATGCAATCGACCCTGATGGGGCCGGTCCCCGCGTCGAACGTTGGCAATTACCGCGACTACTTCGACCGCTACAAAAACATTGTCGATTACGCCACCAATGTCAAAGGCATGCAGGTGATCGTTGAACCTTGGCAAGCCGATGCGGCAGGTGGTGCCGGCGGTCCGCGTTGGCGCGGCGGCCTGGTCGGATCGGTGGCTGTGCCTACCGCTGCATGGAGCGATTTCTGGACCAAGTTTGCCGGAGTGTATGCCGGAAATGCGCGCGTGTCGTTTGGTCTGATCAACGAACCCAATGCCATGTCGACCATGGGTTGGTGGGCGATCGCGCAGGCCGGTGTCACCGCGATTCGCAACGCCGGAGCCACGCAGCGAATTTTCGTTCCCGGCAATGGCTATACCGCAGCGAGCACCTGGGTGATCGGCGATGCTTTCTACGATACCGATCCGGTCCGGCGTTCCAACGCCTACGGATATCTGAACGCCAATGGACCTGGTAATCCGATCGCCGACCCGCTTAACAACATGGCCGTGGAAGTGCATACCTACCTCGACACCAACGAGGGCGGCAGCACTACAGAGATCACATCAATCACCGCGGCACGCCAACACCTGGAAGTAGTGGTCGCAGAAGCGCGATTGCGCGGCTACAAGGTCTATCTCGGTGAGCTGGGCTTTCTCGCTACCGTGCCTATTGCACCAGCGGCCTGGGCAGATTTCATCGCGTACTTCGAAGCGAACCAGGACGTACTGGTTGGCTTTTCCTGGTTCGCGGGTGGCGCACCTGCGTGGTGGGACGACATCGGCGCCAGCGGCGGCGGCCACTTCGCGATCACCCCGACCGACGATGCCACGTTCACCGGCGATACGGTAAACATGAACATGATCGAGAACGATTTCTGATCGGGCAGCGAGCAGCATACGGGCGGAAGTCCTGACGCTCTTGTGGGAGCGGCGTAAGCCGCGAAGCTGTTGCTGGGAACTCCTGCCAAGAAGCAACAGCTTCGCGGCTTACGCCGCGCCCACATGAACGCCGACATCAATCCCCGCAAGATCTCCGACATGAACTGCGACAGCGTTAGGCAAGCCTCGCAGCAACCCAATCCTTCACGCCATCGATCGCATCGTCAACCTTCGGGCCTTCCTCGCCACCGCCCTGAGCCATGTCCGGCCGGCCACCACCCTTGCCACCAATCTGCACGGCAACATGTGCGATCAACTCGCCCGCCTTGATCTTGCCGAGCGCGTTGCCATGCACGCCCGCAATCAGCGATACCTTGCCTTCACAACCCGCAGCCAGCAGCACCACACAGTTGCCTAGCGATAATTTCAGATTGTCGACACCATCGCGTAGCGCCTTGGCGTCCAACCCGTCGATGCGTGCGGCTACCACTTTGATGCCCTTGATCTCCTTCGCGATCATGACCAGCTGCGAGAGCGCGGCGTTGGCCGCCTTGGCTTTGAACGACTCCAGCTCGCGCTCGAGTTCGCGCTGCTTCTCGAAGATCTTTTTCAGCTTGTGAATGACGTCCTCGCCAGCTGTGCTCAATAGCTGTGCGACCTCGCCCAGAGTGCCGGCTTGCGCATCGACAATGTCCTCAGCGCCAGCGCCGGTGACTGCCTCGATGCGGCGAATACCAGCGGCAACACCGGACTCGGCAACGATCTTGAACAATCCGATGTCGCCGGTGCGCGCTACATGCGTGCCACCGCAAAGCTCGGTGGAGAACGCACCCATTTTCAACACGCGCACGCGCTCGCCATATTTTTCGCCAAACAGCGCCATCGCGCCAAACTCGATCGCTTCCTGCATTCCCATCTCATGCACTTCAGCAACAACGTTGCGGCGTACTTCGTCATTCACCATGCGCTCGATGCGGCGCAGATCTTCATCGCCGATCGGCTGGAAGTGAGAAAAATCAAAACGCAGGCGATCTGGTGCCACCAGTGAACCCTTCTGCGTCACGTGATCGCCCAGCAATTTGCGCAACGCAGCATGCAACAAATGCGTCGCACTGTGATTGAGCACAGTGGCCTTGCGTCGCTCAACATCGACATGGCCGGACAAGGTATCGCCCACTTTCAGCGGCTCTCCGACCCAACGGCCAACATGGCCATGAAAGGTACCCGCCAGCTTGATCGTTTCTTCGACATGCATCTTGCCGACATGACTGTGCAGGCGGCCATGATCACCCACTTGCCCACCCGACTCGGCATAGAACGGGGTGCGATCGAGGATAACGATGGCGCTGTCGCCTTCAATGAGTTCACCGATCAGCTTGCCCTCGCGGACGATGCCGACCACGTTGAGACCATCGGCATCCATCGAGTCGTAACCGAGAAACCGGGTCGCAGGAAGATCCTTCATCACATCGGCTGAAAGCGTATGGCCCGCATCAAAACTCGAACCCGCGCGAGCACGTACGCGTTGCTCTTCCATCGCCGTTTCGAAACCAGCCATATCCACTGTAAGTCCACGTTCGCGCGCGACATCGGCAGTCAGGTCAACAGGGAAGCCGTAGGTGTCGTAGAGACGGAACGCTTCCGCGCCGGCTACTACTTTGTCCGATCGCTGGGCAACTTCTTCAAAGACTTTCATGCCAGTGTCTAGCGTCTCGGCGAAGCGTTCTTCCTCACCCTTCAATGCCTGCTCGACCATGACACGTTTGGCACGCAGCTCTGGATAGGCGTCGCCCATCTGTTCATCGAGCGTGGCGACCAGGGTGTGAAAGAAAACATTCTTCTGACCCAGCTTGTGCCCGTGGCGCAGTGCGCGACGGATGATGCGACGAAGCACATAGCCACGGCCTTCGTTGGATGGCAACACGCCATCGACGATCAGGAACGAGCAGGCGCGGATATGGTCGGCGATGACGCGCAGCGATGGGCTGGAGAGATCATTGATACTGGTAACGCGCGCTGCCGCCTCGACCAAATGCCGCATCAGATCGATGTCGTAGTTGCTGTTGACATGTTGCAGCACCGCGGTCAGGCGCTCCAGACCCATGCCGGTATCGACACAGGGTTTGGGCAACTTGGTCAGCGTGCCATCAGCGGCGCGCTCAAACTGCATGAAGACAAGATTCCATATCTCGATGTAGCGATCGCCGTCTTCATCCTTCGAGCCGGGTGGTCCGCCGACGAAATCAGGACCATGATCAAAGAAGATTTCGGTACACGGCCCGCATGGACCGGTGTCACCCATGGCCCAGAAATTGTCGGAGGCGTAGCGCGCTCCCTTGTTATCGCCGATGCGCACGATGCGCTCCGCGGGAACGCCCACTTCCTTGTTCCACAAGTCGTAGGCTTCGTCGTCGGTGTGATAGACCGTAACCCAGAGTTTGTCGGCAGGTAGGCCATAGACCTGTGTCAACAGTTCCCAAGCATAGAGAATGGCATCGCGCTTGAAGTAGTCGCCGAAGCTGAAGTTGCCCAGCATCTCGAAGAACGTGTGATGGCGCGCGGTGTAGCCCACATTTTCCAGATCATTGTGCTTGCCGCCTGCGCGCAGACAGCGCTGGCTGGTGGTGGCACGGTTGTAGCTGCGCTTCTCGGCACCCAGAAACATATCCTTGAACTGGACCATGCCGGAGTTGGTAAACAACAAGGTCGGATCGTTGCCGGGGACCAGCGAACTGGATGGCACGACCTCGTGGCCCTTGGATTTGAAGAATGCGAGAAACTCGCTGCGGATTTCAGCGCTGGTTTTCATGGAGTGACCGGGAATCGCGGGAAGATCGTCATTCTAATGTACGAGCGACCGCAATGTGGGAGCGGCGTGAATGTGCGAGCGACGTGAGCCGCGATTGCTCGTGTCAACACAGCAATCGCGGCTCACGTCGCTCGCACACTCATGTCGCTCCTACATTCTGGTAAAGCCCTTCGTTCTCGATGTAGGCCAGCACTTCTGGTGGAATCAGCCAGTGCGGGGTTTCGCCAAGAGCGAAGCTGTCGCGCACCGCGGTGGCGGATATCGCCAATGGCGTGATCGCCAATGAAAAAACTTTGCCTGCAGCGGTGCCGCATAGTTCCAAAGGATTGACGCACCGGCGCCATTCGACTTGAGCGCGCAACTCGGCCGACCAGTCTGCAGGCGTGGCCGCGCCGGGTCGGTTCAGCACAACGATATGGGCCAGCTCAAACAGTCGTAGCCAACGGCTCCAGGTCGGCAACCCGGCAAAGGCATCGGCACCGACGATCAATGCCAGTGGCTGCACGTCACCTAGTTCGGCACGCAGCTCCAGCAGGGTATCGACGCTGAAGCTCTGTCCGCTGCGCGAAAGTTCGCGCGCGTCCACCTGCAGCTCGACCGTGTGGGCGACCGCGAGTTGCAACATACACAGGCGCTGAGCCGCGGACGCCAGTGGCTGCGGGCGATGCGGCGGCACTTGGGCGGGCATCAGGCGAACCGTTACATCCAGCGCCCGAGCCGCTTCCAGTGCCGCGCGCAGATGACCGATGTGCACCGGATCAAACGTTCCACCCATCCATGCCAACAATGGAGTGTGCCCCTGGTCGCGAGTGGCAGCGCGCGCGTTCACTCTGTGGCCGCCGCAAGTCCCTGCGCAGCACCTTGGTCGGCCATACGCAGCAACGCGCGTTCAAGGGCCAGGAACGCATCACCGCCCGCTCGACCCTTGGACACCCGGTCAACGAACGCGACTTCGGCCAGCCTTTGTTCCCAGAACACGCGATCGCCGCGCGCAACGGCACGCTTGAACGCCGCTTGGCGCGATCCAAACAATCTTTCGTTCTTCATCTGGTTATCCAACTGATGCCGCGGCACCGCAACCAGGCGCAATAACACGTTCAAGGATGTCACCAGCCAGCCGCAGAGCCCTGCTACCTGTTCGCCTTCAGCTTTCAATCCAGCAACCACGCGTCGCACCCGCGCTCCGTCGCCAGCAAACGCCGCCTCAACCATCGCGAACACGTTGTAGCGCGCACTATCAGCTACTAGTTCCAATAAAATATCCGCGTCGATGCGCCGTCCCGGCGCAAGCAGAAGCAGTTTCTCGATCTCCTGCGACGCCGCAAGCAGATTGCCTTCGATGCGATCAGACAGGAGTTGCACAGCGTCGGCGGTGAGCTGAACATCACGCGAGCGCGCACGCGCGGCAATCCAATTGCTCAATTCTTCGCGGTAGATCGGCTTGATCTGCACGAATGTGCCAGCCTGTTCCACTGTCTGCACCCATTTGACTTCGTGCGCCTTGCTCCATTGCATAGCCTGGATGATCAGCACCACATCATTGGGCACCTTTGCGCAGTATTCGGTTATTGCTGCAGCGCCTTCAGTGCCAGATTTACCAGTAGGAAGTCGCAACTCGATAGTGCGGCGCGTGGCAAACAATGACATTGAGGCGGCGGCCCGCGCCAGGTCGTTCCAGTCGAAACCCGATTCAACTTCGAGCACTTCTCGTTCGCTGTAGCCTAGTTCGCGTGCGCGCCGCCGCAGCGCATCGGCCGCTTCCAGCAGCAACAGCGGCTCATCACCCGCAATCAGATAAACCGGGCGCAGCGTGCTGGCCTTGGCGAGATGGTCGTTCAGTTGTTGCGTTGATATGGCCACGCCACTTTCCTACCCGGCGAGAGATTCAAGCCGTAGCATCAATGCCTGCACAATCTCGCGGCGCAATTCTTTGCGCGCCAGCTCGTCTTCGGCTGCCGCGCCCAGAGCCTGGGTTTCGTCGAAACGATAGTCGCGCTTGCGTTCAATCGTGCTGCGCGGAGCCAGCACTTTGCCGTCGGCGTCCAGCACCTCGAACTCGACGCGGTGGATCACCTGGTATTCCTGCACTCGCGCGGCGCCGGAAAAACTAAGCGGCAAGGTGGCCTGGGAATCCGAAAGAATGCGCAGCACACTGGATCTGGTTGAATCACGATCAACCAGGGTTACGCCCTGGCGCAGCAGCGCGCGGCCGAGTTCCTGCGGCAACGCGCTCAGCGTATCCACGGACTCGATACGCAGCACTTGCAGCGAAGCCGGCAGGCTGACCGATTCGCGCAGATGAAAGCCGCAGGCCGAGAGCGCCGCAATGAACAGACATAACGTGATTCGGATCATGTGTCGCATCGCTTCTCTCTATTGTAAAGCAGGGGTGGCTGCGCTGCTCTGGCTGCTGATTCTACGCTTATAGCTGAGCAGGCCCCGCTCTACTGCAGCCCGCAGCGCCCGCTCTACACTAAGATGTTCACGATCTTGCCAGGAACGACAATAATCCTGCGAATTGATTGGCCTTCGAGAAACTTCGCGACCGAAGGCTCTGCCAGGGCTTGCTGTTCGACCGCCGTTTTTTCCGCGTGCGCGGAGACCTCAATTGTACCGCGCAGCTTTCCGCTGACCTGAACCGCGAGGGTGATCGTATCGCGCACCAGCGCATCGGCATCGGCCACCGGAAAACCCACGTCTTCGATCAGAGTCTCGGCATGGCCCAACGCCTGCCAGAGTGCGTGTGAGGTATGCGGCGTGATCGGATTGAGCAGCAAGGCAACCGCCGACCAGGCCTCCTGCATCAGTGAACGCCCCTGCGCAGAGTCGTCATTGAACTTTGTCAGCGTATTCATCAGTTCCATCACCGCCGCGATGGCGGTGTTGAAGGTGTGGCGATGACCAATGTCATTGCCAACCTTTTGTATGGTCTCGTGCAGCTTGCGCCGAACGGCTTTCTGCTCGGCAGTCAGATTGCTCTTATCCAACGCGCCAACCGCGCCCTTGTGCACATGCGCGTGCACTTCACGCCACAGCCGACGCAGGAAGCGTGACATGCCCTCGACGCCTGATTCGGACCATTCCAGGGAAAGTTCCGGTGGCGCCGCGAACATTGAAAACAGGCGCACCGTATCCGCGCCATATTTTTCAATCATGGCCTGCGGATCGACGCCGTTGTTTTTGGATTTCGCCATCTTTTCGGTGCCACCGATCGACACCGATTGACCATCTTCGATCAGCCGGGCACCAACCATCTTGCCGCGCTCGTCCAGCACGGTTTCGACATCGGCCGGGTTGAACCAGAACTTGGTGCCATTGTCTGCTTCACGATAGAAAGTGTCAGCGATCACCATCCCCTGACACAACAGATTGGTTGCTGGCTCATCGGAATGAACCAGGCCGGCATCACGCATCAGCTTGTGAAAAAGACGGAAGTACAAAAGATGCAGGATGGCGTGCTCAATGCCGCCGATATATTGATCGACCGGCAACCAATAGTTGGCGCGTTCGTCCACCAGATCCTTGGCACCCGGCGAGGTGTAGCGCGCGTAGTACCAACTCGACTCCATAAAGGTGTCGAAAGTGTCGGTCTCACGTTCGGCAGCGCCGCCACATTTCGGGCAAGTGGTACTGCGCCACTCGGGGTCGGACTTGATCGGCGATTTGACGCCGGTAAACGCGACGTCTTCGGGCAAGATCACCGGCAGCTGATCTTCCGGCACCGGCAGCGCGCCACAGGTCGCGCAATAGATGATCGGAATCGGGCAGCCCCAGTAACGTTGGCGGCTTACGCCCCAGTCGCGCAGTCGATAGTTGACACGACGCTTGCCCTGCCCCGCCTTGCTCAAGCGATCAGCCAGGGCATTGAACGCCTGTTCGAAATTCATCCCGTCGTAGGCACCCGAATTGATACACAGGCCTTGCGCCGTATAGGCCGCCACGCTGAGATCGACATCTTCACCATCAAGCGGACGGATGACCTGTTTGATCGGCAATTGATATTTGACCGCAAAATCCCAGTCGCGCTGGTCGTGGCCCGGCACGGCCATCACCGCTCCAGTGCCATAACCCATCAATACGAAGTTGGCGACATAGATCGGAACGCGCGCGTGCGTGATCGGATGCACAGCGAACAGCCCGGTCACCATGCCACGCTTTTCCTGGGTTTCAATCGTGGCTTCGGCAACGCCGACGTTCTTGCATTCAACACAGAACGCAGCTAGCTCCGCATTATTCAACGACGCGCGTATCGCGAGCGGATGCTCGGCGGCAATCGACAGGAACGTCACGCCCATCAGCGTGTCGGGACGTGTGGTGTACACGGTGATTGGATCATCGCCGTCTACGGAGAATTGAATGTCCACGCCCTCGGATCGGCCGATCCAGTTGCGCTGCATGGTTTTCACTGCGTCGGGCCAACCCGGCAGATTGTCGAGTTCGCGCAGCAGCTCTTCGGCGTAGCTGGTGATGCGAAAAAACCACTGAGGGATTTCGCGGCGTTCAACCAGAGCGCCGGAGCGCCAGCCGCGCCCGTCGATGACCTGCTCGTTGGCCAGCACCGTCTCATCCACCGGGTCCCAGTTGACCACCGAGTTTTTACGGTAGACGATGCCCTTGTTGAACAGGCGCGTAAAGAACAGCTGTTCCCAGCGATAGTAGTCGGGGCTGCAGGTAGCGAATTCGCGTGTCCAGTCGATGGCATAGCCGAGCGACTGGAACTGCGTTTTCATGTGCGCAATGTTTTGGTAGGTCCAGGCCGCCGGCGGCACTTGATGCTTGATGGCGGCATTCTCGGCGGGCAGTCCAAACGCGTCCCAGCCCATCGGCTGCAGGACATTGTGGCCGGTCATGCGTTTGTGCCGGCTGATCACATCACTGATCGTGTAGTTGCGCACATGGCCCATGTGCAGCGCGCCGGACGGATACGGCAGCATCGACAGACAGAAATACTTGGGCTTGCCCGGGTCTTCCTTTACCTCGAAGGCACGATGCTTGTTCCAATAAGCCTGCGCGCCCTGCTCGATGCTGCGCGGGTCGTAATGTTCTTGCATGGAAAACTCTTGCATAGTCGAGGCGCCGCACAGGCGGCTGAATCATCTGAGGAAAGCAACAGACTAGCGCAGCGACGGCGATCAGAAAACGGGCGCAGGGACGGCTGTCTCGGGATCGCCCCATCTGGTGCTGGGCGCGTCCATGCCCTTGCCCTTTACCAGAACCCGTTCATTCGCTCATATCGCACCAAGTTGTTCCGCCTGGGAACCCGCTATTCGCTATCATCCGCCGCTGTCCAAAGGGAGAAACGTATGCGCTGTCGATCTGGCCTGGCAGTCTGCTGTCTCTTCCTTTCCGCGTCTGTGTTTGCACAGTCCAGCACGGTTTTGCGCTGCAGTCATCTGCTCGACCCGGTTGCCGGGCACGACCTTGGCGCACACTCGGTATTGATTGAGAATGGCCGCATCAGCCAGGTCGAGGCCGGGCTTGAGATGCGCCACGCCGGCGCGGTCGATGTATCCCTGGCCGAGCACACGTGCCTGCCGGGCCTCACCGATATGCATGTGCATCTGTCGGGACAGCAAAGCAGAGATTCGTATTCGGAGGGATTTCGATTGAATCCCGCGGATCATGCATTTCGCGCCGCGCTCTACGCCGAACGCACCCTGCTCGCCGGATTCACCAGTGTGCGTGATCTGGGCGCACCGGACGGCGTCGTCATCGCGCTACGCAACGCAGTCAATGCGGGAATCGCCAAGGGACCGCGCATCTATGCGGCCGGAAAGTCGATCGCCACGACCGGTGGTCATGCCGATCCACGCAACGGCATCAGCCACGAACTTCTGCACGCGCTGGGCTATCCCGATCCGGAAGACGGCGTAGTGGACAGCGTCGATGAAGCGCGCAAAGCCGTGCGTGCGCGTTACAAGGAAGGCGCCGACGTGATCAAAATCACTGCCACGGGTGGTGTACTGAGCTACGCCAAGAGTGCCGATAACCCGCAGTTCACTGTGGAAGAAATCCAGTCGATCGTTGCCACCGCGCGCGATTACGGCTTCCATGTCGCTGCGCATGCGCACGGTGCCGAGGGCATCAAACGTGCGGTACTCGGTGGCGTCACCACGATCGAACACGGCACCTATATCAACGAAGAAATTTTCAAGTTGATGAAACAACGCGGCACCTATCTGGTACCCACGATTTCTGCCGGTGTCTATGTTTCGGAAAAAGCAAAGATCGACGGCTGGTTCCCCGAGATCATCCGGCCAAAGGCGATCAAGGTGGGCGAGCAAATCCAGGCGGCTTTCTCACGCGCTCAGAAAGCTGGTGTAGCGTTTGCATTTGGCACCGACAGCGGCGTCGCGGCACACGGCGACAATGCCCGCGAGTTTGAATTGATGGTAGAGGCCGGCGTGTCGCCGATCGATGCCATCCGCTCTGCCACGTTGACGCCCGCCAGGATTCTCGGCGTGGTTGCCGACTCAGGTCGCATAGCCACGGGTCAGTTCGCCGATATCATCGCGGTAAAGGGCGACCCGTTGGCAGACATCAGTGTCTTGCGCGATGTCCGCTTCGTCATGAAAAACGGTGTCATCTACAAGCAACCCTGAGCGCGCAGAGTAGCCCCTGCCCGCTCAATACGCAGTAATTCGACGAGCCAAGGCGACGCCGGCTTTGCCCGTTTGACGTTGAATTATGCGCGCTCCACCCTCACATTGCCTGGATCCTGACCGAATGAATGAAATGTCCACATCGTCCATGTCCACATCACCCCTGCCCTCATCGCCATACATTTTTGACAGCACTCAGACCGACTTCGAAGAAAAGGTGCTGTTGGCTTCGTCCCGGCAACCAGTGCTGGTCGACTTCTGGGCACCGTGGTGCGGCCCGTGCAAGCAACTCACTCCGATCATCGAGAAGCTTGTCACTGAGCTCAACGGCAAGGTTTTGCTGGCTAAGGTCAATACCGAAGACGAGATGCAACTGGCAGCCGCATTTGGCATTCGCTCGTTGCCGACGGTGATGCTGATCAAGGACGGGCGCCCGCTCGATGGCTTTATGGGCGTGCAGCCCGAATCGGTGATCAAGGAATGGTTGGCACCTCATCTCGAAGGACTCGAGACATTGGAAGAGGAAGTCGCTGATGAGTTCATCGCCGAACGTTCGCCGCTGGAGCAAGTGCAGGATGCGCGCGCCGCCATAGCCGCTGAACCGGACAAAGCCGAGCTTAAACTCGGGCTGATCCAGGCACTATTGGCCGCCGAAGACAGCGCAGGCGCAGCGTTGGAACTTGCTGCGCTGCCGGTCAATCTGGAGTCGCATGACCTCGCCCGTCGTGCCCGGGCACACCTGGCGTTCGTCGA
>JAWXCG010000322.1:0-73872 GCA_034440555.1 Pseudomonadota bacterium
GACATAGCTCGATCCTCAGTCGATTCCCAGTTTCTTCAATTTGTAACGCAGCGCCCGGAAGGTGATGCCAAGCGCTTGCGCCGCCTTGGTTTTGTTGTAACGCGTTTCCTGCAATGCCTTCATGATGGCCTCACGCTGGAGGTTGTCGATGTAGTTTTCAAGGTCGCCGCGGGCGTTACTGGCCGGCGCCGAGAGGGGCGCCGCCATCGCGCCTGATCCAACGGTTGTAAGCGGCGCCGACGTTGCACTGTCTGCGCGCTGTGGCAACCTCAGATCTACCGCTTGAATAACATTTTCTTCACACAATGCGACCGCGCGCTCCAGAATGTTTTCCAGTTCGCGAACGTTTCCTGGAAACAAATAGTGCTGCAGCGCGGTTCTTGCAGATTCTGACAATTGTGGTCTATCTATGCCCCACTCGGGCGCGATCCGATCCAGCGTGCGTTCCGCCAGCAACAGGATGTCATCCGCCCGATCGCGCAACGGCGGTACGCGAACCTCGATGACATTGATACGGTAAAACAAATCCTGCCGAAAGCTGCCGGACTCAACCAACTTTTGCAGATCTTTGTGGGTGGCGCTAAGGATGCGCACATCAATAGGAATTTCGCCGTTGAAGCCCACCGGGCGCACGGCTTTTTCCTGGATGACACGCAGCAGCTTCACTTGCATGTGCATGGGCAAGTCGGCAACTTCATCGAGAAACAGTGTGCCGCCACTGGCGGCCTGGAACAGCCCGTCCTTGTCTGCATTTGCACCGGTGAAGCTGCCTTTTCGATGACCAAAGAATTCGCTTTCCATCAGCTCGGACGGAATCGCGCCGCAGTTGACCGGCACGAACGGACCCGCCGCACGTGGACCAAGATCATGCACCATGCGCGCGACCAGTTCCTTGCCGGTGCCGGATTCACCACAGATGAATACCGGGGCCTGGCTGCGGGCTACTTTAGCGATGGTCTGCCTCACCAGTTGCATCGGCGCCGAGTTGCCGAGCAAGCGCTCACTGGAAACACTCGCCTCCGCTTTTTTTGCCTCACCAAGTTTGAGCGCAGTCTGCACCAGGCGGCGCAGCACGGTCAGATCCACCGGTTTGGAAACGAAATCAAAAGCGCCGTTCTTAAGCGCCTGTACCGCGGCATCGACATTGCCGTAAGCGGTCATCATTGCCACTGGCAACTGTGGGTAATGGCGGGCGATATATACGATAAGATCTTGCCCACTGCCGTCAGGCAGACGCATATCGGTAAAGCACAAATCATAGTGGTGTTCTTTCAGCCGCTCATGCGCCTCGCGCACGGTCGCAGCGGTTTCAACCGTCAGTCCCATGCGGGTCAAGGTCAACACCAGCAATTCGCGGATGTCGGGCTCGTCGTCAATGATCAGGGCTGTCTGGCGGGTCATCGGGTTCTTCTGCAGGGGATGCATTTCTACCAAATCCAGGGGCGCTACGCCATGGACGCCAAAAACGCGGGGCCGAACGCTGCCTCAGGTGACTGTGCGCGCGGTATCTCCGCTCGATCCCATGAACTCATCTTCGCCCATGCCACGCAACACTTCCGGCTGGGCGTGGAAGGCCACGCGGAAGCAGGCACCACCACCGGCCACCGAGACCAGTTCGAGCGTGGCCTGATTGGCTTCACATAGCTGTCTGGCGATATACAAGCCCAGTCCAGTGCCGTGCTCATTGGTGGTAAAAAACGGATCGAACACATGCGGTCGCATTTTTTCCGGTATGCCTGGTCCGCGATCGATCACTTCGAGTACCGGCTGACCCGATTCCGGCAGTCGCCGCGCGACGATCGAAACGCGCGCCGCCTGGTCCGGTAGACGGCCATGGCGCAGCGCGTTCTTGGCGAGGTTCCACGCCACCTGCTGGAGTTGGTCGGAGTCGAACACGACGCTGATGCCACTCTCGGGAATAATGCCGCGAAGTTCGTCTCCGCCCAGCGGCTGGACGTTGCG
This sequence comes from Pseudomonadota bacterium, assembly GCA_034440555.1. Taxonomy (GTDB): domain Bacteria; phylum Pseudomonadota; class Gammaproteobacteria; order Xanthomonadales; family Ahniellaceae; genus 0-14-3-00-62-12. The sequence continues at coordinate 1,963 of JAWXCG010000322.1, forward strand.
AAACTCTTCGACGAAGTTGCTCACCCAGCGATTGAGTTGAAGCAATTCGGGTTTGGAACGTTCGCGCCTGGATAATTGCAGGATATTTTCAATGATCGCGTTCATGCGCAAACACTGCGACCGGATTATTTCAAGCAGGCGCAAATCGGAGTCCGGCAGTTGCTCCGATTCGGCCAGCAGCTGGGCCGCGTGGCTGATCGCAGCCAGTGGATTGCGGATCTCGTGCGCGATGCTGGCGGACAGTCGCCCGAGTGAACTCAGCGTCATCTGCTCAGCCTGCCGGGTGGCCATGGTGGTGTCTTCAAGGAACACGATCACCGAACGCTGCGCAGATTGCGGCACCGCGACGAAGCGCGGAATCACTTCGATCGAACGGTCAACCAGGGCAGCTGGCGCGAAGTCGGACTTGCCGCTGGTGCGCCAGTGCTCCAGCCGTCGCATCAGTTCGGGCGAGATGGCCGCGACATCCTTTATCGTTGGGCTGGGGTTACCCAGCGCGTGCCATGCGGATTCATTGATGCGCTGGATTCGCCCCTGGCCATCAAGCACCAGCACGCCGGACTTCATGCGCCGGATAATCAGGTCGTTGAGTTGCGACAAACTCTCGACATCGGATTCGCGATCTTCAACCAGCTTCTGGCGCTGGCGCACCTCCTGCCGCAATAGCTGCATCAACGCCGATACCGCCATGTAACCGATACCGACCACCGCTACTTCCAGCAATGTGCGTTCTTCGACTTGCAGGTAGCGGATCGCCACCCAGCGTTCGAGAAATCCGACAAGCACAGCCAGTGAGGCAAACACGAACGCGATACGTGGCGCCAGCAAAACGCCGCCTGACGCCAGATTGATCAGAAGCAACATGGCGATGCCGCCATCCATGCCCTGAGTTGCCAGCAAAGTTAGACCCGCGACGGTGATGTCCAGTGCCAGCCCGATCAATGTGGGCGCACTGCGTCTGCCACCGGCAGAATTTTCCCACGACAGCAAGCCGATCGCTCCGAGAAGAAATAACAAAGAGGCGATGCGCGCGACGTTGGGCGCCGCCAGACTGACAAACTCTTTGGCCAGCGGGCTGAAGCAGATTCCGACCAGCAACATCGCCTCAAACAGCCGAAACAGCCCAAAGAAATAGCGCTCGCGTCGCACCAGATCGATGCTGCGGACCAGTTCGGACGGACTGCGGGGAGCGTTTTTGGCAGTAGCCATGGAGGAAGAGTATAGATTGGGGGGTGCGCAACGGTGGGGCGCAAATTGAGGTTCCCTGCGAGCGGACCGCGTGAGGGCAGCCGGAGGCGCAGCGGTCAACCGCGGCGCGGATCAGCTGGCTTTGGCAGTGAATTCGCGGTCGGCGCCGCTTCCACGCAGGCCGCTCCCACATGGTCTGCGGCCCTCGCATGCGGCCGGATGCGCAGTCGCACAGCACGCCCGGCTGTCTTGCACAAGCCCTTTCATTGCCGCGGGTCTTTGGCACAATACGCGTCCCAAACCTCCGAACGCTCGGCGGCGGGCTGTGCATCAGTCCGAATTGTTTTCTGCAGCGATCGCTTCCATCAAGGTGCCACATGAACTTCCACGAGTATCAAGCGAAACTGCTGTTCGCCGATTACGCCATCCCGGTACCCGCGGGGCGCATAGCATCTACCGCGGATCAGGCAGCAGAAGCCGCCCGCGCCATCGGTGGTGAGCAATGGGTAGTGAAGGCACAGATCCACGCTGGCGGTCGCGGCAAGGCCGGGGGCGTCAAACTCTGCACCACCGTTGACGCGGTCAAGGAAGCCGCGGCCAAGATGCTGGGCACCAAGATGATCACCTATCAAAGTGCAGGCCGTGGACTCCCGGTCAACGTAGTGCTGATCTCGGAAGCGAACGACATCGAGCAAGAGTTGTACCTCAGTGCGCTGGTCGATCGCTCTACCAAGTCAGTGTCATTCATCGTCTCCGCTGCCGGCGGCGTCGACATCGAAACTGTGGCGCGCGAGACACCAGAGCAAATCCACACCGTGATCGTCGACTACGTCCAGGGATTACAGCCCTATCAATGCCGCAAGGTCGGATTCGCGATGGGCCTGACCGCCAAGCAAGTGGGCCAGCTCACCAAGATCATGCAGGGCGTCTACAAGCTGTTCATGGACAAAGACATGAGCTTGATCGAATTGAATCCGCTCGCGATTGTTGCGAACGGCGATTTGATGGCGCTTGATGGCAAGCTCAACTCTGACGACAACGCCGCTTTCCGTCATCCGAAGCTGGTGGCGATGCGCGACATCACCCAGGAAGATGCGGCCGAGGCCGAGGCTGCCGATCACCACCTCAATTACGTGCAGATGGATGGCAACATCGGCTGCATGGTCAATGGCGCTGGCCTGGCGATGGCAACGATGGACGTGATCAAACTCAATGGCAGTGAGCCCGCCAACTTTCTGGATGTTGGCGGTGGCGCCACCAAGGAGCGCGTCACTGAGGCGTTCAAGCTGATTCTTTCTTCCGACAAAGTGAAAGCGATCCTGGTCAACATCTTTGGCGGCATCGTTCGCTGCGACATGATCGCCGAGGGCATCATCGCCGCGGTAAAAGAAGTGGGCGTGAAAATTCCTGTAGTGGTGCGCCTTGAAGGCACCAATGTCGAAAAAGGCCGCGAACTGCTGGCCAATTCGGCGTTCAAGATCATCACTGCCACCGACCTCAACGACGCTGCCAAGAAAGCCGTCGCCGCCATCGTCTGAAGCTGATTTTGCGAGCGGTCTCTGACCGCGACTGAATGATTCACGACGCAGGCCGGGCTACGCCGACGTCGATCCAACCAAGGAATTAGCATGAGCGTCCTGATCAACAAACACACCAAGGTGATCTGCCAGGGATTTACCGGCAGCCAAGGCACCTTCCACTCTGAACAGGCGATCGACTACGGCACGCAACTGGTCGGCGGCGTCACTCCGGGCAAAGGCGGCAGCACGCACGTTGGCCTTCCGGTATTCGACACCGTTGAGGACGCGATCAACGAAACCGGTGCCGACGCCACGATGATCTTCGTGCCACCGCCGTTCGCTGCCGATGCCATCCTCGAAGCAGCAGATGCGGGTATCAGAGTGATCGTAGCGATCACCGAGGGCATTCCGGTGCTCGATATGTTGCGCGTCAAGCATGCACTGGCGCATTACCCTGATGCGGTGCTGATCGGACCGAACTGCCCGGGAATCATCACACCCGGCGAATGCAAAATCGGCATCATGCCTGGTCACATCCACAAGCCAGGCAAGATCGGCATCGTCTCGCGCTCTGGCACGCTTACCTATGAGGCGGTGTTTCAGACTACCAATGCGGGCCTCGGCCAGAGCACCTGTATCGGTATCGGCGGCGATCCGATCAACGGCCTCAACTTCATCGACTGCCTGGCGCTGTTTCAGGATGACCCGCAGACCGAGGGCATCATCATGGTCGGCGAAATTGGCGGCAGTGCGGAAGAAGAGGCCGCCGAATTCATTACCGAATACGTACGCAAACCGGTGGTTGCATTTATTGCCGGCGCTTCGGCTCCAGTCGGGAAGCGCATGGGTCATGCAGGCGCGATCATCTCCGGTGGCAAGGGCACTGCGGCGGCAAAGTTTGCGGCACTCGAAGCTGCGGGCGTCACCACGGTGAAATCACCGGCTGATCTGGGCAAGGCCATTGAAGCGGCATTGAAAGCCCGCAAGTAAAGCAATACCCGTGCGAGCGTTTTTTTGTGGGACCGGCTTCAACCGCGATTCTTGACGATGCCAAAGTCTTGAGGAATCGCGGCTCAAGCCGCTTCCACAAAGGCCACTCCCACCTTACCGCCCTACTCGAGGCACCCGATGAAACCGATCCGCATCGCGCTCGCGCAGTTCGATTTCCCGGCCGGCGCGGTCGAGCAGAATGCCGAGCAAATTCTTCAGCTTGCGGTGCGAGCGCGTGATGAATTGGGCGCGCGGTTGATCTTGTTTCCCGAACTCGCGATTTCCGGGTACTTGGCCGAGGACCTGTTCCTGCGTCCCAGTTTCGTGGAAACCTGCAATCGTGAGCTGGCCCGAGTAATCGCCAGCCTGCGCGGCATTGATGTGGTCATCGGCCATCCGCTGCGTGAAGGCGAGCAGTTGTTCAATGCACTGAGCTGGGTGCGCGATGGTCGCGTGATTGTGCGTTATCGCAAGCAGGCGCTACCCAACTACACGGTGTTCGACGAAAAGCGTTACTTCATGGCAGGCGACCAGGCGGCGATCGTCGAACTCGATGGTGTGCGCTTCGCGCCGTTGATCTGCGAAGACATCTGGGAAGCGTTCCCCGCTGCGCGTGCGATACAGGCCGGCGCCGATGCCCTGCTCGTTATCAATGCCTCGCCGTTCGACATTGGCAATCGCCGACACCGTCACGCCGAGGTTCGCGAACGCGCCACTACGCACAACGTGCCTATCGCCTACGTCAATGTCGTCGCCGGGCAAGATGACCTGGTTTTCGACGGCGGCGCTTTCTGCGTCAACGGTGATGGCAGCATGCAAGGACCCGCACCCGCTTTCGAGGACCACTTGCTGGCCATCGACTACGTTCCCGAATCACGGCGCTTTCATGCGATCAATTGGCCCGTAGCTGAAGCCGATGATCGAGCTCGCTTTTACAAGGCACTGGTACGCGGCACGCGCGACTACATCGAGAAGAATCATTTCCCCGGAGTGCTGCTGGGTCTGTCCGGTGGTGTTGATTCGGCCCTGACCCTGGCGATTGCCGTGGACGCGCTCGGCCCGACGCGAGTTACCGCGGTGATGATGCCCACGCGCTTTACTTCGCAGCTGTCGCTGGACGAAGCTGCAGCGCAGGCGAAACTGCTCGGCGTGCACTATCACGTGGTGCCGATTGAGGACGCATTCAGCACCCTGCTCGCATCGCTCGCCCCGATTTTCGGCGAAAGGCCGGTTGACGTCACCGAGGAAAATTTGCAGGCGCGCATCCGCGGCATGATTCTGATGGCACTGTCCAACAAGTTTGGTGCCATGGTGTTATCAACCGGCAACAAAAGCGAAATGGCTTGCGGCTATGCCACGCTCTATGGCGACATGTGCGGCGGCTTCGCGCCCCTGAAGGATGTTTACAAAACCGAAGTCTGGGCACTGTGCCGGCACCGCAACGCGATTTCGCCGGCTATTCCTGAAGCGGTGATTACGCGCCCGCCATCGGCCGAGCTACGCGAAAACCAGAAAGATCAGGACTCACTGCCGCCCTACGAGTTGCTCGACGAAATTCTCAAACGCTACATCGAGCAAGACAAGTCGCGTGCCGAGATTATCGCTGAAGGGTTCGACCAAGCTACGGTGCAGCGCGTCGTCAAGCTGGTCCTGCGCAACGAATACAAGCGTCGCCAATCGGCGCCGGGACCGCGCATCACTCGTCGCGCGTTCGGGCGCGACCGACGCTATCCAATCACCACCGGTTGGCGATAAGCATGACCGTGGGAGCGGCGTCAGCCGCGACTCCCAATACTACGATGCGTTGGAATATCGCGTCTGACGCCGCTCCCACAGAAGCCACTCCAAAAATCCTGATTTCCTAATTGGAATCGATATGACCAAACCCAGCAAACCTCTAGGCCTCGGAACTCGCGCCATTCATGCCGGGCAATCGCCTGACCCGACAACGGGCGCGATCATGACGCCGATCTACGCAACATCCACTTATGTGCAGCAAAGCCCTGGCGTGCACAAGGGTTTTGAATACACGCGCTCGCACAATCCGACGCGTTTCGCTTTCGAGGATTGTGTGGCTGCGCTGGAGGGTGGCAGCAAGGGCTTTGCGTTTGCGTCTGGTTTGGCGGCGACATCTACGATTCTGGAAATCATCGACAGCGGCAGCCATGTCATCGCGATGGATGACATGTACGGTGGCACTTTCCGCCTGTTCGAACGTGTACGTCGGCGCAGTGCTGGACTGGATTTCAGTTTCGTCGATGCCAATGACGAAACCATGCTGAAGGCTGCGTTGAAACCAAACACGCGCATGATCTGGGTAGAGACGCCAACCAATCCGATGCTGAAATTGGTCGATCTGAAGCAGCTGGGCAAGTTTGCCAAGAAGCATGGCCTGATCCTGGTCGTCGACAACACTTTCAGTTCACCCATGTTGCAGCGCCCGTTGGAATTCGGCGCCGACATTGTCATGCACTCCGCGACCAAGTATCTCAATGGCCACTCGGATATGGTCGGTGGTATCGCGGTGGTGGGTGAGAACGCGGAACTACGCGAAAAACTCACCTTCCTGCAGAACGCAGTCGGCGGAATTGCCGGTCCCTTCGACAGCTTTTTGGCGCTGCGCGGCCTGAAGACGCTGCACCTGCGCATGCGCGCGCATTGTGAGAACGCGAAGCAACTGGCGAAATGGCTGGAAAAGCATCCTGCACTTCAGCGTGTGATCTATCCAGGACTCAAGTCGCATCCACAGCACGCTCTTGCTGCCAAGCAGATGGACGATTTCGGCGGCATGATCTCGATCGAAGTCCGCGGCGGGCTGAAGAAAGCCCGACGCATGATGGAACGTTGCACTTTGTTTGGTCTGGCCGAATCGCTGGGTGGTGTTGAATCCCTGATCAATCATCCCGCCATCATGACCCACGCTTCGGTCCCTGCTGACAAACGCAGGCGCCTGGGCATCAGTGACGGCCTGGTGCGGCTTTCGGTCGGTGTGGAAGACGTGGCTGATTTACGCGCTGAGCTGGCGTACGCATTGGAATAACCGGCCGTGCCCATGTACGGCGGGGCTTGCTCCGCTACTGTTCACTTGGGGTGTTTCAGTATATGTAGGGTGGGTGTAACCCACCATTGCGCAGCGTTCGAGAATGGTGGGTTGCACCCACCCTACGACTCAGTAGCAAGCATGTAGGGTGGGTGCAACCCACCATTGCGCAGCGTTCGAGAGCGGTGGGTTGCACCCACCCTACGACTCAGTTACAAGTTCTGCGCAACAAACTGCGCGCTAAGCCTCAACGCTTCGCCATAACCATGGCAGTGCAAAAGCCATGAGCAACGCCCCGAATATACCCGCAAGCGCGTCGTCCAGCATGGCGCCAAAGCCGCCGTGCAATTCGCGATCGGCGACGGATGCAGGCCAGGGTTTGAGAATGTCGAATACGCGAAACAGCACGAACCCGATCGTCAGTTCGGCCCACAGCGGCGGCGCGAATCCAATGTACGGCCAGTACGCAGTCGCTGGCAGCAATACGATCCATTGGCCGACCCACTCATCCATCACCACTGCACCAGGGTCTTCCCGCCGCAAACGTGCGATCACCCAATCGGCAGCGAAAACACCCAGCACAAACGCCACTACGCAGCCGCCAAACACCGCCCACGGGCCGTAAACGCGCAATCCGAGGTAGGGCAGCAATGCCATCAGTGAACCCACCGTGCCTGGCGCGATCGGCGACAGACCGCCGCCGAATCCACTCGCGATCCAGCCCCAGGGATGGCTGAGCAACATTGATATTTGTGCGCGCGTCATATGGTTCATTGCTTTCATGCAAAGTGATCCCAACCCGCTTTGTCGACGTGGATCAAATTGCCCTGCGGGTCACGAATACGCAGCCCGGGTTCGGCGCTCACGTGGCCTATGGTAGTGAGCACGGCGCCCGTACTTTTCACTGCAAGCTCGGCTTCTTGCAATCGATTCGGCGGCACCGTAGCCAATACGACGTAGTCGTCACCACCACTCAATACCAGCCTCGTGGCCTGCTCCAGCGACAGCACCTCACTCAGCGCCTGCCATCCGGGCAGTAAGCCGAGCTCGATATCGGCGCCGGTTTCACTCAGACGCAGCACATGCCCAAGGTCTGCAGCCAACCCATCGCTGATGTCGATAGCGCTGGATGCGTAATCCCGGAGCGCGATCCCCTGCGCGATTTGCGGAGCCGGGCGATCCAGCGCAGTTACGCATTGGTGATCGAAGCGATTCGGATCCAATCGATAGGCGCGGCCGCATTCTGGTCGTAACTCAAGAAAATGCAAACCGGCAGCCGCAGCGCCCAAGGCGCCGGTCACCACGATGGTGTCACCCACCTGCGCCCCGCTGCGTCGCAACGCCCGGCCGCGTGGCGCAAAGCCCAGCGCGGTCACGGTCACGGCAAGTGGGCCGCGCGTGGTATCACCGCCAATCAACGCAACGTTATGCATGCTTGCCAGCTCGGAAAACCCGCGAGCGAATGCACGCACCCAGGTCTCGTCTGAATCCGGCAGACACAGCGCCAACAGAGCAAACGCTGGTGTGCCACCCATGGCGGCGAGATCGGACAGATTCACCGCCAACGATTTCCAGCCGATGTCTTCGGCGCGCGTGTTGATCGGAAAGTGACGACCAGCGACCAGCGTGTCAGTGCAAATCAACAGTTCGTGTCCCTCGGGCACATCGATCGCGGCCGCATCGTCGCCAATGCCAATGCGCACATCGGGTCGGTGCAATGCGCACGTTGACTGGATCAGGTCGATCAATGCAAATTCATTCATTGACGCGCGCACTTTGTGGGAGCGGCTTCAGCCGCGAAGCGAGGGAAGCCAGGGCGTTCGCGGCTGAAGCCGCTCCCACAAAAACGGGTCGCGCATGCCACGCTTACTTGCGGTACTCGAGCGCACGACTCTGTGCCGCAAGTTTGTCGAGGACGCCATTTACATAGGTGTGGCCGAAATCGGCGCCGAAGCGTTTTGTGGTCTCGATCGCTTCATTGATCACCACGCGATACGGTACGTCGGCGCGGTGCATCAGTTCGTAGGCGCCCAACCTGAGCACTGCACGTTCGATCGGATCGACCAGATCCACTTCCCGATCGAGGAATGGCTTGAGCGCGGCATCGAGTTCTTCGCGACGCTTTTCAATGTTCACCAGCAGGTCCTCGAAATACTCGAGATCGGCGACTTCCATTTCCTGTTCGTGCTTGAACTGCGCAATGATGCCGTGCATCGGCGTGCCGGAGACCTGCCACGCATAGAGTGCCTGCAGTGCTCGACGACGGGCACGACTACGCGCGGCAAGATCAACCCCATCGGGGCGGTGGTGCTGGCTCATCGGAACATGTCCTCATCCAAGTCGAGATCATCCAGCTCAGTGGCCAGACCGCCGAAAGACGTGTCGATGGCCGCCATCACGCCGAGTGTATCCAGCAGTGCCTGTGCCGCTTCAGTACCTTTATTGCCATGCGCGCCGCCGCCAGCTCGATCCAATGCCTGGTGCTCGGTTTCGCAGGCGAGTACGCCATTGGCAACCGGAACGGAATGATCCAGCGCCACCTGCATCAACCCGCGCGCGGATTCATTTGCGATCACATCGAAATGCGCGGTCTCGCCACGGATCACGCAGCCCAACGCGACAATTCCGTCGAAGACCAGAGTCTCGGCCAGCGCACCGGCGACCACGGGCAGTTCCCAGGCCCCGGGAACGCGCACCAAGGTAATGCCGTTGGAGGCAACGCCGGCCTTGTTCAGCGCTGCGATCGCGCCTTCGATCAGTCGATCGACGATCACCCCATTGAAACGCGCCGCAACAATGGCGATGCGCACTTCAAGATCGGAACTGTCCGGATCCAGCATCTGCACACCGCTGCGCAGCATGTTGATGGCGGGCAAAGCCGCGGCAGTTTTTTTGGATACTTTACTCATGGGATATCCGGAGGCGAACTGCGCTGTGCAGTCGATAGAACGTATTGACGCGGCGCTGGAGTGGTTCCCAGTTGCCCTGGTGCAACGCAGAAGTATCGAAACATGAAAGCGCGTCGTCTTGGTGGTGGCGTCGCTGCGACTCTTGCCAGGCCCGACAGGCCCGGCGAGGGTTGACAAGCAACTTCGGTGCCCATCCACATGAGCGCCGATTCAACACTTTCATATGTACCGATGCTTCCGGGTTATGACACCAAGGAACCTCTAGTCGTCCGTCGGCGACGCATAGTCTACCACTTCGAGCCCAAAGCCCGAGAGGCCGAGATAGCGGCGTTGCGTACCGATTACACGCAGCCGGTGTACGCCCAGCCCGGCGAGAATCTGCGCGCCCAGGCCGCTGCTGCGCCATACATCTGCGGCGCTCGCCTGCGGCCGGCCTTCCTGCCTGAGCCGCGCAAGCCACTGTTCGGGATCGGCGGAATCACCCAGTGCAACAAACACGCCGCACTCCGATGCTGCAATAGTAGCCAAAGCGCGATCCGCAGAGACGCCGATATCCGAACGCGTCAGCTGCATCACATCGCTGAGCATATTTCCGACATGCACGCGGACTGGCACGGCAGTGTCAGCGTTCCAGTTGCCGCGCGACAGCGAGAAATGCAACGAGTGGCTGTAGCGATCGCGCCATGCAACCAGATGAAAGCGTCCATGACGGGTATCCACATCCTGCTCGAACTCACGCTGCAGCGTAGTTTCTATGCGCATCCGGTAGCGAATCAGATCGGCGATCGTGCCCATCTTCAGGCCATGCTGCGCTGCATACTGCTCGAGTTCCGGTCTTCGCGCCATGGAGCCATCGGCGCTCATGATTTCAACCAGTACGCCGGCGGGTTCGAGTCCGGCCAATCGCGCCAGATCGACGCTGGCCTCGGTGTGCCCGGCGCGCACCAGCACACCGCCCGGCTGCGCCGCGAGCGGAAACACGTGTCCCGGTTGATGCAGATCCGCAGGCAGCGCATCGGGATGCACCGCGGTGCGAATGGTATGCGCACGATCGAACGCAGAAATGCCGGTGCTGACGCCCTGCGCGGCCTCGATTGACACAGTGAACGCAGTGCGATGTCGGGCGCGGTTGTCGCTCACCATCGGCGGCAAGCGCAATTGCCGGCAGCGCGCCTCGGACATCGCCAGACAGATCAGGCCGCGCGCATGCGTGGCCATGAAGTTGATGTCCTCAGGCCGAACCAGGCTTGCGGCCATGATCAGGTCGCCCTCGTTCTCGCGATCCTCATCGTCCAGCATGATGATCATGCGGCCGGCACGGACTTCGTCGAGCAGTTCGGGAATGGGTGAGAAAGTCATAACGGATCGGTTCCGAAAAGGCTTCGCATTGTACGGGCGTTGACGACCGCAACTGGCGGCCGCCTTTACCCGGCGATCATGCGTTCGGCGTAGCGCGCCATCAGATCGATTTCGAGATTGACCGGATCGTTCACCGTTGTCGCGCCAAAAACGCTATTCGCCAACGTGTGCGGGATCAGATTGACACTGAAGCTGTGAGCATCGACCGCGTTGACGGTCAGGCTCACGCCATCCACCGCAATCGACCCCTTCACCGCGACATAGCGCGCCAGATGCACAGGCAAGGTAAAGCGCCAACGCGAGGAACGCGCGTCTGCGTCGATGGCAAGCACAGTGGCGATGCCATCGACGTGCCCGCTAACCAGGTGCCCACCGAGACGGTCACTCAGGCGCAATGCCTTCTCAAGGTTGACGCGTCGACCCTCGCGCCACGTTCCTAGCGTGGTGCAAGCCAATGTTTCGTTGGACACATCCAAGGCGAACGCATTTGCCTCCAGTAACACTACCGTCAGGCACACGCCGTTGACACAAATGCTGTCGCCAATTTTTACATCGGTGCAATCCAATGCACTGCCAGCGATCCACATCCGCACGTCGCCGCCGAGCTTGGCAACGGATCGCAGCTGCCCGATTGCCTCGATCAATCCGGTGAACATTCCTGCTCCTTCGCGGCAGGCCTCAGCCGTAGCCGCCAGTCCTCGCCGATCTGGCGAACGTCCTTCAGTTTCCACTCGATCCGGTCTGCCAGCCAGGCTGGCGAGGACAATGACAAGAGTGGCCTCGCCGCATCTCCGAGCAGACAGGCATGCTGATAAATCAACAACTCATCGGCCAACTTCGCTGCTACCAGAGCACCGGAAACCGTTGCTCCGGCCTCGACATGCAGTTCATTGACGCCGCGGCGGGCAAGATCGACAAGCACTGCCATCAAATCCAGGCGCCCGGCAACTGCCGATATCGGGAACAGCTCGACACCCGCCTTTTCCAGCGCCGCGCGTCGCTGCGGATCGGCATGCGCAGCGGTGTAGATCAGCAGTGGTGTGGATATCTTCAACATACGCGCGTGCAGCGGCATGCGCAGATCGCTGTCCAGCACTACGCGCAACATCTGGGCATGCGGCTGAGAAATACGCACCGTCAATTGTGGATCATCCGCGAGCACCGTGCCAATGCCGGTCAGCAGCGCAGAGGCGCGCGCGCGCCAACGATGTCCGTCATTGCGCGCAGCCGCGGTAGTAATCCAGTTGGAGCTGCCATCGGCCAGCGCCGTGCGACCATCCAGGCTGGCGGCCAATTTGATGCGCACGAACGGGCGGCCACGTTCGATGCGACTGAAGAATCCGATATTGAGTTCGCGCGCTTCGGTATGCATCAGCCCGACCTCGACCTTCACGCCCGCAGCGCACAGACGTGCCAACCCACGGCCATCGACCTGGTCGAATGGGTCCTCACAGGCGACTACCACGCGTGCAATGCCGGCGTTGATCAGCGCGTCTGCGCATGGGCCAGTGCGGCCCTGGTGCGCACAGGGTTCCAGGGTCACGTAGGCGCTGGCACCGCGCGCATGCAACCCCGCCTGCGCCAGCGCGTAAACCTCGGCATGCGCTTCGCCGGCGCGCCGGTGAAACCCGCTGCCAATGACACGATCGCCCTGCGCAATCACACAACCGACGCGCGGATTGGGTTGCGTAGTGAACAGACCTGCCTCAGCCAGTCGCAGGGCGTCGGCCATATGCATGTGATCGCAGGCGCTGAATTGGCTCATCGCGTGGCCGCCGCTGCGCCCGTATCGATTGCCATTACATCCACCCGCGCGCTGCCCAGGGGCACCGAGTCAACAAAACGCCAACCGAGCCGCGCGTACAACGGCTGCTGCCCCGCGGTATAGAGATACAGGCGCCCGACCCCGAGTGACCGCGCTTCCTGCACACAGCGTTGAATCAAGGCAATGCCATGTCCACTTCCGCGGTGCGCGGGCACTACAACCAGGCTGGCCAACCAGGGCGTGTAGTCGCGAATGCGGTCATCGTCGTTTTGCAGCAGGCTAACCGAGCCAATCAGCGCCGACGTCGCGGTCGCAGTGTGCTCTAAGCACGCCAATTGTGCGCTATCCAGCGCCAGCAGCGTTGTCGGGATGGCAGAGCGCGACCCGTGGGTTTGCAGCTCCGCAAGCGCGTCGGCCTCACTCCAGTTGGGCAGCAATTCTCCCCACTCGGCAAAGTGCAGACGCGCCAATTCCGATGCCAGATGCATGTGATCGCACAGATAGGCGAACGTCACCTTGGGAAGGTCTGAATAAGTCACCACTTCGCCTTCCCTATAAAGCCTATCGTTTGCCACACCCTGGTTTTCAACAGCGGAGCTGGTCAACCTGCGGTTTTTCGCCCCCTGACTCATTGGGCTATCGAGGCTCCGAACTTGTTCAGAGGTTCCCTTACCCATTGCGCTCACGAGGTCTTGCGCGAACTCGGCGTCGCTATCGGAGTTTCATCCTGCAGCAACGACATCTGCTTTCCTTCCAACGCCGGCAGGTCGCGCTCAAGCTGTTCGACTTCTTCGCGAAATGCCTGCACATCTTCGAAACGGCGATAGACCGAGGCGAACCGTACATAGGCGACTTGGTCGATGCGACGCAGCTCAGCCATCACCCAGTCACCGAGTTTGCGCGACATTACCTCGCGATCACCCATCGCGCGCAGCTTGCGCTTGATCGCATCAATGGCGGCATCAATGGTGTCGCTTCCGGCCGGACGCTTGTGCAGTGCGCGTTCCAGGCTGGAACGCAGCTTGCGTTCGTCAAAAGATTCGCGACGACCATCCTGTTTGACGATCGCCGGCAATTTGAACTCGACCGTTTCAAATGTCGTGAAGCGTTCACCGCACTGCTCGCACGCGCGCCTGCGGCGCACCTGCGCACCGTCTTCGGTCAGTCGCGAATCGACGACACGGGTGTCTTCGTGGTGACAGAACGGACAGTGCATCCCTGGTCGCTAGTCGACGATAGGCAATTGCGGATCGCGGCATTCGGCCGCGACGGTCTGGGCCCATAATGGCATGACCAGTGGCCATAAGCAGGCGAGCCGGCGCGATGGGTTCACAGGTAAACCGGATGGCGCTGACATTGCAGCGTGACATTGGCCCGCACGCCGGCAATCACGGCGTCGTTGCCGGGGTCGTCGAGCACGTCGCAAATCCAGTTGGCCAACGCGACGCTCTCGGGCTCCTTATAGCCACGCGTGGTGATCGCGGGTGTGCCCAAACGCAGCCCTGAAGTAATGAACGGCGAGCGCGGATCGTTCGGCACCGCGTTCTTGTTGACCGTGATATGCGCCTTGCCGAGCGCTTCTTCGGCGTCCTTTCCGGTGACATCGCGACCGATCAAGTCGACCAGAAACAGGTGATTCCTGGTGCCGCCAGAAACGATGCGGTAGCCGCGTTTGGTCATAGCGTCCGCCATCGCCTGGGCATTCAGAACGACTTGATGCTGATAGATTTTGAACTCGGGTTGCAGGGCTTCCAGAAAAGCCACCGCCTTGGCGGCGATGACATGCATCAACGGGCCGCCCTGGGTGCCGGGGAACACCATCGATTGAAATTTCTTCTCGATCTCGGGGTTGGACTTGGCCAGGATGATGCCGCCACGCGGCCCGCGCAGCGTCTTGTGCGTGGTCGAGGTCACCACATCGGCATGCGGCAGCGGATTGGGATACTCACCGGCAGCAACGAGGCCGGCGACATGCGCCATATCGACAAAAAAATACGCCCCGACTTCTTTGGCGATTGCGGCAAACTTCGACCAGTCGATCACTTGCGAATAGGCCGAAAACCCGGCAACGATCATCTTCGGCTTGTGTTCGCGCGCCAAGCGTTCGACTTCGGCATAGTCGATCAAGCCGGTTGCAGTATCGATGCCGTATTGCACAGCATTGAACAGCTTGCCGGAAAAATTCACCTTGGCGCCATGAGTCAGGTGTCCGCCATGCGCCAGGCTCATGCCCAGTATTGTGTCTCCTGGCTTGAGCAGGGCCAGATACACCGCCGCATTGGCCTGTGAGCCCGAATGCGGCTGGACATTGGCGTAATCGGCTCCGAACAACTGCTTCACCCGATCGATCGCCAGGCGCTCGGCAACATCGACATATTCACAGCCACCGTAATAACGCTTGCCGACATAACCTTCGGCGTATTTGTTGGTCAGCACCGATCCCTGCGCCGCAAGCACGCGCGGGCTGGCATAATTCTCGGAGGCGATCAGTTCGACATGGTCTTCCTGGCGCTGTGCTTCGGCCTGCATTGCGGCATGGAGTTCGGGGTCGAATACGCTGATTGGGCTGCTGTCTTTGAACGATTTGCTGTTGTTGAACGACGAGAACTTGAACATGGGTCGGTTCCTGGAGTTCGGGGCAGGCGCGCATGGTAGCGGGCAGCCTGCGACTGGCGAAGCTACCCTACTGAATATCGCGGAATTGCCAGACCGGCCGGCGCACGCACGGGTGAGCTGGGCGACCTGTTTGCTGCTCCAAGGCGCCTGAATTACACCTTTCCCGGATGGACACGAGTACATGATTTCCCCGATTGCGGCCGAGTTTGAGCAAGCCATTGCGCTCGGTAACACCGAGCAAGCCTTGAATCTGGCGCAGAATCGAATCAAAGACGCTGCGCTCGATGCCGGCGCCTGGCACTGTTTGGGGCACGCGCTGGATTCCGCGGGCCGGCTGCAGGAATCGGACGCCGCGTTCCTGCGTGCACGTGAGCTGGCTCCAGGAATGATCCGATATCGCTTCGCTTTGGCCGGCGCATGCTTCATGCGGGGCGACTGGCGGCGCGCTTCTCGGCATTTTGGCGCCTGCGTCGATACTCAGCCGCAGTGGCGCGACGCATGGACAAACCTGGCACGCGCCGAACTCAAACGCGGCAACCCGGATGCGGCGTTGGCGGCAGCGACGCGCGCTGTCGATCTGCCGCCAGAGGACCTTGCTGCGCTAAAGCTGCAGGCGATCTGCGCCGAAATGGCCAATGCGTCCGCAGCGGTTGTGCTGGCTATCCGTGAGCGCATTGCAAAACTCGCGCCCGGCGATCCGGAGTCGCACTTTCTGCTCGCAATGGCACACTGGGCCTCGCGTCGTCACTCGCAAACGCATGCATGCCTACGGCGCTGCCTGGAGCTCGCACCGGATTACCTCACCGCACGCTGGGTTGTGGCGCAACTGCCGGCGCAGGAACAGTTTCAGAGCGACGATGATCGTAAGGCTTATCTGGCGCAATGGCGCAGCGGAATGGCGGCAATCGAAGCCATCAACTTCGAGTCTGCAGTCATGCAGACGCATTGCGAAGCGATCATGCAGATGCATACCAACTTTTACCTGGCATATCTGGGCGGCGCATTGCGTGCTGAGCAGCTGCGCTATGGTGCGCTGATGCAACGCGTCGCCACTCGCGTTTGCGGTGACCTGCAGATCGCGCCGCGACCGATCACGCGCCAGCGTCGCCGCATCGGAGTGATCTCCGGCATGCTGCAGCAGCATTCCGTCACCAAGTTGTTCATGCTTGCGTTTCTGGGCTTGGATCGCGCCCGCTTCGAGGTGATCGGCTTTTGTCCGCGCAACCTGCGCGACACCTGGAGCGACCGCTACGAACGCGAACTCGACGGCTTTCATCTGGGCACCGGAACCCCGCGGCAATGGGCGCGGAAAATTGCCGAGGCGGATCTGGATGTGCTGGTCTATCTCGACGTGAGCATGCACGCGCTTGCCAGCGGTCTTGCCGCGCTGCGCCTGGCACCGGTGCAGGCAGTGCTTTGGGGCCATCCGTTCAGCACCGGCCTGAAAAATATGGACTGGTTCATCAGTTCGGCCGCGATGGAACCCGATGCATACACAGAACACTACAGCGAACAGACCCTATTGCTGCCCGGCATCGGCTGCGTGTTCGATCCGCCGGAATTTGTCCCTGATGCTGCTTTGCTCGATCAGCTATCGCTGTCAGCGCACGGGATCCGCGCTGCATGTCTGCAAAGTGCGGAGAAACTTTCGCCGCGCCACGACGCATTGTTCGCGCGTCTGCTGCGGCAGGTGCCCGAGTTGCATCTGAGCTTCACGCCCGGCCTGTTGCCCGCCGGCCTGGAGCAATTCATTGCGCGCTTGCGCGGTGCCTGCGCGGCAGAGAAAGTGGATTTCGCCAAGCGTGTGACCGTGCATGGGCGATTGAGCCAGACACAATTCGCAGCGGTCACGGCGAGCCAGGACTTCGTTCTCGACTCGCTCGATTGGTCGGGCGGCGTGACCGCACTGGAGACCTTTTGGCTGGACAAGCCCATCCTGACTTTGCCCGGAGCGCTGATGCGCGGCCGGCACACCTATGCGATGCTCAAGTTGATGCAGATCGATGAACTGATTGCAGACGATGAGGATGACTATCTGCGTCGTGCAAGTCGTCTGGCAACCGACAGCTCCTGGCGAACCCAACTCGCGGAACGCATCGCAGAGAACAAGCATCTCCTCTATCGGGATGTCGCCGTGATCGATGCGCTTTCCGATTGGCTGACCAGCGTACAACCGGATTAGACGGAACAATCTCGTGCACCCCGAACTCGAACAGCATATCCGCAACCGCAACTACGTCGCCGCGCTCGCATTCAGCCGTGACTTGTACGATCGCGCGCATTCCGATGGTGAAATCGCTGCGATGCATGGACACGTGCTGCAGCAATTGCGCATGCACAGCGAGGCGAGGCGGGTGCTTGAGCAAGCCGGCACGCTCCTGCCCAAGCTGCCGTCGATCTGGATCGACCTGGCCGGCGCCTGTATCGCAGTTGCCGACTGGATCGCTGCGAAGGACGCGGTATCACGCTTTCGAGAATTGGCCCCCGCTTCCGGCGCTGGCATGTTTGCCGAGGCTGAAATCCAACTTGGACTCGGCAATGGCGATTGTGCCGAAACGCTTTTTCGGCAAGCGGCCGCAACCCATTCGGCCTATTTCGAGCGCCGACTGCAACTTGCTGGCCGTGCCTGCGATGCCCGTGACTTTACCTTGGCCGGCTGGCACTACCAAGGCTGCATCACGCAGCGACCGGACGCATTGCCGGCACATATCGATTATCTCGCCTGCTTGTTCCAGCAACGCCAGTACGTAACGGCTGTCGCGCTGGCTCGGGACGCGGCGAAGCGCTTCCCGGCCGATGCGCGGCTGCTGCATCGATACTCGGTCTTGCTGGATCTGATCGATTGCGATCCGGCGGAGCGCCTGCAGGTACGCACGCGGTGGCTGGAAAATGCACCCAACTCGGTAGATGCCCACCTCGCCATGGCCAATGCATTAGCCTCGTCGTACGATTTCGTCGGCGCGCATCGGCATTGGCAGCGCGCGCGTGAACTCGATCCAACGCAAGTCATTGCACGTTGGACTGCGCTCCACTTTCCTGCACACGTACTTTTCCAGCCCGCCCAGGCGGGCGACGGTCGAGGGGATTGCGATCATCAGGCGCATGCCTTTGCACAGCGCTGGATGGACGAGCTCTCTTACTTCGATTCGATGCCCACCCCAGAGACCGACATCTGCCTGCGCTTGATTCAGAGCTGCGCCAGCCATCACCTCATGTATGCGCAGCAGGACGTGGTCATGCCCTTGTGCAAACGCGGCGTCGTGCTTAGCCGATTCTGCGATCAGGCACTGAGTATCGCCCAGTCCGCTCGACCGGCGCAGAGTGCGCGTCCGCGCCGGCGCATCGGCATCGTCTCGTCCAGCTTCGGCTGGCATTCGGTATCGCGCGTCTGGCGCGAGTTGATGCTCGCCGTCGACCGCACCGCGCTGGAACTCATCTGCTACCACATCGATGCCAGCGACGACCACTCGGTGGCCCAATGGCGCGCCCGTGCCGATGCCTTCGTCGAAAGGCAGGGCGACTTGAGCGATTGGCACCGATGCCTGTCCGCGGCCGATCTGGATGTGCTGATCTTCCTTGACCTCGGCCCACATACAATGGCCCAGGCGTTGGCGACGCGTCGCTACGCGCCGGTGCAGTGCACGACCTGGGCTCATCCAGTCACCTCCGGACTCAGCACAATCGATTACTTCCTCTCATCGGATTTGATGGAACCCGCAGACGGACAGGTGCATTACTCCGAACAGCTGATCCGATTGCCCGGTTTGGCCTGCGCCTATCAGGCCGCGGCCGGGTCGGGCAGTGACATCACCCCTGGGTCAAATATGCACGACGGCGACGGCATACGCTATCTCTGCGCGCAGACCAGCCTGAAGTTGCTGCCGGTACACGATGCGCTTTTCACGCGCATCCTGGCGAGCATGACCGGCAGCGTGTTGACCCTCAGTCACGGCGGCCAGGAACTGGCGAGCGCGGCCATCCGCTCACGAATCGGTCCAGTGTTGAACGCGGGCGGGGTTGATGCGGAGTCAAGGATTCGAGTTCTCGCCCACATCCCCTATGCCGACTATCTCAAGCTGCTCGAACAAACCGACGTGCTGCTCGACACCCTGCATTTCTCGGGCTGCCTGACCTCACTCGACGCGCTCAGCATGGACATTCCGATCGTTACCCTGCCCGGCACCACGATGCGTGGACGGCAAACGGCAGCGATGTTGCGCGTGCTTGATCTGCCGGAACTGATAGCGCAGGACGAGGATGATTATGTTCGCATCGCTACTGGCCTGGGGCGCGATCATCTGTGGCGCAACGCCATCCGGCAACGCATCCGCGAGCGCAAGCACCTCCTGCTGGATTCAGCGGAGAGCGTGCGCGGGCTTGAGCGCTTGCTGCGCGAAGTTCAGCCGCGCTGCCAATAAGATTAGGCGAATCGACGCGAGCCACACGATGTTTTATCGTCGCTGATTGCGTCAAGCCATCAGATTCGCAGCACCTGCTCGAAAGCGGACGTGAATCGATGGCCGTCGAATAGCGTAGTTCCTTGCAATATCCAGCGCATGGCGCGGCGAAGTTGCGCCAGTTCGTCGAGGTGTTGCGACCAATGCACGGCGCGCGCGCAGATCGGCCGCGTCGATCGCCGTGAAGGCGTCCAGCCCGGCTCAGCCATCTCGTCACGCTCGTTCAAGCTGATGAAAAACAGCTTTCCGGCCTGATAAGTGGTGAACGCGAGGCTGGAGTTTTTACTCAGCCAACCAGGAGACAAACAAACGCGAGGCGGTAATTTCGACCTTGGCTTCTGGTTGGGACACGCGATCGGCTCAAAGACGGTGGCCAGCGACGTTGACCCGGATAGCTGCGCGTTCAGCGCCTGGCGCTCCGCCTGCCCTGCTACGCCGCCATTCGCGCCGCCAGCTCAGGCACGCGCCGTAGCCGCTTGCCTACTGGATGTCAGCACATTACCCGCCGAATTGGCTGGACTTGCCTGCCTCAAGCCCGGACAATTCGCGCCCTTTCCCCGACTTAGCCGATTCCGCCATGCAATACATCTACACCATGAATGGGGTGAGCAAAACTGTGCCGCCCAAGCGCACGATTATCAAGGACATCTCGCTGTCCTTTTTTCCGGGCGCGAAGATCGGCCTGCTCGGTGTGAACGGCTCGGGCAAGTCGACGGTGTTGCGCATCATGGCGGGCGTAGACACCGAGTTCAACGGAGAGGCGCGTCCACAACCGGGCATCAAAATCGGATACCTGGAACAAGAGCCGAAGCTCAATCCGGAAAACAGCGTGCGCCAGGAAGTCGAGCTGGGCATGGGTGAAGTGATGGCAGCCAAAACCCGCTTGGACGCGGTCTACACTGCTTATGCCGAGCCCGATGCCGATTTTGATGCGTTGGCCGCGGAGCAAGCGCGCCTGGAGGCGATCATCGCCGCAGCCGACGGGCACAACCTCGAACACCAATTCGAAATCGCCGCGGATGCGCTGCGACTGCCCGACTGGGACGCGAAGGTTGGCACGCTTTCCGGCGGTGAGAAGCGACGTGTGGCCCTGTGCAAACTGCTGCTGTCAAAACCCGACATGTTGCTGTTGGATGAACCGACCAACCATCTCGACGCCGAGTCGGTGGCCTGGCTCGAACAGTTTCTGACGCGCTACACCGGCACCGTGGTTGCGGTGACCCATGATCGCTATTTCCTCGATAACGCTGCCGAGTGGATCCTGGAACTCGACCGCGGCCGCGGCATTCCGTGGAAGGGCAACTATTCTTCATGGCTGGAGCAGAAAGACGCGCGATTGGCCCAGGAAGAATCCGGTGAGAAATCGCGGCGCAAGGCGCTGCAGCAGGAGTTGGAGTGGGTGCGGCAAAACGCCAAGGGACGTCAGTCCAAGAGCAAGGCACGTCTAGCGCGCTTCGAAGAGCTCAATTCAGTCGAGTACCAGAAGCGCAACGAAACCAACGAAATCTATATCCCGATTGGCGAACGTCTCGGCGACAATGTCATCGAATTCAAGAACGTGAGCAAAGGCTTCGGCGACAATCTGTTGATCGATGATCTCACGTTCAAACTGCCGCCCGGCGCGATTGTTGGCGTGGTCGGCCCGAACGGCGCCGGCAAGTCGACACTGTTCAAGATGATCATCGGCCAGGAAAAGCCGGATTCAGGTGAGGTGTCGATCGGCAAGTCCGTGCAGCTCGCCTACGTCGACCAGAGCCGCGACGCGCTGAATCCAGAAAACAATGTTTGGCAGGAAGTCTCCGGCGGGCGCGACATGATCACCGTCGGAAAGTACGAAACGCCGTCACGTGGCTATATCGGTCGCTTCAACTTCAAGGGCGCCGATCAGCAAAAACTTGTCGGGCAATTGTCGGGAGGAGAGCGCGGCCGACTGCATCTCGCCAAGACGCTGACCACTGGCGGCAATGTGTTGCTGCTTGACGAACCGTCCAACGATCTGGACATCGAAACCCTGCGCGCGCTCGAAGAAGCTCTGCTTGAATTTCCCGGATGTGCGGTAATCATCTCGCATGATCGCTGGTTTCTCGACCGCATCTGCACGCACATTCTTGCCTTCGAAGGCGATTCGCACGTCGAGTTCTTCAATGGAAACTACAAGGAATACGATGTAGATCGCCATCGCCGCCTTGGCTCAGACGCCGACCAGCCGCACCGACTGCGCTTCAAAGCACTGAAGTAAGAGTTCGCCAGGACCTGAACTCATCGCCATTGTCGTTGTAGAGCCAGTCTTGCGCCAATACTCTTCACTTGGGACGTTTGGGCGCGTGTAGGGTGGGTGCAAAGTATGGGAGCTAGCCCCGCTCCACATGAGTGTCATCCCATGTCACTTCGATAACCACGCACGCGGCAGTCCACGAAACAGGAACGCCACGGCGATTCCCAGCACGATGATTACCCGCGGCCATCCAAAACGCGCGCGGTGCTTGAGCAAGAAACGACCGAGCCCGAGATGTTTATGCCAGGCCACGAACACCGGCCGCGCATGGCTGGAGCTGCCCTGACGGTGGGTCACGCGCACTTCGTTCGCAACCGCGACGCGCGAACCTGCGGCATGCACACGTGCGCATAGGTCCAGGTCTTCGCCGTGCAGAAAGAACGACTCATCGAAGCGGCCAATGCGCTCAAATAATGCCCGCGGCAGCAGCATCAAGGCGCCAGAGCAGGCGTCTACATACTGCACGGCATCGGCAGTACGCGGCAGGTGCACGCCCGCTCCGCTGAGTCCCAGGCTTGCAAGTTGATCGCGCAACAGGCGCATGGGTGTCGGTGTCACTCGGCGCGCGGCAGGCTCTTCGCGGCCCAGTGCGTCGCGCACGTCGGCTCCGAGCAAGCCAATGTCCGGACGCTCAGCAACGATCGCAAGCAGTGCTCGCAGCGTTCCCTGCTCGACCAGACAATCCGGATTGAGGAACAACAACCATGGCGCACTTCCGCGCGCAGCACCTCGATTGCATGCCGTACCGAAGCCCAGGTTGCGCTTGCTGACCTCCAAGCCAAATCGGGCCTCTCCAGAAAAGCGATTCGCCACGCGTTGCGGCCAGCCATCGTCAGAAGTGTTGTCGAACACGATTACCGAAGTGTCGCCCTCGGCGAGCAATGCCCGCGCGACGCAGTCTTCGAGCAATGATCCGCTGTTACAAGCGACAATCACCATATCAACGCGAGCGCCCGTGGGTACAGCATCGACGCTCACGCCAATGCGCCCTTCGCGGTATTCGACTCGTCCACAATTCGCTCCCACAGAATTGGCCACGCTTCCATCGCGTCGGCGGTTTGCCGGAGCCGCTTTGCGAGTCCTGATGCGAATCCCGCAGCATCGTTGCTCGCGTCGCCATGCAGTTGTGGCACCTGAGTTTGCACCAGGGCACGCCCATTGACGGTAACGATGGCACGCAGGTCTGCGATCCAATGCAGGGGCGCATCGGGTCCGGCTTCCTCCACGATGCGTTGCAGTCGATTGATCAAATCACTACGCACGAACTGAAGATATTCCGATGCGTAGGCATTCAATGCCTTCGGCGAACTCTGCGCCAGGTCGCGTAACAACGCAGCTGCGGTCTGCATGCGATCCGCGCCGACATGCGCGCGGATGTCGCCGGCGCGCGCGGCGAGGAAATCGGCGACGAAGCGATTGAAATCAGGAGTCGACGCCTGTTTGCCGACTTCTTCGGCAGCGCCGCGGCCGCCATCGATGTGTCCGATCGAATCTGGCAAGTGCGCGAAAACGGTTTGCGGCCGCATTGTGCGCATCATTGAACTGAACCCCAGCCCCGCTGAACCGGCAAAAGGCAACGCGAACGGCATGAAGTCGCGCGCATCCAGTGTCAGTGGCAAGTCCATGCTTTGCTGGGTCAGCCCGGTGCGACGCGCACCTGACCACAAACTGCCGCGCCGTAGTTGTGCCAGATAGAGCTCTCGGTCTGAATTGAACGAAGCGCGACTCTGAGCATCGAGCAGAAAGAGGTCCTCTGTGGAGAGCGAACGCGGTGCACCGCGCGCACCGGAAATCGTTCCGGCG
The DNA here is from genome assembly GCA_034440555.1 of Pseudomonadota bacterium. Classification (GTDB taxonomy): domain Bacteria; phylum Pseudomonadota; class Gammaproteobacteria; order Xanthomonadales; family Ahniellaceae; genus 0-14-3-00-62-12. The sequence continues at coordinate 25,885 of JAWXCG010000322.1, forward strand.
ACGACAATATCGCCCACATCGACAAGAAATTCCGACAAGGCCACGCCACGCAAATCGCCCGCCTTCCATACGCTGGAGCGATCCGAATCGAGCAGGCTACCGAGCGAAGCACCGCAGGCAAGATCATGCTCACGCAGCAGTCCGTCTACTTGTGGCGCGGGCACTCCGGCCGCCATCGCCTCGGATTGCGCAGCAAAGAAGCGCGCCGAGACCTGTTCAACGGGACGCAAGTCCATGCCCCGACGAAATTCCGCATGCCGATGCAAAGGCCACTGCGCATGTTCATCCAACAACAGGTTGCGTTTCCCGGCGAGCAGCGGCAACGCGAGATTGAACATCTGGCCAGCGGTTGTCGCCGCGCGTGTCCCGATCAGCAGATCGAGCGCATGCACAAGACGGGAGTCCGCACCAGCCAGTTTCCTGATGCGTGCGTGCCATTCAACGGCATCGATCAGCCGGGTAGGGCAACCGGCCACGTTGCCAAGTGCCTCGAGTTGCGCCTTGTGTTGTGCGCGAGTCCCGGCGCTCGACGAGCTGCTCAACAGCGTGATCTGAGCGACGTGATCGCGCCAATCGGGCGTTTCGGCAAGCGATTGCAGCAAACGCGCCGAAGCCTCGATTCGATCACCTACGCGCAGCAACATCTGCATCGGTGCTGGGCTGGTGCGTTGCGCTCGCTCTTGCATCGCAGCGATGAAATCCTGTTCGGAAATCAGCAGTCGGCGGGTGACCAGGCTATCGATAACGCGCGCGATTCCTTCCGCCGGCGCCGAGGGAATCACTTGACGCACGGCCTGCGTGTGTTCGGCCAGGCTGAGAAAACTGCGGCAGCGATCCAACGCCTGCAACACCTGGTGCGTCATCAGGTGCGTCTGCTCATCGCGCGTGCGAAACACACACTCGCCGCCGCCAAGATCCGCAGCACTGCCAAGTACCGATGCAAAAAGTGGCGCGTTTGCGTCTGTTGGCGCGCGCGGAGTTGCGTCCATTGAAAAACTGAATTCCATGCTTGGCTCCGGAACCTATATTTACTTACTCGGACCCGGCCGACCAACGACGCCACCATGGGCGTGGCTGCGGGCACGATTTTATCTGCTGCAAACGCGCCTCGGCATCGGCGAGTGCGGCGCGCGTATTCTCATGCGCTTGTTTTTCGACTTTAAGGTCGCTATCCGCTTGTTGCAGCACGGCGCCGGCCTGCATGTTTTTGCGGATCTCGTGCTCGTAGTGTCGGTATACCGTTTCGTCGGCATCGCCGAACAGGTCGATTTCGGCCAGTTCAGGCAAGGCTTGAGCGTTTTGCGTGCATACGGCGATGTAGTACATCGGCGCGTAGTCGGCATGGTCGCTGATGCTGGATGCATCGCGCGCAGCGGTGTGCACACTTGCAATGCACGTTGGTGTCGGGATCCATTGCTCGCGCCAGATGGCCGACTGGAACAGCAGCTTTTGGCCGTACAGGCGCACCTGACCAAAGTGTCGCCCGAGCAGCGTTAGCAATTCGTCGCGGTACAACTCGCGTACGTGGAATTCATTCTGAAATCCGCGCAGGTCGCTGTACGTGCGTTTGTCCGGCGAGGAAATGACCAGCACCCCGTCGTCGCGCAGCACCCGGGCAAACCCCGCGATCAGGGATTCCTGATCGTGCAGATGCTCCAGCGTTTCAAATGAAGTGACGACGTCCAGTGATTGGTCTGCCCACGGCAGCTTGCAGGCGTCGCCCTGCTCGAATTGCAGGTTGGTTTGAGCGGCGTAGCGAGTACGGGCATGCTCGATCGCTTCCGCGCTGATGTCCAGGCCGTGTACAGAAGCGGCAGTTTTCGCCAGCAGCATGGCGCCATAACCCTCGCCGCAGGCGACGTCGGCGACGCGACGCCCCGCCACCATCGCGCGCACAAAGGCGTAGCGGTGATAGTGCTCGTACCACATCTCACGCAGGCACTCGGGCGTAAAACGTTCGCCAGTAAAAGGCAGGCTGCTCAACGCGGGTTTCTCAAAGGTTATCGCTCATGACGTGTATAAGGCAGTGCGGCTCACGGCAGGTGGATCAATGCTGGTGCGCAAAAATGGCGCTCAATTCGAACTCGGGGGGCGTTATTCAGTCGCCGTTAAATCGTCGCCAACCGGGCAAGCGCCGCTGCCCGGATTGGCGCAAGCGGGTCGGCGCGAATGAACTCGGCCACTTGCGCATTGTAGCGAGGGTAACGAGCGTTGAGACGCACCAAGGCATCACCGCCGGGGCGTTCGCCGGTCAGCGCGAACGAAGCGCCGCCTCGATGCACGACGAACGCGGTGTCACACAAGACATTGCGCCATCCATGAGCGGCCGCTCTGCAGCAGAAGTCGTTTTCCTCGCCGTAACCGCGCCCGAAAGTCGCTGCGTCGAAGTCGCCCAACTCGTTCAGCGCGCGACGGCGTATGTACATGCAGAAGCCAACGGCGGTGGGCAGATCCGGATAGCACGCGGCCCCTGTCGAGAAGCTTCGAGCCAGCAATTCCGCATTGACGGGTGCCGCGTTTGGGATGCAAAACTCCGGAAATGAGCAGATCTCGGCGTTGTTGGAGAACGGCGTCACCGTCGCGATGCGGGCGTCGCTGGCAGCAGCGCCCAGCATTCGATCGAGCCAACCGGTGGTGACCACAGTGTCGGAATTCAGCAGCACGACATCGCCCGAAGACAGAGCCATGCCGCGATTGACGGTGCGCACAAAGCCCAAGTTGACATCGTTGCGTTGGGATAACACGGAAAATGTTGCGGAGCGCTGGAAGTCATCGATCAGGGTCGCGATGCGCGGCTCGGTAGACGCGTCGTCGATCAACAAGACCCGATCGTTCGGGTCCAGCGTGCGTAGCAAAGCAGACAGCGCATCCTCGAGCAGCGCGGCCGCATTGTAGATCGGTACGATGATGTCTGGGCGACTGGGTGGCGCGCTCATTGCGGACCCCACCGATGCGGCAGACGAACCATACCCAGTTCGCGACTCTGGCCGCGAACCGTGATTGCGCGTTCCAATGTGTCGAACAGGCGCACTGCCTCAGGGTCCATGGCATGCACAGCCAGTAGATAGCTTCCAGGTAGCAGTGGCAGCGCATCGAAATGCAGTTGCCACTGGAACAACTCATCGGAAATCCGTTTCGGCGTTGCACCTTCCATGTCCGAAGTCAACCCGTAGACAGCGGTGCCGTCAGTACGCTTGACGCCGATGGCAAGCACGGGAATGCGCCCATCACGGGCGCGCAAGGTAATTTCTGCCACCAGCGGTTGATTGCGGCCAAGCAGCAGAGTGGAGGTTCCGGCGTCACCGTTGACACGCAGTTCTGTGATCGCGTACTCGCCAGCAATGGCACGTTCTCGGCCGGCCTCGGTCAGTTCGCGCGATTTGCGTTCATGCCACGCGAGGTAGTCTTGAGTGACATCGAATACATCGCCCATCTGATGGATGCGCCCCTCGTGCAACCAGCACGCGTGTCGGCACAACTTCTGAATGTGATACATGCTGTGACTCACCAGCAACAGGGTGCCGCCCCCAGCCAGAAAGTTCTCGATCCACTGCACGCATTTTTTCTGAAAGCTTTCATCGCCGACGGCAAGCACTTCGTCGGTGATCAGCAAATCCGGTTTGATGGCGGCGACCACCGCGAAGCCGAGCCGCACCACCATTCCGGACGAATAGTTTTTGACCGGCTCGTCGATGTGACGCCCGATGTCGGCAAACGCGATGATGCCGTCGATGTTGGCGTCGATATCAGCGCTGCTCATTCCCAGCAACGCGGCGTTGAGCCGGATGTTGTCGCGGCCCGTGTATTCCGGATGGAAGCCGGCACCCAACTCGAGCAAAGGTGCGATACGTCCACGGACCTCGACAGTTCCGGCGCTGGCGGTCAAGACGCCGGTGATCACTTTGAGCAGAGTCGACTTGCCGGCGCCATTGACGCCAATCAATCCCAGCGATTGCCCACGCAAAACTTCGATGTTGATGTCTTCAAGCACCACCGATGGGTGCTCGGGCTTGCGGCCGATCAACAGATGCAGCAACGCGCGCAGTCGATCGACGCTGCGAAAGACGCGCGGGAACGCCTTGCTGACGTTTTGCAGACGCACCAGGGATTCACGGCGCTCGGGCGTGACCGCATTCACAGGTAGTCCTCGAAATGTGGTTGCGCGCGATGAAATACGTACGCGCCACTGACCAACGCGAACACACTCCACGCGCAGGCTTCGACGATGCTGCTCGTGGAAGGCGCGGGCAACCCCAGCAAGGCCGCGCGAATCAATTCGATCCAGCCCATCATCGGATTGTGCGCGAGCAGGCTGACCAGAGGCGCTGAAAGCGTAGCGACGTGGAAAAAAATCGGTGTGATCAGCATCCACAAGGTCAGAATCTGCGGCAGCATTGCCGACACATCGCGCAGAAATACGTTGAGCGTTGCCAGCCACCACGCCAGCCCGGTCGCCAATAGCAGAATTCCCATAAGACAGAGCGCGGTTACGAGCAGACCCGATGCGGCGATATCGGTACCGGTCGCGAACAGTGCCGCGGTCACGGCGATAAACCCGAGTGTGTGCACAGCAAAGCTGCTGATCACCGGCACCAGCACCAACAGATAGCGTGGCAGTGCGATCTTGCCGAGCAGAGCGGAATTCGCAACGATGGCGTTGGTACCACGGCCAATGGCATCGGCGAAGGCGTACCAGGGCCATAGTCCAAGTGCGAGAAAAGCAACGAACCCTGTCGTACCCGCACTCGGTACCTTGACTTTCATCAGCGTCTGGAACACGAAGGCATAGATCAACAGCGTCAGCGCGGGGCCGAGAAATGCCCACAGCAGCCCGCTCACGGTGCCAAGGTAGCGATCTTTGATATCGCGGCGCACCAACACCCAGGTCAGGGTCGCGGCGGAACTCGATTGAGCGGCAAGTTGCTTCACGGAAATTCAGGATTTTCCAGGCAGAGTGGGCGCGACGGCTGCACACTGTAGCCGTGGCATGGCCCGCAAGGAATCTTATCGTCTTGGCAGGTCGAACTTGGCAGTCGAATCCGAGTTCGTTCGACGGCCCGGCTGATCAGCGCACCTGAGCGCGATTCGTTTGGCGTTCGTCAACGTTTGTCGCGGCCGGGACCGCTGCTACATTCATATCAGCGTGTGGAGAGCCACGCGGATAAGGTTCAGCGCCAATCAGCTATCCCGACAGCGATGCCAGAGTAGGCCGGACGCCACCGAATTGACCGCGCTATTTTGTCTCGCCTGGCTCAGATGCTGCGGCTGCGGGTGGCAGTAGCGTTGATTCCGGCGCTCCGCCGTAGCGAAACGGCAGCTGCTCGAGGACTTTGGCGTTGGGTTCCATCGTGCGCTGACGCAAACCATCGAGATACGCACGAAATGTGCGGTCAACGTACTCTTGCTCGAGCTTGGTTTTGATCTTGTCCTTGATATCGTCGAACGCTGGAAGACGGCCCAACGTGATCGCATCCAGACGGATGAGGTGCCAGCCGAACTCCGACTTCACCGGCGCGGACAACTGCCCGGGCTTAAGCTTGCGCGTTGCGTCGGCGAATGCAGGATCGAGCGCCGCCAGCGATACATCTTTCAAAATGCCTTGGTTGCGCACTGCGCTGGTGTCGTCCGAATACTTCACGGCAAGCGCTTCGAGCTTGGCCGGATTCTTTTGCGCCTGCTTGTGGAGCTTCTGAATCAATTTTTCCGCAGCATCAGCACCACGTTCGCCTTCGCTGATCAAGAGATGAGCCACGGTTGCTACATCCGGATCCCGGTGCTGTTCCGGATTGGACAGATAGCTTTCCTTGGCCAAGTCCGAAAAATCGGGCGATTTGATCGCCTGGCGCACGGCCTCGGTCTGATAGCGCGCCAGCGTTCGCTCCGATGCCATCCGCATGTGATTGGCAATGCGGGGTTGCTGATCCAGCTTGGCGGCGCGAGCCTCCTGGTTGACTTGCTTCATCAACAGGATTTGGAACAGCATGTTCTCGATGCGTTCCGGGCTTCGAATAAAGCCAGCGCGGTCTTTCTCAGGCACATCCAGCATCCAGGTGTCGATATCACCCAGAGTAACTACCGTGGTGCCCTGTTCGACGACGACGCTGGCTGCGTCCGCGCGCGGCTCAAGCAAACTCGCGGGCGAGGACTGCGCCGCAGCCAACGCCGCTGAGGATGCACACGCCACAACCAGCCCGAGGGCAGCGCTGAGCGCTGCCCCGATGCTTCCAATCGTCATGCTCAATTACCTCGTTTGCACAAACCATTGGCAAGCGGTTGGGTTGGGTTGGGGCGCAACTGCTTGTTGGACACCGCAGGTACTCTGCTGACTGGTCGGATCGAAAAACGCCGCGTTCAGATAGTACTTTCTGTTTGCCTGGAGATTACAAGCGAACGGATCGGTCGTGGTCACGCCCCAGATAAACTGCCATGCGCCAGAGGGTCCCCCTCGGCAAAGCTGGTTGATGGTGCTGCCGGGCAAGTGTTCAAAATCGCCAGGACACTCGGAAATGCTGAGCAGCACCTGGCCATTGTTGCCCTGCGCCGACGCTGTCTCCAACGAGCCGAAGCGGTTTGGCGCGCTCACCGAGCCCCCATAAGTGGCGGAGTTCATCGTTCCGGTGTTGAACTCCAGAGCGACAAACCTTCCCGCCATGATCGCGATGGTGCCGTTGCCGACGCGCGACGGCCATGGATTGCTGATGATGTCGTAGTACAACAACGACATCGCACCATTGGGAAGCTCAGAGTTGCCCAAATACGAGCTGTTGGAGTTGGTCATCGAAGTTTGACGGGTCAACCCGTAGCTTGGGGGGAAGTTGCCTGGACAATCACCCGGCGGGGTGACCTCGACGGTCAGGGCTGTCGATGTCGTCGAGCCCGCCGAATTGGTGCACGTGATCATGAACACGTGAGGGCCCAGTGCTGCGGGCGTAAACGACAGGCCGGACGCTGTCTGCGAGGTGGCGCGTGCCCCAGTCCAACCCACCACGTTGGTGCCCAGCCCACCCACGGTTGCGGTTCCTGTGCAGGTCCATGCAACAGACGATGTCGATGTCCAAGTGGCTGAAACCGGGTTACCCTGAACAACCGATAACGGCGAAACCGCCAAGCCGGCGGAGAATGTGGGAGGACCCACCGCAACGCCCTGCGGACACCAACCATCACCGGCAGTACCCGATGTCGGTTGCGGCCGGACTTCGATATCACCGCCGCCGACGACGGTGCAGCCCTGGCTGGTAGTCAGCGGAATCTGCGTGATGGTTGAACCGTCGCTGTTCTTCAACAGAAGATTTTCTGCATTCGCCTGCATCGTTCCAAAGCTCGCCAGACAGGCAACGACCAGTGCTGCCATCACACGATTTTTTATGCTCACGTTGCTCACGGTGCTCCTTCTTTCCGCGCCAAACGCGGCAGTTGATCGTTCAAAATGCATGGTGACGGTTGCCTTATCTGTGGGTCCAACGTGTTCTAGGGTAAGTGCCGCGGACTGATTGCTTTCGATCGCGGCGCATTGAAAACCTCTATTGATCTCATTGTTGCCGCTTCGATTGCGGACATGCGCAGCGACGACCAACAATTTATTGCTGTGCATTTTCGAATCCGTCTCCGAACACACCGCTCGGGTCACTATCGTTGGATGAATTATTGCTGCCATCGGGGTCGCCCATCGTCGCTGGCAATGCCACCGAAGCGGTGTTGCTGACGAACGGCTCTGCGTCTTCACGCGTCTGTGCGTCGACACCGATGGTAATGCTGCCACCTACCGGTACGTTGACCGTCAAGTTGATGTCGCCCGAACCGCTGGTACCGCCGGCGCAGGTCGCGCCGCCCGCGGCCGCGCAAGTCCACGGGGCATTGGGCAGGAACAATCCAGTGACCAGGTCATCGTCGATATCATCAATCACGGTGGCACCGATGACCGGATTGGGGCCCGAATTGGTAACAACGATGCTGTATGTGGTGAGGGCACCACTTTGCACAAAGGCCTCACCATTGCTCTTGGTAATACTCAGGTTGGCAGCAGCAAGCACATAGTGCACGCCGGAGTCATCGGTCGACGGGAAGTGGTTGGCGTCGCCGAAGAAGGTGGCACGGAACTGATAGCTGCCGACGCTCAGCACACCAACATTGATGTTGGCCACGCCCGCAGAATTGGTCGATGAGCCGCCCATGATGACGGAAGTTGGCGAAATCATCTCGAACCCTACGCTCAGACCCGTGGGAATACCCCCGGCCACCGTTGCGACCAAGCGCACTGAATCACCTTCCAGCGCCGGATCAGGATCTGTCGTCAAGGTCAGAGCCACGCTGGCCTTGACTACGGTGATGGGGTTTGCGGTGGTGGTGAACCCGACGTAATTGTTGTCACCGAGGTACTCGGCTTTGATGTTGTGCGGGCCGACACTGAGGTTGGGGATACTCAGCGTCGCTACGCCGGCACTCAACGGCGCGGTTCCGACTAACGTACTGGCGCCATCAATAAAGCGTATGTTTCCCGTCGGAACCGGTGCACCCACCGCCGACAAGGTGGCCGTGTAAACCAGGTTGGTGCCGTAGGGGACTGAGGACGAACCGGGCGGCGTCATTGCCAGGGATGTGGCGGCCTTGGAGACGGTCACGTTGCGCACCGCAGAGCTACTCGCGAGGTGAATCACATCCGAACCATAGTGCGCGGTCAGGTTGAGCTCCCCGGCGCTGGGATTGATGGTGTACTGCGCCTGGCCATTTGTGTTTATCTGAGCGGTTTGCAGCACTGTGCTGCCGTTGTAGAAGGTAATGGACCCGGTGGGCGGCGCGGCAGCGAACGGGCTCGCGCCAACGCCCGCAGTCATCGTTACAGATTGTCCATAGGTCAAGGCGCTGGTATTGACCGCGAGCGACGTGGTGGTGCCGTCCTCGCGTGTATAGGCATACGCCGAGCCAGCTTCGGCGCCCAGCGCCGTCAGACCGAAAGGCGCGCCGACGATGGATACACCGGCGGATACGGCGACAGCCGAACCGAGTGCGTCGTTACGCAACACATCGCTGCCCAGAAACTTGTCGGACTGTGCCCATGCATTGCCGTTTCTTCGGAACAGGTACGCTGAACCGCCGTTTACAATCGGGCTGGCGCCGGTTCCAGTGTCGTCGTAGTACGCGCCTGCAACCACCAGATCACCCGAGATGGACACTGAGCGACCCAGATAGTCATTGGCGCTGGCATCGGCAGCGGTCAGAATCGCCTGGAAAACCCAGCCACTGGCCTGCTCGACGAAAACGATCGCGGCGCCCTTGTTGCTGCCCACGCCGACGCCCAAATAGGGCTGGCCAACAACAATCGATGTGCCGCTGATGCCGACGCTGCTGCCGAAATTGTCATCATCATCGAAGGTGCTGGGTGACAATTTGGTTTGTTGCGTCCAAACACCGGCGCCGCTTCGTGCGAATGCGTAGGCTGCGCCGACATCGATCTTGTTGCCGCCATTGGCGCGTTCTGCACCAACGACTATGCGATCACCGGAAATCGCAACGCTTCCGCCGAAATAGTCAGAAACGGCGCCGCCCTGAGCCAACAGGCGCTGCTGCTGCGACCAACTGTTGCCGCTGCGCGTAAACACGTAGGCAGCGCCGGTACCGCCATTGGCAAGATTTGCCCCAACGACAACGGTATCGCCATCCACGGCAACGGATCGTCCGAAACCAGCATTGGCTGTGGGGTCGCTGGCGATAATCCGCTGTTGCAGCGTCCAAGTTGAGCCAATGCGTGTAAATACGTACACCGCGCCGCTGTTGACGATGCTGGTTTCGTCGTCCTGAACCGCCGCGATCGCGAGGGTATCGCCCGAAACAGCCACAGCATTGCCAAACAGGTCATCCGCGGTCGGGCTCGGAGGTGTGATCTTCTGCTGACGCGACCAGCTGGGCGCTTGGGATACGAGGATACGTGTGAACACGTGCACCGCGCCGGCATTGGAGATAGCGCCATCGTTGGACAAAGACGCACCCACCACCGCTGTAGTACCGGAAACCGCTACAGCCTGACCCATCCTGTCTAAGCCCGCGCCTTCTCCGGCGTTGGGCAGCAGCTTGAAATTTTGGTTGATCTCAGCGCCCTGAGCAAAACTGCTCGCTAGGACAAGTAGGGTCGTCAGGCAATAGCTGCTGATTCTGGTCACGCCGTATTCCTTGCGCTGCCGGCTATGCGAGCCGGATGATTGGGTTGACGCTGTAGTTTAACACTTGCACCTGAACTCGCGTATGCGTGCGCTCGGCATCCAACTCGCGGTCTTATTCGCTTGTAGCGCGCATTCTACGCATTGCGCGTTTATAAAAAGTTATTTCAGCCCGCGTTGATTTAAATTTCTTTTCAGTTGCACGAATGGCAAATGCAGAGCCCAGTCGGTCGCGGAATGGGTGCTCGTCGCAGTCTGGTCGTATCAATGACTTTGGCGAGAGCTTAATACGACAAGCGGCCCGAATTTCCCGATGGATGGGTTGCATGAACAGTCTGATTAAAAAAGGGTACATTTTGCTTCTGAGCAGCACTTCGCTGGGCGCGGAGTCTAGCGCGCGTGTTTCGATCGTTTGCTCTTTAGGGAATCTCTGAACAAGTCCGGAGCCGCGATAGCCCCCTGAGTCAGGAGGCGAAAAGCCGCAGGTTGGCCAGCTCCGCTGTTGAGAGCGGCGGTTTGGCAAGACATAAGCAGTGTGGCGAAGACCAAGTCGTGACTTGTACAGACCTTCCTTAGAGGTACGAGCTTGGACAATTCGTGTGCTTGAAGCCCACTCGGACCTCTGTATTTGCCCTGAATGCAGGCTGGTCAGTGTTAGGAGCCCCGAAGCCACTGCGATCGCGCGGCGGCGTTTTGGTTTGGGTGCTTGCGCGTAGTGACTTGTGATCAAAGTCTAACCGAGGAATTTTGGTTCGATCGATGAGTGGCAATCTGCGGGTGGCAAAGTCATCGATGCAGGGTGCGAGTCAGGTTGCTTGGCGCCGACGAAGCATCGCGCTCTGCCTGCAACGCCGCATACGCATTCGATGCGACCGGCGCGAATCCTTACCAAAGAAAAACCCCCGCTCGCGCGGGGGTTCTTGTCACACACTTTGACTAACAGCTATTACGGAACGGTTGCCGAGCCGTACGAGCGTGAGCCCTTGTGCTTGAACAGACCCGAGTAGTTCGCCAGCACGCCTGGTGTAACAGCGCCGTTGGTGAAGGACGCAGCCCAGAAACCAGTTGTGGGCAAGCCGTTCCACACATTGCCGGTCGTGTCCGGGTGCGACTGGTGCAGGTTGATCAACGAACCACCGCCAGCAACCGCTTCGTACAGACCCAGGCGCATCCAACCGTCGAACACGCCAAGGGACTGGGCGTCAACGTTGGCAGCCAGACGCGATCCGAGGATCGTGCTACCCGAAACCAGAACTTCAGGCTGGTTGAACGTGATCACGTTGGTTTCCCACAACAGTTGCGGAGTTTCAACCTGACCTTCCGGCGGACGTGGCGAGAATGGCACGCAAGACGGGTCGGTCGGATCGCTACAGAACGTGGCGTTCGGGCCTTCTTCACGGTTGAACACAGTCAGGTTAACGTCGACTGGAGCGATACCGGTGTTGGTGGCCGAGGAAGCGGTCGGGAAGATGCGGGTGAACGGCGGATCAGCAATCAAGCCAGTGATCGCCTGGTCAACATAGGCGAACTTGGTTGGGAAAGTGACAACCCATTCAGACGCGCCGCCAACCGATGCACTGGTGATGAACTCATTGAAGAGTGCGTCATGCGAGAACACTGCCGATACTGCATCGATACCACCGCCAGCCTGCTGGGTGGCGATCGGTGTCAGCGGGTAGGTCGAGGTGATGACCGTTCCGTTACTGAACACATTGGCAACAGCCGTGGTCGCGGTCGAACGAGCACTGATCAACGACGGCAACTGCGAACCCGGATCGGTGTGCTGGATGATATCGCTGAACGCATCAACTGCGTCGGCGTTGTAAGCCAACATGGTGCCTTGGAGCGCATCAATGATCGATGCGGAACCAAACAATCCGCCCTGCGGCAGATCCATATCGGCGAACTGGTTGATCGTCCAGTACGTGACAGCGGCAGAAGCGGCGCCGAACGGAAGCCAAGCGCGCTCAACCTGCAGGCAGTTAGCCGGCACACCGGTGGAGCCGTGGGTGATCGCTGCCAACGAGTTGAAGTCAACGTTGGTCACTTCACCCATCTCGATCATCTCGAAATGGCCTTCGCGGGTACGATCCAGCGTGTTCGGACCAGCTTCGTTGTTTGAACCGGTGTAGGCAAAGTTCAAGAACGGAGCGTAACGATTGCCGTTGCCCAGCTGCGGCAGACTCGGATTGCCCTTGATACGCGGCACCGTGCAGCTGTTGTCCAAGGTAACGATGTTACCCGGGTTGTTCGGGCCGGTGTCCGACAACGAGAACACTGCAGCAGTCCAAACGTCGAACGGCGACAGGTACAAGTTAAAGTCGAGCACTTCGCGAGAGTTACGACCCTCGAGGAAGCGGACCTTGACGGCTTTGCCGGCATCGGTCGTGTTGACTACGGAGACCAGCGTCTGGTTACCAGCGTTGACTGTGTAGTAGGGGTACAGCAACACCTGACCCAAACCATCTGGGTTGATGTTTATTGCGTTAGCGACGCTCGCGATGCCCGCCACACCGGCGATGCCCGCAATGACTGCGTTCGTCAGGGCATTCTTCTTCATCACAACACTCCTAAATGGATAACAGGGCTTTGTTTATTTCTTTGCTTGCTTCTGCCTCGCCCTGCCTTGACGTTTGGACGCCAAGTGCGAACGGGGCAGGCAACAGCAAGCCTAATGTAAAGCAAGGGTGGGAGCAATGCAATCCCTCATCCACCCGCCTCAGTGGGCAGATGGTACCAGACCCCGTCCGCCGCAATCCAGCGCTCTTTCACGAACGAAAATGACTCGGTAACGCCCATTCCTGCAGTCATTCTGACGCGAAAGTCGACCAGCAGGCTGACCTCGCAACTCAGCTCAGACGAACATTCGACATGATCGAATGCGGCTCGAAACCAGCGCACCGGCCGTCCAGCCATGTCGTAGGCATACTTGGACTTGTTGTGCGTCTTCTTGTAGCCCGGGGTCAGGTATTCGAATGCTTCTTCACCTTGACCCGCGATCAGCAGCGCCCACCGCTCGATGGCTCTCTGCGTCAGCTCCGCCTTGGGATTGCGCTTGGCGTCCAGCTGTATAGCGTCGCTGGTAAGCATCTTCGGTAGGGGTTCGGCGGCGACCGCATTCTCGTCAATGGGCTTTGGCGGCCAGTAGCCACCCGGGGTTGCAGCTGGCTGAGGCTCGCTACTTACCGGCGCATGCTTCGCAATGGCAGGCTCAGGAGTAGCCGCCGCCGGAATTGCTGCGGGCTCCGGTGTGGGCGCCTCGGTTCTGTTGGCTGCGCAGGCGCTCAGTGCGAGCGTCAGCGCGAACGCATAGCCCATACGTGACAAGTGAGAAGCTTTCATGGATGGATGGACTCCGGATATTGAGAATTCGAATTGCTGGCCGCTGATCATTGAGCGTCGAGTTTTTTGAGCAAGGGCTTCAGCCCACTGAAACGCGATTTGTATTCTTCGGTGACGGTGCGCGCGGACTCGGCATTGTCGATCACCGTTGGTTTGATCAGCACCAGGATCTCCTGGCGACTTTTTACCTTGTGCGTAGTTCCGAAAAACCTGCCGAGCACCGGGATGCTCATCAGGCCCGGAATACCGTCCCTGGATTCCGTGTTGGATTCCTCGATGAGGCCCGCCAGGACCACGGTCTCGCCGCTCTGTACGGCGATCTCGGTCTGAATGGTGCTCTTGTCGATCGGTGGATTGGTGCTGCCGGCGGGCGCAGGGCCCGGCGTGCTCTTTTCCTGCTTGATCTCCATGTACACCAAGCCACCTGGATTGACGCGCGGGGTCACATCCAGCGTGATGCCGGTATCGCGGTATTGAACCTGATTGAACGCGTTGTTGACGCCGCCCGTTCCGGGATCAGTGATGCCGCCTGAGTTGAACGAAACCTGAGTCACCGGGATGGACTGGCCAGAATTGATGTTGGCTGTCTTGTTGTTGAGTACGACCAGAGAGGGCGCGGACAGCACCTGGGCATTGCCGCGTGTCTGCAACAGGGAGATCAGCGCCTCTGCCTCGGTGTTTAGAAAAGTCCACGCCAATCCGGAAGCGCCGGCACTTCCTGCAAAACTACTCCAGGCGTTGCGCAGCGGCAGATTGAGGTTCTGACGACGCGCATTTTCGTTGCGACGAAGTTGACGATAGGGGAAATTGGCGGGCTGCGTGGAAGCAGTGGAGTTCTCAAAGAACCACTGCACGCCATAGGATAAATCGCCAGTCAGATCGACGCGCAGGATCTTGGCCTCGATGTGCACTTGCAGCGGCACGATATCCAGGCGTTTGATCGCACCGAGAATCGCCTCATACTCTCCCGGCGTGGCGCGGATCATCAGCGCGTTGCTTTCCTCGATCGAGGTGATGCGGATGTCCTCGCTCCCGGCCACCGAGATGCCCTCACTGGAAGTCGGTTGCAGCGACTGCTTGGGCTCCACTTGCGGACGTTCGCGCATGCCGGTGTTGGTGCTCTTCAGCTCGACCGCCTGCTGACCCGGTGCCACGCCGCCTATACCCGAGGGGCGCGCACCCCCGCTGGAACCGCCACTACCGCCGAACACTTCGGTCAGGCTCGCACCCAGCTCGACGGCCTTGACGTTCTTGACATAGTAGACGTAAAGCTGTGCGCCGGACTCACTGCCGCCGCGATCCAGGCGGCGCAGCCACTCTTCCGCGCGCGCCAGATACTCGGACTGTGGAGTGATGACCAACACCGCGTTGATGCGTTCGATCGGCATGAATCGGAACAGCCCGGCCAGTGGTGTTGGACCGCCTTCACCAAAGATCTTCTCCAACTCGGGCACCACTGTCGCCGCCTCCACGCGCTCGAGCGGATAGACGCCCACCGACATCCCGGACAGCCAATCGACATCGAATGTCTCGATTGTCTGCAGGTAATTTTCCAGGTCCGATCGGGTACCGGCGAGCACAATCATGCTGCGCGTATTGTCCGCCTTCAGGATTGCACCTTGACGCGCATACGGGGTCAGTAGCTCCTGCATGGCAGTGGCCGAAATAAAGCGCAACGGCACCACGCGCACTTCATAACCCTTGGCGTCGATCAGCGGCCCGGTGCGCGGCACCAAGTTACCTGGAATCGCTTGGGCGATCGGCAACACGGTGTAACGCCCATCTTTGTAAACCATGGTCGCGTTATTCCAAGCCAGCAGCATCTCCAGCACGCTCATGGCCTGACTGCTGCTGATCGGTTTGGCCGTGGCGAACGTAACTTGACCGGCAAGTCCCGGCGCGATCACATAGTTTTCCTGCAGCAATTCGCCAAGGATTGCCTTGACCACGGCCTGAAGCGACTCGGCCTCAAAATTGAACACCACTTCGCCTTCCACGGCCCCTGCTTCGGGGCGGCGCCGGGAGGCATCCTCGTTGATGAATTTGCCAGTGCCTATCTCGACTTTGGCGCGCGCACTGGCAGGAAGTTGATCGCCTGGGGCAGTGGCGATTGACGCATCTGCTGGTGGCACGGAGACGGTGGTGATCAGATTGGGGTCCTGCGCAGCGACTGCGGCCGGCGTCGTTGCGACTGCTGGTGCAATTTCGTTTGCCGCAGTGTTTGCCAGCGCCGGATCGATGGGTTTGGCGACAACCTGGGGATCGCTCGCTTGCGGGCCGGAGCTCTTGGTCTCGAACGAACCCATGGGCAAGTCGTCAGCGGGCACCGAATCACTGGGCGCATCAATAATATCGCCAGTACCAGCACAGCCCGACGTCGCGATCAGGGCAATCCCGATCAACATTAGGGGCATCAATCTGAAGGCGCTTCTTCGCACGTTGTCACTCCACGAACACGGGTACATGAGATTGCTATTCACTGTGGCTTTTCCTGGGAACGCATCCGCTCAGCTTCTTCTCGCAACTGCTTGCGGCGTTCCTCGATACGTTTTCTGATTTCTTCGGCCCGCACCTGGTTATTGGCATCGGGGACCTGATTGTCGGACGCCATCGCGGTGCTGATCGGTGGGGGTGGCGGTGGCGGCACGTTGGATCCAGGCATGCCCGGTGGCATCGGCGGGGGCACAGGCGCAGCGCGCGCCGATGCATCCACCAGAAGTTCCAAGTCCTGTCGCCCCAGGCCCTGTCCTTCAAATACTGCATTGCGCGGTCTTACTTCGACAAGTTTCCAGCCACTTTGTTCACCCTCCAGCGAGGCCCCCACTTTGATGACCGTAGATTGCCCGGTGTTGTTGTCACGGACGATAGCCAACTTCACCTTGGGCGTCATGATGATGCTGGTCAGCGTCACATTGATCGGTTGCGCAGTGGGCTCAGCCCCCGCCTCGGTACCCACTTCCTCAACTGGCGTAGGCTCGCGCGATTCATTGAATACGGGGTGTTCGAGCACAGGCGCGTACTCGCCCCAGGACGGCAGCTTGAACACTTCCTTGTCCAACGCAGAAAGCGCATTGGAAGAGGATGCCGCAGCGTCACTCTGCAATAGTGAGTAGCCGGCGCCTACGCCAAGCTTCTGCGCGATGCCGATCGCAGCGAATGCAGCGGCCACGCTTGAAAGGATAATAGTGATGCGGCGCGCCGGACTCATGGGCTGTCCTTGGCTTTGATTCGGCCGGTCTTTTCGTCGATCTCCACGCGCTTGCGGATGTAGCCGTAAAGATCGAAGCGAATGTCGAGGTAGGTCGAAATCTTGTTCTGGCCTGGCTGCACATATCCCTGCTGCCGAAAAATTTGCGGGTCGTCGATAAAGAGAAACGGACTAGCGCTCTCCAAGTCATACAGAATGCCCGCGAACGGCTCCAGGTCGCAGCGCAGGCGCACCTTGATGGTGACGCGTTCGAATCGCTCCGGCTCAGTGGCGTGCGCATATTGATTCATGATGATCTGGCAACGTGTCGGGTCGGTGGCGTGGCTTGACACGATCTGCTTCAATCGCTGCGTCAAGCCAGCAGCGGCCGACTCAAAATCAGCTTCCGGCAGGAAAGCCGGATTGTTCGACTCGTACTGCTGGACTTCGGCCAGTTGCTTTTCCAGCGCGGGACGCTCAGCGGCCTTCTCACGAAAGCGGAGTTCCTGCGTACGCAGGTCGGAAATCTGTCCACCAATTTCGAGATGGCGCGCGGTGAACCACCAATGTACGCCCAACAGATAGGCCAAAAGGATCGCGATGACCAGAAGCACCGCGGCGAGAAATCGCCCGTGCTCAGCGCTGGGTAGCAGTTGCATCGGCGCTCTCCTTGCGGCGGGTCGCGTCGCTGTCGACCTTTTTCAATGACGTCGTCCCAGACTGTTTATTTCCGGCTACATCCGCTTTGTCCGCGACTGCTGCGGCTTCCACCTTCTCGGCAACGCGCGCGCGCGCCTGGATCAGAAACTGCTCTTTTTGGGTGCGTGCATCCGGGGTGATCGCGCCCTGTAGCGCGGGACCTCGGATGGTGACGGACTGCTGCAGGATGGCAATCAATGATGCCGCTTCCTGACTGTTGCCCTGGATCTGCACCTCCCCGCGATTGATCGAAAGTCGCACCAGCGAGGTATGTTTGGGCAGCTTCTGGGTAAGTTCGCGCACAATATCGATGGCGACGGCGTGCTCTTTCTTGTGTGAAGCGAGAAAGTTTGCCCCTTCCACAGCCTCTTGCAATGTGCTGCCAAGCTTTGCGGTTTGCCGCGCATCGATCTTCACCTTGTCAACTGCCACCTGCAGGGCTTCGAGCGCAGACTCACGCGCAGTCAGCGATTGCTGCATCACCAGCCCGAGCAGAATCAAACACACTGCGCCCAGGATCAGATTGAGACGCAGGGTGGAGTTGACGCGCGTAGCGCGCGCTTCGACTGGCAGCAGATTGAAGCCCAGCCGACCGTTGTTGCCGTTATCACCGTCGAGCGCATGCAAGGAAAGCCCAGCCGCAGTCAGCGGCTGTACCAGCGCATCGGCTTTGCCACGCGGTGTCAGCAGCACCTCGACGTGCAGCAGCTTGGCGACCGCATCGCGCCTGGCAATGCGGTAGTCGTAGCGCACCTGATCGACACGGAACGGCGTCTGCCGGTCCAGTTCGAAGCCGATGACCTGAGCGAGATTCTCTTCTGCCGCCATCGGCAAGGTGAGATGCCGCTCGAGCATTTCGCCGCGCGGCAGCAAGGTGACGAGATCCGCCAGGTTTTCGCCGGAGGTCTGCATGCGCTCGGCCAGCGCCCGCATTTCTTCCGGCGCGGCATCGGCCGCGAT
The DNA here is from genome assembly GCA_034440555.1 of Pseudomonadota bacterium. GTDB lineage: Bacteria > Pseudomonadota > Gammaproteobacteria > Xanthomonadales > Ahniellaceae > 0-14-3-00-62-12. The sequence continues at coordinate 44,224 of JAWXCG010000322.1, forward strand.
GATTTCAACCACTTCGGGCGCGTCGGAGCGTCGCAATGCCCAGCCGGCCTGGACGCGCGCAATCAACAGCTGGTCGCGCCGCTCCAGAAACCACTCACGAGCCAGCGCCGGCAGAAACGACGACAACTCGGCTGTCCACCAAGTGAAAAACCTGCGTGCAGCGCTATTTCGGTAGCTCGCGGCGTAGCGCGCGAACAACCGGTTGAGGTTCATGGCAGCCATCAATCGGCGCTCCCTTCGCGCCAGCGTAATATCGAGTAAGCACGCGCTCCGGGCGCTCCGCCGAGGCGGATGGTCGCGTCTACCAAGGTCCAGGTGCCATTAGGCATTGTGGCTTTGGACCGCAGAGTATAGGTGCCCGTGCCAACTTGGGCCAGCAAGGGCGTGCCGTCCGGCAACACTGCGGCCGCGCCGGCAGGGTCACCGGGCCGAAACTGACGGCGCATGGCCAGCAATTGCTGCGCCAGGATCGGGTCGATGCCCTCGATCATCTGCAGTCCCAATTCGGAAGCAAACGCTGGATTGGGCCGATCCATGCCGCCATAGATCGTGATCTCGTTCTGCAATTTGGCAAAAAGCTCGTAGTTCATGCCCAGCACCTGCTGCAACTCGCCGATGGTGGTGAAGGGCGCATCGGCGGCGCCGTAGGAGAGATCGGCGGATTCGTAGTCGTTGTCTTCGGCGCCATTGAGCGTCAACAGATCATCGACATCACGCCAATCGATCACGGCTGCGGCAAGCTTGTCGGCCTCTTCCTGCTCCACCCCTACGGCTTTGAACATCAGTGTCAGCGTATTGATGCCGGCCGCGTTGATGTCGATCTTGCCGGATTCATCCTGCACTTCGATGCTCACTTTGGTTCCTTCAAACTCAAATGCGTATTGGCGCCCATCGGGCACCCACATTGTGAGTGGATCGAAGTTGCGAAGTTCCCACGCTGCGCGACTGATTCCAGCCTCGGCGGCATAGCGCGCCTGTGCGCTGTCGAGCAGAAATCGAGCCTGCATCGCTTCCGTGCGCGCTACCACGACGAAACCGCTGAGCAAAACAGCAAGCAACACCATCACCCAGATGACCACGACGAAGGCTATGCCGCGCGTGCGGATTCGACTGTGCCTGGGGCTGCGATTGATCATGGCCGTGGCACTCGCGTCTCAGCGCATCTGGCCATAGAAAGCGTCGTAAGCGCCGATGGTCGATGCGTTGGTCAACACTGCTACCTCGATATCTGGCCAAACGTAGCGCGACTCCTCGGACATGCGCAGCTTCAAACGCACCGCCGAAGGCAGCACCGAGGGGTTCGCCCACTCGTCTTTCCAGTCGGACATCTTGCCGCTTTCATCCATGCCGCGATACTCGAAGCCGCCGCCCTGAATGCCCTCGAGCAGCACCACCGGGTCGCGTTCGCTGTCATCTCCACTGTCCGATTCGTAGCCGTTGAGCATCTGGAATGCAAACACCAGCTCTCGACCCGAGTTCCCGCGGCCCCCGCGGCCGGGACGCAGCCACAGCGTCTGCACATAGGCGCCGCCGTTGCTCAGGTATCCCGGCATCGTTGAGACAAAACGCGCGGTATCGTTCTCGCCTTCGAACATCCGCGACTCGCCGGTGGTCGATTCAATCTGGTAATTCAACGCCAGCGCATTGCGCAATTGCCGACGCAAAAACTCTTGAGCAACGCGCACACGATTGGTGCGGTCAATCAACGCTTCGCCACTGATCACTGCCTTACTCGCGGTCGAAATGCCGGCGTAGGCGCCAGCCATCAACAGGCTGAGCAGGAGAATCGCGAGCAGCAGTTCGACCAGGGTGAATCCGGACGCACTGAATGAGGGATGCGGTCGCTGCATGGCTCAGCCCGGCTGGTTTGGTTGAATCGCGCGCAGCGTGACAAAGCGCGCACGACGTTCACGATCACCTTGGCCCCAGCGCACGATCAGCTCGATCTGAAACAGCACAACTTGCGTGGCCCCGGCACCGTCGATATCCAGTTGCGCGGCATCCGCCGGCGGTTCCCACTCGGTGACATTCATTTCCCAGCGATACTTGCGATCGAACTCGCCCACCTTGCTGCCGGGCGCGAGCGGCTCCTCGATTCCGGCGACATCCATTTTCGACTGCGCCCACAATGCGGCTTCGCTCATGTCGGCTCCGACTCGAGCGTTGCGCAGAGAACTGGAGGTCATCTCCATCATCACCCCAAAGCCGATCGCGAACAGTGCGAATGCGGCCAACATCTCGACCAGGGTGAAACCGCCGCAGCGCTTGCGCAAGGATGGATAGCTCTTGCTTGTGCCCAATGTCGACGTCATCGCCCTTCCTCCATGCGCACTTCACCGGTCAGCCAGGCAATTTCCACGCGCCACTCGTGATCGCCACGCTTCAAGGTCACGCGGCCGCCGCTGGAGCTTCCATCCGGAAAGAAGCGGATCAGTCCCTTGCTGTCGCCGGTCTGCTCGGATGCAGCCGTGAGCAGCTTCATCTCCAGGCCTTCCGGCATCTCGATCAGCGGTCGGCCCGGAGCCTGATAGCTGCGCGCCTCGACATCGATCTCGAGTGCGCGTTGTTCATGCTTGACGATGGCTTGACCCCGCGTATAACGCATCGCGGCGGTGAGGTCGCGCACGGCCGCGCGCGTTTTCACGCTCTTGAGATTAGTGCCCAGAGAGAACGACACAGCGCCCGCGATCAAGGCCATGAGCATCAGCACGGCCATCATCTCGATCAAGGTAAAACCGCGTGGCCTGTTCATCGCAATGAATTCTGGATCAGCGTGCGCCTGACCTATTCCCAATTGCCGATGTCTTTGTCGTTACCCTCGCCACCGTCTCGCTTGTCGGCCCCGAGCGAGATCAGATCGAACTCTCCGTGGTCGCCGGGCGCCTTGTAAACAAAGGGCATATCCCAGGGATCTTTCAGGTCCGAAGCCTTGGCGTATGGGCCACTCCAGTTTTCTGCATTTCCCGGGCGCGTCACCAGATCCTCCATGCGTTCGGGCAATGTGCCTACATCGAGAACATAGAGCTCGACCTTGGAGCCGGTTGCAGCGACTTCGACCTTGGCCGCCCTCACTTTACCTGTGGATAGCCTGCTAATAACATTGGGAGCAACCACTCCGGCGATCAAGCCAATCAGCACCAGCACCGCGATCATTTCGATCAAGCTGAAGCCGCTAGCGCGCACGCCTGAGCCACGCGAAAAGTTTTTCATATCATTACTCCACAAGCGAACTGAGTTCGAGAAGCGGCAGCACGATGGAAAGCATGATCATGCCCACCATCACCGCCATGATTGCGGTGATGGCAGGCACCAGGCCTGCCAATAGCCGCTCAATAGTGTTCTTCACATCCGCATCAAAGGTGTCGGCCACCTTGTACAACATGCCATCAAGCTCGCCGGATTCTTCGCCAACCGCGATCATCGACAATGCCAGCTTGGGGAACCGTTTGCTCACCCCGAGCGCGAAGGCCAGGCCCGAACCGGTTTTCACTTCTTCGCTGGCCTTGGCCACCGCATCAGCCAGCACGGTATTCCCCATCACGTTTTTGCTGATGGTCAGCGCCGTCAGCAGCGGCACACCATTTTGTACCAGTGTACCCAGCGTGCGTGCCAGACGCGCAGTTTCAACCTTGGCCACAAGCGTGCCAATCGCTCTGAGCGACAGCAGCCAGTTTTCGATTTGCTGCCGCGATTCAGCCACCGCATATTGCTTGCGGACGAACCAGAATGCGCCAAAACCGATCAGCGCAATCAACCACCAGAAATTCTGCAGCGTGCTGGCCACGAATAATACGATCTTGGTGATCAGCGGCAGCTTGTTACCCAGCTCCTCAAAAATCGGCTGGAAATTCGGAATCACAAAGATCATCAGAATGAACAACGTGAGAATGACCATGCCGACCAGGATCGCCGGGTAGATCAAGGCGTTGATCACGGTAGCACGCAGTTGCCGCGAACGTTCCAGATACTCGGCCAGGCGCTTGAGTGTGTCGGTCAGAGAACCGGAGACTTCGCCGGCGCGCACCATGTTGACGTACAGGCGCGAGAACACGCCGTGCTGCTGTTCCAGTGTGGTCGACAGCGGCGTGCCACTGCGCACGCCGTCCTTGATGCGCGTGATCATCACCCGCGCTTCGTCGCTCTCGCTGTTTTCGCTGAGTGTGTGCAGCGCGCGATCCAGCGGCTGACCAGCGCCCAGCAGCGTGCCGAGCTGGCTGGTGAACAGGGCGAGTTGATTGCCGCCCAGTGCTGAACGCTTGAACAAGGCGCCGAGCGCCATTCCGCCGCCGCTGCCCGCCTCTGCGGCTTCGATCGGAACATTGCCCGCATCCTGCAGGCGCACCACCACTTCGTCGCGCGAGCCGGCTTCCATCTCGCCGACCAGGGTTTCGCCAGTGGGTGCGACCGCCTTGTAGCGATATAGGGCCATGATCTGCTCAGCTATCCTGCTGCGTGACGCGCAGCACTTCTTCGATCGTGGTGACGCCTGCCAGCGCCTTGACCAGACCATCCTCGTACATCGTGCGCATGCCTTCATCGCGCGCCGCCTGCTCGATCACACCCATATCGGAGTGCTTCATAACCAACCGGCGCAGCGGGTCAGTCATGCGCAAAAACTCCATGATCGTGGTGCGCCCTAGATAGCCGGTAGGGGTTAGATTGGATGGCGTTGGCTTGAACAGACGAATGGGGCGTTGTTCGGTGAAACGCTCAAGACCGAATTCCTGCACCACTTCCGGCATGGCGACATAGGCCTGTGCCGATCCTGGCTCGACCTTGCGCACCAGCCGCTGGCCGAGAATGCCATTGACGGTGGAGCTGAGCAGATAGTCCTCGACGCCCATATCCAGCAGACGGGTGATGCCGCCGGCTGCATTGTTTGTGTGCAACGTGGACAGCACCAGATGCCCGGTCAATGCCGACTGGATGGCAATCTTCGCGGTTTCCAGATCGCGCATTTCGCCGATCATGATGATGTCCGGATCTTGCCGCACGATCGAACGCAAAGCGTGCGAGAAATCGAGCCCGATCTGCGGTTTCACCTGGATCTGGTTGACGCCCTCGATCTGGTATTCGACCGGGTCTTCGACCGTGATGATCTTGACGTCCGACGTGTTGATCTTGCTGAGCGCGGTATACAGCGTCGTGGTTTTGCCCGAGCCCGTCGGGCCGGTGACCAGCATGATGCCGTGCGGCATGTGCAGCACTTCCATGAACTGCGGCAAAAACTCGTCGGTAAATCCCAGCGTGTGGAAATCCAGCACGACATTTTCGCGATCCAGGATTCGCATCACCACCGACTCGCCAAATGAAGTTGGCACGGTGCTGACGCGCAGATCAAGCTCCTTGCCCTGGACGCGCAGCATGATGCGTCCGTCCTGCGGCAGCCGGCGCTCGGCGATGTTGAGCTTGGCCATGATCTTGACGCGCGAAATCACTGCGGCGGTGGAATTTGCTGGTGGCGATTCCACTTCCTCGAGCACGCCATCGATGCGGTAGCGCACCTTCAGCCGCGTCTCGAACGGCTCGATATGGATATCCGATGCGCGTGCTTCGACGGCACGCTGGATGACGAGGTTGACCAGGCGGATCACCGGCGCCTCGGACGCGAGATCGCGTAGATGCTCGACATCGTCTTCGCTGCGCGTTGCATCCTCGGACAGGTTTTCCACAATCGTGCCCATGGCCGAACGACCACTGCCGTAGTAGCGCTCGATCAGATCATCGATCTCGGAGCGCAACCCGACGCGCACTGCAACCGGCTTGCCCACCGCCAGCGCCACGGCTTCGATGGGATAGGGATCCTGTGGCTCGGCAACCAGCATGCTGACGTGATCCTCGGTCTCGCCGATGGGCACCAGGTGATACTGCTTGAGGAAACGAATGGACAATTGCACGTTTGCCGGCGGGCCATCCGGACAATCCTTGGCGGACAGGAACGGAAAGCGCAGCACCTCACTCAAGGCCTCTGCCGAATCGCGCTCCGAAACCAACCCGAGTCGCGTCATCAAAGAAATGAAATCACCACCCGGCGATTCTTCGTGCAAGCGTCGCGCTCGACCCAGATCGGCCTCCTTGAGGCGGCCGCGCGAGATCAGGAAGTTCGAGATGCGCTCTTCCAACGGCGCCTCGATCACGGCTGCCGCTATCGCTTCGTCTTGGGCCAGGGCATCCGTTAACTCTGTCTCGGACATGAATCAGGACTCTTTGTCGTTGGGACTTGTACGCTCACTCAGACCACCAGCGGCAGGAACTGGTTCCCCCTCCAGCGGCACGTCGAAACGGATGTGTTCGATGAAACGTCGATGGAAAATTGCCCAGACGATCAGCGCCGACAGCGTGGGCACTACCAGTCGGCTCAATTGCCACAAGTAGGCAATCACTTCCAGGCTAACACCGTGCTGATTGGCCATGTCCAGCCCGGCAGGCCCCAGGTCGATGAACAGGATCTTGCCGACGTCGATCACCATGCTCAGCGCCTGCAGTGGGATCAGCAGCAGCCAGCCGATCACGCAGGTGCGCAGCCGGCGTGCCAGCGAGAATTCCCGATTATCGGGTGTCGCCATGGTCAGGCCCCAGAACACGGCGAGCCCATAGGTGATCAACAAAGCATCAGAACTGGCGTCCACCGCCGGTATCTGCCCCGCGTCCGCCACCATACCGGGCGGCAGCGGTATCAGCGCGGTGAACTGAAAGTGCTGGTAGAACTGACGCGACGATTCGATGACGCCGGGTAACCACCAATCCAGTCCCCAGCGCGCCAACCGAATAATGGGATAGGCAATGAAGGAGCGCATGCCAAACCATACAAACACAGCCAGAGGCAGCCAGAGCACATTCAGCAGGAGAAAAACCTTCAGCGAAACCGGACCTTCGCTCGGCGCGACCGGCGTTGACGGCATCGCCTCGGCATCGGATTTGAGTGTTTCGAGATCGCTCATGGCTAGTCCAACCAGACTCGGGCGTTTTGGAACATGCGCATCCACGGGGATGACTCACCCCACTCCCGCGGATGCCAGCTCATCTGAACGCTGCGATGAACGCGCTCGGGATGCGGCATGAGGATAGTGACTCGGCCGTCCTCTGTGGTGAATCCGGTCATACCGCCCGGAGAACCGTTCGGATTGGCCGGGTAGCTGCTGGCAATTTCGCCATCGGCAGTGACAAAGCGCAGCGCAGCGATCGCCGCTTCAGCCGCCCCTGGATGCGCAAAGTCGGCGCGCCCTTCTCCGTGCGATACCACCACCGGTATGCGCGACCCAGCCATGCCGCGGAACAGCAGGGACGGTGAATCCAGCACTTCAACCAGGCTGAGGCGTGCCTCAAATTGCTCCGACTGATTGCGCAGGAACTGCGGCCAATGGCCAGCGCCGGGAATCATGTCCTTGAGCTGCGATAGCATCTGGCAGCCGTTGCAAACACCAAGAGTGAACTTGCCCGAGTCATTGAAGAATTCATGAAATTGCTCGGCCAGATTGCCATGATGCCGAATCGAAGCTGCCCAGCCGCGACCGGCTCCAAGCACGTCGCCGTAAGAGAATCCGCCACACGCTGCCAATCCGTCGAAACGCCGCAGGCGCTCATCGCCAGCGATCAGGTCTGTCATATGCACGTCGGTGGCGTCGAAGCCGGCTCGGGTGAACGCTGCCGCCATCTCCACTTGTCCATTCACCCCCTGTTCGCGCAGGATGGCGATTTTCGGACGCCGGCCGAGGGCTATAAAGGGCGCAGCCACGTCTTTGCTGGCATCGAAGCCGAGCACCGGTCGCAACGCGTGCGCGCGCGTCTCGACCACACTGCGGCGTTCCTGATCTGCGCAGTCGGGATGATCGCGAAGGCGCTGCATGGCATGCGAAGTTTCGGTCCAATGCGCGAGCAATTCCTGCAACGCATACACCTCGGCATCATGGCCCGCCCGCAACAGTCGAACTTGTGCGGGTTCGGCAACAGGTTGCGCGATTTCATGTACGCAGTCAGCCAGTCCTGCGGCTGCGAACGCGGCGCGCACGGCCCCCAGATCGGCCACGCGCACCTGCAGCAATGCGCCGATCTCCTCATTGAATAATGCCGCAATGGCATCGCCACCCACTGCGTCGAGCAGCACATCGAGCCCACAGTTCGCCGCGAACGCCATCTCGAGCAGAGCAACCAGAACACCGCCGTCGGAGCGGTCGTGATATGCAAGCAGCTGCCCGGCGGCATTGAGTTGCTGGATCGCATCGAACAACCCGGCAAGATCGCTCGCACGTTCGACATCCGGTGCCGTATCTCCCAGCTGACCAAAACATTGCGCCAGGATCGAACCGCCAAGGCGATGCCGACCGCGACCGAGGTCAACCAGCAACACTACGCTGCTGCCCGCATCGAATCGAAGTTCCGGTGTCAACGCGCGGCGCACATCGCCAACGCGCGCGAACGCGGTCACGATGAGCGAGACCGGTGACACCACGCGCCGGGCGCCAGCGTCGGTATTCCAGACGGTTTGCATGGACATCGAGTCCTTGCCTACCGGAATGCCAAGGCCCAGCGCCGGGCAGAACTCCATGCCGATTGCATGCACAGCATCGAACAGCGCAGCGTCTTCACCGGGATGATTTACTGCCGCCATCCAGTTTGCCGAGAGCTTGATATCCTCGCGGCGCGCGATCGGCGCGGCGGCAAGATTGGTCAACGCCTCGGCTACGGCCATTCGGGAAGACGCGGCTGCGTCGATCAATGCCAGCGGCGTGCGTTCGCCCACTGCCATCGCCTCGCCAACATAGCCGGAAAAGTCGCACAACGTGACTGCACAATCGGCGACCGGCACCTGATAGGGGCCGACCATCTGGTCGCGCGCACACAGCCCGCCGACACTGCGGTCGCCAATGGTGATCAAAAAGCTCTTGCTGCCGACCGCGGGATGCTGCAGAACCCGCGGCAATGCTTCGGCAATAGTGGTATTCAGGCGCAGAGGCGAGGTTTGCGCCGGTTGGCGCTGCGCGTCGCGCTGCATCTTGGGCGCTTTGCCGAACAACACTTCCATCGGCAAATCGATTGCGGTGATGTGCAGCAGACTATCGGTGAGCAACAGTCGCTGCTCGGTGGTCGCTGTGCCGACAATTGCGTAAGGACAACGCTCGCGACGGCATATCGCTTCGAATTCGGACAAGCGATCAGGATGTACGCCGAGCACGTAGCGCTCCTGCGACTCGTTGCACCAGATCTGCATCGGGCTCATGCCCGGCTCGTCGTTGGGGATCGCGCGTAGTTCGATGCGACCGCCGACGCCCGAATCGTGCAACAGCTCTGGAATGGCGTTGGAAAGACCACCAGCGCCAGCGTCGTGCAAACTGACCAGCGGATTGGCAGCGCCCATTGACCAGCATCGATCAATCACTTCCTGGCAGCGACGCTCCATTTCCGGGTTATCGCGTTGCACGGAAGCGAAGTCCAGCGCCTCCGACGAATGTCCGGAAGCGAGTGAAGATGCCGCTCCGCCGCCCAGCCCGATCAGCATGGCCGGACCGCCGAGTACAATTACCGCGTCGCCGTGCTGCAAAATCTGTTTTTCCACATGTCGCGGATGCAGATTGCCGAGGCCACCGGCCAGCATGATCGGCTTGTCATAGCCGCGAACCGTGCGCGATAGCGGGTTTTCCACTGCATCAGCTGCGACCGACGCTTGATCGAATGCACCCTGTTCGAATGCACGAAAGTAGCCGCAAAGAGCCGGCCGGCCGAACTCATTGTTGAATGCTGCCGCACCCAGCGGACCATCGCGCATGATCTCGAATGCGCTGGCCATGCGTGGCGGCAACGAACGCGCAGTTTCCCAGGGGCGCGGCAAGCCTGGGATGCGCAGATCACTGACGGTGAATCCGGTCAGCCCCGCCTTGGGTTTGGCACCACGACCTGTCGCACCCTCGTCGCGAATCTCGCCACCGGCTCCGGTGCTGGCACCAGGAAACGGTGCAATCGCGGTCGGGTGATTGTGCGTCTCGCATTTGATCGCGAATGCCACCGGCTCGAGCTCAGCCTGCCATTGGCGCGTTGCAGAGTGCGCATAGAATCGCGCGACATCAATATTCTCGACCACCGCCGCATTGTCTCGATAGGCCGAAAGCGTTCCCTGCGGCGACAGCGCATGGGTGTTCTTGATCATCTGGAACAGCGAGCGCGACTGCGCTTCGCCATCAATCAGCCAGCTGGCGTTAAACACCTTGTGCCGGCAATGTTCAGAATTGGCCTGGGCAAACATCATCAACTCGGCATCGCTGGGGTCGCGTCCGAGCCGGTGATAACAGTCAATCAGATATTCGATCTCGTCCTCGCTCAGTGCCAGACCCAGCTCGCGATTGGCATCCTGCAGGCTGGCGACTGGATCAGCGCCCAGCGCGATAACGCCCAGTGCTGCCGGCTGCGTACGGGCAAATGCCCGCTCAAGTTCTGCGAATGAAAATGCCGCGCTTTGCGTCATCGGATCGTGCAGCACGCGCAACGCCGCGTTGCGATCAGTCTCGCGCAACGCCGCAAATCCCTTGATCAGCAAGCACTGGCCTTGCTCCACGCGCGAAACACAAAATCCGGCGCCGCGCAGAATCTCGCTGGCTTTGCTCGACCAAGGTGACAGCGTACCGAATCGCGGAACCACCAACACCGCATCGACGACAGCTTCCGGCGCGATCGATTGCGCACCCAGCATTGCGGCCAGCGCAGCCGTGTCCAGCGCCTGATCGGGGACTGTTTCGAGGTAAAAGAAATTTCCGGAAGCCTCGAGGCTAAGACCCGAAACCACGCGGTCGAGCCGAGCCTGCAGTCGTTCGCGTCGGAACGGCGACAGCGATTCGCACCCTGCAAGCATCATCATCATGGAGTCGACCACATTCAGCCGACAGGGTGGAGCATAGCCCACCGAGTCGCTTGGAAATCAGGGGCTGGCTTTGGCCTTCAGATCGTTCAGGCGATCCAGCATGCCGGCGGGTGGCACATAGCCACCAATCAAGGTGCCGTCTTCAGCGATAACAGCGGGCGTGCCGGTGACACCGACTTGCTGGCCGAGCTCGTAAGAAGCGGAAATCGGGTTGGCGCAGGTCTTCTTCTCGACTTGTGTGCCGGCCTTGGCATCGGTCAGCGCCTTGTTGCGATCGGCGGCACACCAGACCGATACGGCGCTGTCAAATGCGGCAGAACCGATGCCAGCACGCGGAAAGAAAAGGTATTCAATCGTGATGCCAAGGTCGTTGTACTGCGCCATTTCCTGGTGCAGCTTGCGACAGTAGCCGCAGTCGATATCGGTAAATACTGTCACTTTGTGCTTGGAATTCTTGGCCGCAAAAATGATGCGCTGATCTGCGCTGACCGCGTCGACTTTTGCTTTGCGCAGAACCGATTCGCGGGCTTCAGTCAGATCGCGCTTGGCGCCCACGTCGTAGACCCGACCCTGCATCAGGAACTTGCCATCGGTGGTCACGTAGACCACGTTGCCGCCCATGACCACCTCATAAAAACCGGGTAACGCCGAGTCGGCGATGGAATCGATCTTGGCGTTGGGCGCCATGGACTTGATTGCGTCACGTACTTTCTGCTCGCTGGCAGCGTCGGCCAACGCAATCGAAGGCGCCAGCGCCAGGCCAGCGACCATCGTGAATAGGGCAAATGCAGGCTTCAACATCGCGAAAATCCTTGAGGTAAGAGGCGGTCCGGGAACAAGACAACACTCAGACAGTAGTTTCCTGTCAAAGTTCAGACCGGTGCGGGACGCCGATTGTGGCAGGAAGCGCCGCAGGGTCCAACTGTGCACGCGCTACGCAGGCCCGACCCTGCCCAGCGCACAGTTCGAGCAGAAGTGACACAGGCCCGCCAGCCCCAGTTCACACTCATGCACGCGGATGGTGCGCCGCGTGCAGGCGCTTCAGGCCTTCTCTCGCCACCAGCGTGTAAATCTGCGTTGTCGACAGGCTGCTGTGCCCGAGCAGCATTTGCAAGGCGCGCAGGTCGGCGCCGTGATTCAGCAAATGGGTCGCGAACGAATGGCGCAGTGCATGCGGGGAAACCGGGCGGGTGATGTCTGCGGCGAGCGCATATTTCTTGATCGCCAGCCAAAACATCTGCCGTGTTATCGCGCTGCCGCGCGCACTTACAAACAAGTCCTTGCTGGATCGGCCGTTGAGCAACAGCGGGCGCGCCTCGTTGACAAAGCGCTGCAATGACTCGATCGCCATTTCGCCAATCGGAACCAAGCGCTCCTTTGAACCTTTGCCCAGCACCCGCAGCGCACCCTGACGTAAATTGATCTGGTCGGTCTCCAGCGTCACCAGCTCGGTGACGCGAAGCCCGGTGGCATAGAGCAACTCGAGCATGGCACGGTCGCGCAGACCAATCGGAGTCTCCACGTCCGGAGCTTTCAATAGCGCCTCGACCTCGCGTTCCGACAGTGCCTTGGGCAGCGGCTTCCCCAGCTTGGGTGATTCGATCAAGGCACCAGGATCTGATTCGATTCGACCAGCGCGCAGCTGCATGCGATAGAACTGACGCAGCGCCGACAACAAACGCGCGTTGCTGCGCGCACTAAAGCCACTTTGCGCACGGCCAGCCAGCATGCCATACAGGTCCTCGCGCGTGGCAGACATGAGCGACTTCGCAGCCTGGTGCAGATATCGGTCTACCCAGGTCAGGTCACTGCGATAGGCCGCGATAGTATTGGCGGAAAGTCCGTGCTCCGCCCATGCCTGTTCCAGGCTGCGCTCGATTTCCGCACGTGATGGGCTGACCTGTGGCGGAGTTGAATCGCGGCGAACTGGAATGGGGCGAATTGGAATGGGACTTTCTGCCATGCTGAAGTCTTGCGAAGATGCAGCATTCTCCCACGTGCCCGGCGCGCAAAGCGTGCACTTGCGGTGATCGTTTGTCACACCCCGATTTTCAACAGCGGAGCTGGTCAATCTGCGGTTTTTTCGCCCTCTGGCTCTGCGGGCTATCCAGGCTCCGAACTAGTTCAGAGGTTCCCCAACGCACTTCGTTCCTTCGAACCAAGTGTCAACCCAACTCAAGACCCACGGTCGTGCTACCTACCTATCCCGCTCCGCTTTGGAAACGACTCGCCGCTGCGCTGTACGACCTGCTGCCGCTGGCCGCGCTGATGATGGTCGGCACAGCGCTGCTGCTGCCGCTTACTGGCGGCGCGGCGATGCCACACCTGGGGCTCACGCATTTTGCCTATCAGCTGTTCGTGTTCGCCCTGATCGCTGGCTACTACATCTGGTCGTGGCATCGCGGCGGCCAGACCATCGGCATGCGCGCCTGGCGTCTGCGCGTGCAGACTCAGTCAGGAAGCAATCCCGACATCAGAACTGCGTGTTTGCGCTTCGCCTGCAGCCTGGTATCAGTATTCGCGATGGGTCTGGGCTTGATCTGGGCACTGTTCGATAGCCGCCGGCGCATGTGGCACGATCGCTGGACAGGTACCGAAGTGATCGTGATTCCGAAATTGTGCGGGCGGGCTTGATTGCGTGCGCGGTTGTGCCCTACGCCCAATCTCCGCGCAGCGCCCGCACTTTTGCTTCCATGGTCGTGGCACTGGCCTGCTCCGCCGGCACCAGATTGTCGATTACCAATCCGATGCGCGACCAGAATCGCCTGGGTAATCGAGCCCGCCGAAACGTGGAATCGCGTTTGCTGAACAGCGACCCCCACATGCCTTTCAGGGCCACCGGTATCACTGGCACCGGGCGCGCTGCGAGGATGCGCTCCAGGCCAGTCTTGAACTCGTTGATCTCACCGGTATCGGTCAGTCGACCTTCGGGGAAAATGCCGACGATTTCGCCTTCGGCCAGCGCTTTGTCGATTTCGGCGTAGGCACGTTCCAACATGGCGGCGTCCTCTTTGACCGGCGCGATGGGAATTGCGCGCGCTGTTTTGAAAATGAAGTTCATCACCGGAATCTTGAAGATGGTGTGATACATCACGAAGCGAATCGGACGCCGCACGGTTCCGCCAACGATCAGTGCGTCCATGTAGGAGACGTGATTGCACACCAGCAAGCACGGCCCCTCGTCCGGAATCTTGTCGAGCCCTTCCACCTTGATGCGATAGAGCGTGCTGACCAGAACCCAACTCAGAAAACGCATCAGGAACTCGGGTACCAGGGTGAAAATGTAGAGCGCGACCACGGCGTTGAGCAACGCTGTGATCAGCAGCAATTGCGGCACGCTTACTTTCATCTTGATCAGCAGAAAGGCGGACATCGCCGCTGCCACCACCATGAACATCGCGTTGAGAATATTGTTCGCGGCAATCACGCGCGATCTTCGCTTCGGATCACAGCGACTTTGCACCAGCGCGAACAACGGCACGATGAAAAATCCACTGAAGACCGCCATACCCAACAGGTCAAACATGACGCGCCAGGCGCCGGGCTGGGCCAGGAATTGCATGACTGGATGATTCTGTACGCCAACCGCATGCGGCCAGGCGAAAAACAGATCTGCGCCGAACAAGGTCATGCCGATGGCCCCGAACGGCACCAGTCCAATCTCGACTTTGTGCCCGGAGAGCCGCTCGCACATAATCGATCCCAATCCGATGCCGATCGAAAACGTCGTCAGCAGCAACGTGTAGACCGCGGAGCCACCGCCCAGGACTTCCTTGGCATAGAGCGGAAGCTGGGTGAAGTAGATCGATCCGAAGAACCAGAACCATGAAATCCCGAGACAGCTCAGAAACACGGTGCGATTGCCGCTGATCAGTTTGAGATTGCGCCAGGTTTCGCTGAACAGATTCCAGTTGATCTTCAGCGCCGGATCGGTCGCGGGTGTTGGCGGCATCGCCAACGCCGAGACCAGTCCCGCGACCGCGATCGCGATGGCGACCACGGCGACCCAGAAACCGCCATCTTCGGGCAATTTGATCAGCAGGCTGCCGAGCAGCGTGCCGATCAGAATCGCCAGGAACGTGCCCATCTCGACCAGGCCATTGCCTCCGACCAATTCGTTGGGCTTGAGCAGCTGCGGCAAGATGCCGTACTTCAGCGGGCCAAACAGCGTCGAGTGCACGCCCATCATGAACAACAATACCAACAACAATGGGATGTTCTGCCGGGTGAAGCCAAAATAGGCGACCACCATGATGGCGATCTCCAGCACTTTTACGATCTGCGCCAAACGCGACTTGTCAAACTTGTCGGACAGCTGGCCACTGGTCGCGGAAAACAAAAAAAACGGCAGGATGAACAGCGCTGCCGCCAGGTTGGTCAGTTCGTGCTGCTGGTCGGTCGAAAGCCCGACCACGTTGAACACGATGAGTACCACGAGCGCGTTCTTGAATACGTTGTCGTTGAACGCGCCCAGCGCCTGAGTCAGGAAAAACGGCAGGAAGCGGCGCTGGCGAAGCAGGGCAAATTGACTTTGTTCGGTCATGGAGGCGGGGCGCTCGGAGAACAGTCCCGAATCTAGCAGACACCGCGGCCGGCATCGCAGACCGTGGCAAGCAGCGCTAATCCCCGGCCACATCAGACTGCCCTTGCTACGCGACCCATATGTTCGGATTTGCTGCCGAACCGCGTTTACATTAGATGTCATTCGTTTGCTATCGTGTAGATGCGGCAGCGGCGCCCAGACAAGGGACCCGGTATGTCTAATTCAATCAGCGCCAATCAGGTCACCTATCGTCTGCTTCGGCGGCGCTCGGCGATTGGTCATTTGAACGCGGGTCTGGCGCGCTGGTTGAGCGCACGCGCGGTGTCGGAAACAGCGGTGGGATCGGTACAGGTAGTGCTGGATGAGCTGCTCGGAAACCTGCTGCTGCATGACCCGCACAATATTGACCCGATCGAAGTAGAGATCAGCCTTGAGGCGGATGCTCTCTTCATTCGGCTCAGCTACCGTTCCGCGGACTTCAATCCGCGGGCCCCGAAGGAAGTCGACACCGTTACGCCGGTCAGTGAACGGCGCATCGGCGGATTGGGTCTGCACCTCATCCAATCCCTGATGGACACCGTTCATTATGAGTATCTGCACGGCATCATTTGCCTCCGCATGCAAAAAAAACTCCAGCCGGCGAGCGCTTAGCCTCGCCATCACGCTCGCGCTGGTGGGCATGATCGCACCGGTGTTGGGAGAGGAGACACTCAGCGACGAGGCATCCAAGCCCAAGCGCAGGAAAGCGGCCGCGGAGCTGGCAACGGTGCAGGTCACTGCAACGCTGCAGGCCGAAGATGCCAGCAAGATCGCCGCCCCGGTCACCGTAGTCGGCGCCGAGCGCCTACAACAGAATGCATTGACGCCGATCGAAGCGTTGCGCGGCCAGCCCGGCGCCTTCGTGCAGCAAACCACGCCCGGACAAAGCGCTGTGTTTGTGCGCGGCGCCAAGGGATCGGAAGTGCTGCATCTGGTCGACGGATTCCGCCTCAACAGCGCCATCTTTCGCAACGCACCGAACCAGTATTTTTCACTGGTGGATGGGCAGAATCTGGATCGCATTGAATTGCTGCGCGGCTCCTCCGCTGGGCTCTATGGCAGCGATGCAATGGGCGGCGTGGTGCACCTGATCAGTCGCGATCCGCTCGATCTGGCGCCAAACACCTCTGAGGGCACGGTGCGCATGCGCGCCGACAGCGGCGAGGACATGATGCTCGGCCACGTCAGCAACGCCTTGCGATGGGACCGGCTCGCGGTGCAGATCGCAGTGACGTCGGTCGATACCGATGGCCGCCGTATCGGCAGTGGTGAGCAACGACCGCACAGCGACTTCAGCTCCCTCGCCGGCAGTGCCCGAGTCGGCTTTGACACCGGCGATGCCGGCCGCTTCGGTCTGAACTTGCAAACTGTGCGCCAACCCAATACGCCGCGCCATGACGAATTGGTGCCGGGCTTCGGCCAAACCACGGCGGCTTCGGCAGTGGCAGTGTTCGAGCCGCAGGAACGCCAGTTCGCGCAATTCACGCACAGCACCGAGGTCGACCTGCTCGGCTTCGATCAACTCAATTGGCAGATCGGCAGCCAGTACATTATCGATGATCGGCGCACGCGCAATACCGGTTCCTCAAGCGAGGCGCGAGAGCGCAATCGTGACCGACTCAACGGCACCTCGTTCACGCTGAGCCGCGTTGACGACGAGGTACACGGCTTCAGTGTCGGCGCCGAGTACTACGACGACAAGGTGAACTCCAGCCGGGTCAACACCAATGTCAACAGCGGCGCGCAGACCGTTGCAGCGCCCCGCTTTCCCAATGGGGCAACCGAACGCAGCAGTGCGCTGTATGCCATCGACGACTGGCGCATCAATGAACGCTGGGACGTGGTGTTGAGCGGACGCTACAGCGATTTCGAGGTAAAGCTGCCGGCGTCGGGTACCATGCCGCAGGTCGTCGTCGCGCCGAACGCGTTCAGCGGAAACGTCGGCGCCAGCTACGCGGTGACCGACGACACGCGCCTTGTCGCCAACATCGGCCGCGGTTTTCGTGCACCCAACGTCTTCGATCTGGGCGTGTTCGGCGACCGTCCTGGCAACCGCTTTTCGATTCCGAATCCCGATCTGGGACCCGAACGCATCATCGGCACCGATATCGGCATCAAACACGACACCGGCAGCTTTGGCGTGGAAGCGTTTATCTGGGAAAGTCGATTCACCGACAAAATCGTTTCGGCGCTGACCGGAGCGGTAACACCCGGCGGGCGCCTCGTGGTGCAGAACCAGAATGCAGCACGGGCCAAGAGCTACGGCGTCGAACTCGGCACGCATTGGCAGATCAACGATGCCATCTCGACGCGCGCCGCGATCAACCTCACACGCGGAACCGAAACCTTGGCTGGGGTTACCAGCGACGGCGACCGTATCGCGCCGCTGACGTTCGACGTGCTGGTCGACTGGCAGCTAACCGATGCGCTGCTGGTCAGCTTCGGTGGCATGAGCTCCGGACGTCAAGACCGCCTGAGCGCACGTGACATTACCGATCCTCGCATCAATCCGGACGGCACCCCGGGCTGGACGCGTTGGGACATCGCCGCCCGCTATGCGATTACGCCGAGCTTTGATGTACTGGGCCGTATCGACAATATTGCGGACCACAACTACCGCGAACATGGCTCGGGCATCAACGCGACCGGTCGAAATTTCCTGGTCGGTATGGATTTTCGTTACTGACTCTGCGGTCGACCGCTTGGTTTTCGCGCGAGCTTGACCAGCCGGGCCACGTTTTTCGGCTTTGTTTTTCGGCCTCGCGAAGCCCAGCTCAGGAGCTCCCTCCTCGAACTGCGCAGCAGCGCCGAGGCGGCGCTTCCTGTCGTCCCAGCGCGCTCATCCGAATCCAAGACCGAGGATTGGACGTGGCTTTTCCACAACGGCCGGGAGCGAAGGGATGACCTGGCTGCGCTCGGTACGATTGCCCACTCGGGCCTCAACCCCTAGAATTGCGCGATTTTGTGCTTCCGGCAGTTCCGCCGGTCATTACTTGGTTTGAGGGAGTCTTCATTATGTTGTTAGAAAACGGTCTTGTGATCGCGATGGGCTGCGCCTTGCTGGCGTTGGTCTATGGCGCCTGGTCGATCCGCTGGATTTTGGCAAAACCTGCCGGAAACGAACGCATGCAGGAAATCGCGGCGGCTATTCAAGCCGGCGCGAAGGCCTATCTGAATCGGCAATACGGCACCATTGCGATTGTCGGTGTGGTGTTGTTCGGCCTGATTTTCTGGCTGCTGGGCGCTCAAACGGCGGTGGGTTTTGCCATCGGCGCGGTTCTTTCCGGTCTGGCTGGATATATCGGCATGAACATCTCGGTCCGCGCCAACGTGCGCACGGCAGAGGCAGCACGCTCCGGCCTGAGTGCGGCGCTCAATGTCGCCTTCCGCGGCGGCGCCATCACCGGCATGTTGGTGGTCGGTCTGGGCCTACTCGGCGTTGCCGGTTACTACTGGATCCTCACCCACAACGGCATCGAATCGAAAGAGGCGTTGCACTCGCTGGTCGGCTTGGCCTTTGGCTCTTCGCTGATCTCGATCTTCGCGCGTTTGGGCGGCGGCATCTTCACCAAGGGCGCTGATGTCGGTGCCGACCTGGTGGGCAAAGTCGAAGCCGGTATTCCCGAAGATGACCCGCGCAACCCGGCAGTGATCGCCGATAACGTCGGCGACAACGTCGGCGACTGCGCCGGTATGGCCGCAGACTTGTTTGAAACCTATGCGGTGACTCTGGTCGCGACCATGTTGCTGGGGTCGTTGATGTTTGCCACCGTGGGTGTCGATTCTGCAACTGCAATTCTGTATCCGGTGTTGCTGGGCGGCGTCTCGATCATTGCGTCGATCATTGGCACCTTTTTCGTTTCGGCGAAGGACGGCAAGGGCATCATGCCTGGCCTGTATCGCGGTGTGATCGTGTCCGCCGTGCTTGCTGCAGTCGCCTTTTGGCCGATCACGCAGGAAATGATGGGTGAAAAAGCCAACGCAATATTTGGCTGCACGCTGATTGGCCTGGCGCTGACTGGCGCCATTGTCTGGATCACTGAGCTGTACACGGGCACGCAGTATTCGGCAGTGCGAAAAATTGCTGAAGCCTCGACTACGGGCCATGGCACCAACATCATTGCGGGACTTGGTGTATCGATGAAATCGACCGCGCTGCCAGTGATCGCCGTCTGCGCAGCAATTTACGGCTCTTATACGCTCGCTGGCCTCTATGGCATCGCCATCGCCGCCACGGCGATGTTGTCGATGACCGGCATGATTGTTGCGCTCGACGCCTATGGCCCGATCACCGACAACGCCGGTGGCATTGCCGAGATGGCTGACATGCCCAAGGAAGTGCGCGCGATCACCGATCCGCTCGACGCCGTTGGTAACACCACCAAGGCCGTCACCAAGGGCTATGCAATCGGATCGGCCGGCCTCGCTGCGTTGGTGCTGTTCGCCGATTACACGCACAACCTGGAAGCCGCCGGCAAGCTGGTCGAGTTCTCGTTGTCCGACCCAGCGGTCATCATCGGCCTGTTTCTCGGCGGTTTGATTCCGTATCTGTTTGGCGCCATGGCGATGGAAGCCGTCGGTCGCGCTGCCGGTTCGGTAGTAGTCGAAGTGCGTCGTCAGTTCCGCGAAATCCCCGGCATCATGGAGGGCACTGCCAAGCCCGAATACGGCGTGGCGGTCGACATGCTGACCAAGGCGGCGATCAAGGAAATGATCATTCCTTCACTGCTGCCGGTACTCGTGCCGGTCGTAGTCGCGTTCGGCATGAACTGGCTGATGGGCCCGGGTGCCGGCATCAAGGCGCTCGGCGGCCTGCTGATTGGCACCATCATCACCGGCATCTTCGTCGCGATCTCGATGACCACCGGTGGCGGGGCCTGGGACAACGCCAAGAAGTACATTGAAGATGGTCACTTCGGCGGCAAGGGATCGGAAGCGCACAAGGCCGCCATCACTGGCGACACCGTGGGCGATCCCTACAAGGACACCGCTGGACCCGCGGTCAATCCGCTGATCAAGATCATCAATCTGGTGGCGCTGATGCTGGTGCCGTTGCTTTGATTAACTAGGAGCGGCTTCCGCCGCGATGCTTTGATCTTCTGAAAAAGCCCCGCCTCGTGCGGGGCTTTTTTTGAATGCACCGATCGAGTGTTTGAGCAGGCTGTGCTTCCATTGCGTGTGACTGGTCGAGGTCCAGTCGCCGTAAATGCGTTTGACGCTGGCCACGCCAAACTTGGCAACTTCGGCGAGCAGTCCCTCGATCACCGAGGGCTGGGCATTATCGGCATCGATCAACACCGCAAGGCGGGTTTGTTCGTCGTGCAATCTGGTTTTCGTTGCCATTCGCGCTACTCCGACGTCGTCGACCGGCCAAAAGTACCAGCAGTGACGAAGTAGCGCTGCCCCGACCGGGACGCGAGCCGAAGAATTAGAAGTCCGCGACCAAAGTCACCATCGCCGCCCGCAAACTGCCGGATTGATTGAATGCCACGTTCACCTGCTGCCCGCCTGCCATTACTGGCCCCTCACGCAGATCGGCGTGATAGTGCTGAAGCTCAGCGCCAACGCGACAGCGCTGACTGAGCGCAGTATCCACGCCCAAGGCGACTACGCTACCCAAGCTGTTGCCATGGGTGACGATCGAGCGCGTTGCCTCTATCGCTACCGGCGGATTGCCTTGAATTTGGATGTACTCCAGCTCCAGCCGTTGCTCGACGTCGAAACTGGCCAGCCCAACACGCCCATAGAATCGCACACGTTCACTGATCGGAAGCGTGTAGCGCGCCGAAATTGAAGCACCGCGCACTTCGAGTCGATCGCCGGTCAATCCGTAAAGCGTGCTGCTCTGTTCGGGCAGGTCAACAGATTCGCTCATGCCGAAAACACCCAGCTCCAACGCCCAGTTTTCGTTGAAGCGGAAACCACCGAATACTTCGCCCATGGCACCGGTACCGCGTGTCTCGACGTTGTCGAAGCTGGCGCCCTTGCGCGTGCCGACGTAACCGCCAGCGTCGGCATTAGCCACCGTCACGACACTGCCCCAGGCGAGCACCGAGATCGATGCCAGCAGCCGAACAGTGCACGGGGATTTCTTGCGAATCGGAAAGTTCTGCGACGCAACTGTTTTGCCGGATTGAAATTTCATAGCGACTACTCCATGCGCCCAATGCGCGCCCAATGGACACGTCGATACGCGCACAGTTCCAGTCGGAAAAATTAAACTGACTATTGCGTTCCAAGATTGAACGCAGGCCGCGCAGCGTGGTCATACGCGACTTGAAGTTCCGCAAAAGCCAAAGCGGAGCGCGCATGCTTACGCGCTCCGATGGTGGGCGGTCCGCTCAGTTTTTTGGCGCTTCCACCTGCAACGTGTCAAGCACACGCGGAACCGGAGTAGTTGCCGGCGCCGGCGTTTCGCCATCGCTGCTGAAGGTTATTGGCACCAGCACTTCGGAAGCTATGGCGACGCCGTTCTCGATGGCCGGTTGGAATGTCCATTTTGCAGCCGCTGCCGACGCAGCCACATCGAATACGCCTGGCGGCTGACTCTGCACAATGTTGATCGTGCTGGGCTTGCCGTCGCTACCGATGACGATACTCAACATCACATTGCCGCTGATGCCATCGCGCGCGGCGACCTCGGGGTAGCGCGGCGGCGAGGCCTGGGCGAATGCAGCCTCGCGATCGGCAATGCCAGTGCTAGCCGGCATTGGCGATTGCGAAGCCCATGCCAGGGCAACGCTGGTGCCCAGCACTGCGGAAATCAAGACATTGCCGATTCTGCGGCGCAGACGGCTGGGTAGAGGTGTGGTCATCATGTAAATACGTTCCTTCAGTGGATGGCTGGACTGCCATTGGCAACCGACCGGCAGTCCGGTATCGGCCAGTTGCGTGTTCAACATCGCTTCGGCATAGGTCCGTCGCGCATCGGGTCGTTGCCGCAGCACCATTGCGTCGCAGGCCAGCTCCTGGTCGATACGGATTCGCACGGCGGCGTAGTGCAGCAAAGGATTGAACCAGAACAGGCAACGCAGGGCTGCGATCAGAGCGTTGATCTGGGCGTCGCCGCAGCGCATGTGCGTGCGCTCGTGCAACAGGATCAGCTCTTGCTGCAGCGGCGAGTAGCGCTGCTCGAATGCATCCGGCACCACGATGCGGGGCGGCAGTGCGCCGATCAAAGCGGGCACGGCACTGGCCGCACTGGCGCGGTAGACCCCATGCGCAATGGCTTGCAATGAACCCAGTGAGCGTACAAAGCGTCTCTGTTGCCGTGTCAGCAGCACGGCCATCAGCACAACGCCGATCAGCCAGCCCAGCACCATCAGCGTTTGCCCATCAGCGCCGGGCGCCCGCGATTGCGCCGCTGCGGACATCACCTTGACTGTGGCCAGCGTATTGCTGGAAAGCGCCGCATTGCGCAGCGGTGTCCAAGCAGGCAGCAGGCTGGCCGCCATCACCAATGGAATACTCATCCACAATCGATACGCAGCAACCGTGCCCAGGCTATGGCGCATTGCCAGCCGTAACGGCAGCACGATCGCCAGCATCAGAGTCATTGCTAGCGTCGTCTCGAACAGCGCGGCCAACAGTTCAGACTTCATGATCAAACCCCTGGATCAGTTTCCTGAGCTCTGCAACATCGTCTGCGCTCAGCTTCCGCTGCGTGCTGAAGTGGGAGACCAATGGCGCGATGCGCCCGTTGAACAATCGATCGATCAGGCTGCTGCTTTGCTGCCGAAGATAGTCGTCACGCGCGAGCAGTGGTCGATACAGATAGCGCCGACCGTCTCTTTCGGCGCTGATCGCACCCTTGTTGAGCAGTCGGTTGAGCAAGCTCTTGACCGTGGCCTCCTGCCAGTCCTGCGCCGGCGTCAGCGCCGCGCAAACTTCGTCCGCGCCCAGCGGACTGGCATGCCAGAGCACTTCCATGACTGTCGATTCGGCATCGCTGATTGGGGCCATATCACGATTACGTCCGTAATTGATGCCTACAATTACGCATGTAATCGCAAATGTCAAGCGCCCAAACATAAAACCTGCCCTGCTCCGTATCAGTGTCGAGCCACTTGAGCCATCGTCGCCTGCGAGTACGCTTGCGCCAGCGCATTGTCCACATCCTCGTCGCCAAGATGTTCTCGCGCCGCTGACGACACCCGAGGGAATCTGAGCATGGCCAAGCGCATCGTGGTGTGCATCGATGGCACCAACAATTATCCCGGAGCCGGGCACACCAACATTCAACGCTTGGTGCGCATGCTCGGTGATGGCGATGATCAGCTGATTTACTACCAACCGGGCGTTGGCACCGTCGAGCCCGATTCGCTGACCTTGCCGTTGTCGCGTCGCGTGCTCAAGTTTGTCGATTCGGTTTCGGCGGTGATGCTGCAACGGCATGTGTGCTCGGCCTATCGTTTTCTGATGTCCCACTATCGGCGCGGCGATACCTTGTATTTTTTTGGATTCAGCCGCGGCGCCTATGCGGTGCGCGTACTGGCGGCAATGCTGAGCAAGGTCGGTTTGCTGCGCGACGGCTTCGACGAAATGGTTCCATTTGCGTGGTCCAGTTATGCAACACGTGGCAATCGCCAGGCCGCGGGAGATTTCCGTAACGCCTATTGCCACTTCATCAGGCGCGTTCGTTTTCTAGGTCTTTTCGATACTGTCAGCGCGGTCGGCTCGCCATGGCGCCCGCGCACATTCGAGCGCACGTTTCGAAACCTCAGCGTCGAAACGGTGCGTCATGCGCTGGCGCTGGACGAGCGCCGCGCGATGTTCGTGCAGAACCTGTGGGCGGAGCCGTCGTCGATCGGTGACAACGATGGCGTCACCAGTGATGTCGCCCAGGTTTGGTTCGCGGGTGTTCATGCTGATATCGGCGGCGGCTATGCCGAACGCGAAGCCGGACTTTCGCGTATTCCTTTGGCATGGATGAAACGGGAAGCCGAGCACGCTGGATTGACCTTTCGACCCCAGGTCAGCGCTGCCATCCTCGACATCACGCGCGGCAACAACCAGCCGGATTTGGCGAGTGTCATGGCGCAGCACGCAGCGTGTCCCCTGCATGATGAACTGGGCGCGCACTTCTATTGGCGCGCGATGGAATTGCTGCCGATTCCGCGTTGGCGACGCGGTGACGACGAACTCTGGGTGCGGCGCTGGCGACCCCACGGGCAACTACCACGCCGTCTGGCTGCATCGGCGCTGATCCACCAAAGCGTGCGGCTGCGGCAACTGCAGGTGCCCAGCTATCGTCCAGCGCCTGAGTTGATCGACCCTGCCTATGTGATGTGAAGGCTGCGCAGCGCGGCGGTGATCTGCGCCCAGCTGCACCTGATGCGCGCTGAGCCGAAGCGCAATGCGGCGTCATGCGGCCGCGCAGTCAATACCATCGCGATATGGAATCTTCATCTGTTTCGACCACAGACCTCGATCTGGCTGGACGCCCGAGCGAGCGCTTGCTCTGGTCACTGAACGTCGGCGGCTGGCCTGATCCTGACCACCGGCCTGCGTTATGTATTGCGCTCTCTATCGCGCTTCCCGGTGCCCGTGTTCCTGGCAGCCGCGCTGATGCCGATCCTGCTCTGTTCGTTGCTGATTTCTCAGGCCTATGTCTACGCACTGTTGCAGTGGGGCTGTGATGATTGCCGCCCGTCTGGCCTGCTCGGCTACATCGCCTACATGGGCAGCTTTACTTGTGTGGTGATCAGCTGGGCCGGACTTTATTTCGGCATCAAGACCTACCTCAAGCTGCAATGGCAAACCCAGGAAACCCTGCAGGCACATGCGATGGCGCATCAGGCGCAGCTGAAAATGCTGCGCTATCAGCTCAACCCGCATTTTCTGTTCAACACATTGAATGCGATTTCAACGCTGATCTTCGACCAGGACAGCGTCACCGCCAACCGTATGGTGACCAGCCTGTCGGCATTCCTGCGTTATTCGCTGGACGCCGATCCGGTGCAGCGGGTGACGCTCAAGCAGGAGCTTGAGGCGCTGCGTCTGTATCTGGGCATCGAGAAACTGCGCGCTATTTCCGAACATGCATCCGATCTGATGTTTCTCGACGTGCAAATGCCCGGACTGGACGGCTTTGCTACGTTGCGCGCAATACCTGCAGGCCAGATGCCGCTGGTGGTCTTCGTCAGCGCCTGCGACCACTACGCGATTCGTGCGTTCGAGGCCAGCGCCGTGGACTATCTGCTCAAGCCCATCGACCACAGCAGGTTCGCCCAAGCAATACACCGGGTGCGCGAAGCAATGCGCGATCGCGAATCGGAAACGCATTACGCGCGGCTGCTCGGGTTGCTCGGCGAATTATCCGGGCGACCATCACTGACTCTGGATGAAGCGCTTGCCGGTGACAGCACCCTGCGCCTGACGGCAAAGGACGTCCGTGTCGCGATCAAGGATGGCAGCAACACTGTGCGCATCGAATCCACGAAGATTCGTTGGATTGACGCCGCCGGGGACTACATGTGTATCCACACTGAGACGCAGACGCATGTGCTGCGCGCCACCATGCGCGAACTCGAAGTGCAACTCGATCCGCGCCAGTTCCAGCGCGTGCACCGATCCACCATCGTCAATCTTTCGCGTGTGCGATCTTTTCGCGCGCATATCAATGGCGAGTATCTCCTGGTGTTGGATTCCGGACACGAGGTCAAGCTGTCGCGCTCGTACAAGGACAAGATCGCGATCTTGCGCTAACAGCGGAGCAGCCGCCGCGTTCGCTTTGTCGAGTGTTGCCTTCGCTTCGTCGCAAGCGACCAAACTTTCGTTACCACAGGCACGTCTGATCGGGATGCAATAGGCGCATTGTCGCGCCGTCCTACCAATGGAGCCCGACATGGATATCACCCGCGCCTCGCTGAACAACCCCGCCGTCATTGCGGCGACGCTGGCGTTGGTGATGCTGGTTGGCAGCCTGGCGGCGGTCACCGTCGGCGGGGTCGGAATCTCGCTCATATTTACTGCGTTACTCACCCCAGCCGCGTTGCGCTGGCAAGGCCAGCGTCGTGCGGCTCCATCAGTCGTCAACGCAAAGGTCACTCCCGACAGTCCGCTGCAAGCTGTCGCTTGATCCAGCCGGGATCAGTCCCCGC
This sequence comes from Pseudomonadota bacterium, assembly GCA_034440555.1. Taxonomy (GTDB): domain Bacteria; phylum Pseudomonadota; class Gammaproteobacteria; order Xanthomonadales; family Ahniellaceae; genus 0-14-3-00-62-12. The sequence goes on from JAWXCG010000322.1 coordinate 70,757, forward strand.
ACAATTTCGCAGGGAACACGCCATGCGCGCCACCTGTAAACAGATGCTTGTCGCCATCGTCATCACCATCGGCGCCGGCATCGTGTTCGTCGTCCATCGCTCCAGCACTGCCAACGCTCAACCGGTCGTGGTTGTCGAGCCGCCGCCTGCAGTAGTTGAAGTGGCGGCGGCAACCGCTACCCGTATCGTTCCCCTGCAGTGGGTACCGGGCAGCGTCAGCCGCCGCCACGATGCACGAATCGCAAGTGGCGAAAGCGAACTGGTGATTTCCGTGTCCGAAGTAGGCACAAAGGTGCAACGCGGTGCAGTGCTTGCGCGCGTTGAAGACAAAGTCGTCGCGGGCGACGTATTGGTGACCCGCGGAGCGGAACGACTGGAAGCGGGCCAGCGCGTGACCATCCGTGCGCGTCCTGGTTGAACAAACGGGCCCGCGGAATCTCTATATGGCGTAGCGCAGAAATAATGTGCCTCCTTCGAACGTGACACGCTTGCTAGTCCTTTAACCTGCCTGCGTTGTTGCCCAAAAGATTGCGTAGTCCCACTACGCGCATCTTTGGGCGCCGAGCAGGCGGGATAAAATCCGGCGTAATCACATTATTTATGCACGACGCCTAAGCGCCAGTCATACACGGGTTAATGCGTGCCGGGATGCTTCGCTGAAGAGCTGACTGTTTTCGTTCTGACCCGGTATCGAACGCTTTGATATGCGCTCAACGCGTCAGAACTGGTCAAGTCGCGTCACTACACGATTGCGCCCGGCGCGCTTTGCGTCGTAAAGCAATACGTCCGCCCGCTTCAACAGTTCTGCCACCGAGGTATCGGACTCGGCATGCATCACAATGCCGCCGACGCTGACCGACAGCGTGCCCCAAGGCGCGTGCGGATGGGCGATGCCAAGACCCTGCACATTGCGGCGCAGCGATTCCAGGCGATCGTTCAATCCCGAGCCATCGGGTAGCAGCAGCGCAAATTCATCACCACCACAGCGTGCCGCCAGTTCATGCGTATCGTTGCCATATTGCGCGATCACTGCGGCGATCTCGCGCAGCGCCAAATCACCCGCGGGATGTCCGAACAGGTCGTTGTATTCCTTGAAGAAATCCACATCGATGAAGGCCAGACTGAATGACCGACCGGAACGCGCCGAGACATCGCGCATGCGCGTCAGCGCTTCGTCGAAACAATGGCGGTTGGCGATGCCGGTGAGCGCATCGCGGCCCAGCTGACGCCTCATCTGCTGGCGTTGCGCGATCAAGTTGAGATGGTTGAGCAGGCGCGCACGTACGATCGCTGGCCGGATCGGTTTGGAAACATAGTCGATCGCGCCCTGCAACAGCCCCTTCTCTTCCTCTTTTTCGTCGACCCGGCCGGTGATGAAGATAACCGCGGTATCGGCAGTACGCACGTCGGCGCGCAGACGTTGCAGCACCTCGTAACCATTCATTCCGGGCATCATCACATCGAGCAGAATCAGGTCGATATGTGGCTCGCGCGCGGCGATTTCGAGCGCTTCAAGTCCGTTGCTGGCTTCCAGAACGCGGCATTGCGCGCGCAAAAGCTCCAGCATCAATAGGCGGTTGTCGCTGTCGTCGTCTACCACCAGCACGGTTTGATGGAGGCTTGCGATCCGGTCTACATAGTCCGATCGCGCGCGCCACCGCGTCGCCGCAGTGCTGGGAATCGGCCTGTCCGGGGCCAAGTCTGATGCCTTCGACCCCTGCGACAGGGCGAACGGCGTTTTGGCGACAGCATGCAGGGAAGCAGACATCTTTGCACTCCAGCAATTCACGTGAACCAACCCAACTGGCGAAACGAAAACTCGCCAATATCGGCGTTTGCCATTCCGGTTTACTAAAGCTCCGAAGTGCGCAGTTCGCTGCAGGGACCCAACGCATATTGCGTGCCATGTTTCCAGACTCAAAGTTCTGTGAACGCTAGAACAACATCTGAATTCAACTGACTGCAGGCACAGTTCAGCTGGCAGCAATCGGGATTCATGGCGACCGACCTGGCGAGTAATGCAAACCCGACGGTTCAGATCGCCAATGTGCCCAACCTTGTCCAATGTGGACGACGCGCGCTGGAAAACACCACAACTTCTGCGCATCGCTTCACATCTCGTTGACATCCTCCTAGCGCTACCGAGACTGCATACGCGCGGACAGCTGCCGGAAGGGCGCTCTGACCTACCAGCATCGCGCTTGGATAAAACCGGAACGGCCCGCATTTCGGGCCGTTTTCGTTGGCGACTCCTGTCGTGTGGTACACCGTCGAGGTTTCGTCACCACAAAGGTACCGGCCATGCGCAGGAGGCTGCGACATGAGTCTTCAGAGTACCTTTTAGGTTGTGTCGGAAACAATTGTCAGAGTACTCTTTATATTGGGGTGGCCGGGAAACGTTCTCTGACCTCTGTTTTGACGCCTGTTTTGGTGTTTTGGTATTCCTCAATGGAGCAAAGAATTATGACCAAGATGGTAGATTTTGGCCTGCGACTAGCGGTGGCCACCGCACTGACCCTTGGCAGCGCCGGCATCGGTGCACAGGTAACGAGATTGGAGGCAGTTTCCTTTTCCGACTCCGCGACACTGGGGCTGCAGGCATCGAATTCTTCCGATTTGGGATTAGGTAGTGGCTATCACGACAAGGTTTCTGCCGATGGGCGTTACACAGTGTTCGAATCGATAGCATCCAATCTGGTGCCGGGCGACATCAATGCCAATCGTGATGTCTTCCTGCACGACAACCACCTCGGCATCACCACCCGGGTGAGTGTCAGTTCTGCGGGTGTCGAAGGCAATAATGTCAGCACGCATGGCAGCATTTCGGCGGACGGGCGGTACATCACTTTCTCTTCCACCGCGACAAATTTGGTAGCCGGCGACAGCAACGGCTTTTCCGATGTTTTCGTTCGCGACCGTGTCCTGCAGACGACCGTCCGCGTCAGTGTTTCCAGTGCTGGCTTGCAGGCCAATGGCGACAATGTGGAGCCGGTGATATCGGCCGACGGCACGGTGATGGCGGCCGCAGATTTGAAGTGCAACACCTTGACGAATCGTCGAGGATTGCAGCATGGACTCATACAAACACTTGTCGTTGGCGGAACGGGTAGAACTGA